>JBAYJH010000170.1:0-10355 GCA_041665185.1 Sterolibacterium sp.
CGTGCCCATGCCGCCGATCACCACGATCAGCAGGATGTCGGTCATGACCTCGAAGGACAGGAAGGTCTTCGGCCCGACATACCGCAACCACAAGGCCATCAGCGCCCCGGCCAGGGTGGCGACCAGGGCAGCCAGGCAATTGCCCAGGGTCCGGTAAATGACGGTGCGATAGCCCAGCGCCTCGGCGCGAAAATCGTTTTCACGGATCGCTTGCAGAACCCGCCCGAAAGGCGAATTGACGATGCGCAGCATGCCCAGGAACAGCGCCAGCGCCGAGAAGAACACCAGGTAGTAGGTGATCAGCTTACCGTCGATGACGCGGCCGAAAATCTCCGTGTCGAGGAGCCTGAAACCCGGTTGCAGGATTTCCGGCACCTTGAAGCTGCGTCCGTCCTCGCCGCCGGTGAAGTCGGAAAGTTGCGAGGCCAGCACGGCGAATGCCGAAGCGACCGCCAGGGTAATCATGGCGAAGAAGATGGCTTTCACCCGCAAGGAGAACAGGCCGATCACCAAGGCCAGCAGCAGCGACAGCGTCATGGCCGAGGCCAGGCCGACGCACACCGCCCACCAGTCGGGATTCATGCCGTTCAGGGCCAGCCCGACGCCGTAGGCGCCGATGCCGTAGAACATGGTGTGGGCGAAGGAAACGATGCCGGTGTAACCCAGCAGCAAGTCGTAGGAAGCCACCAGCACGATGAAGACGCAGATGGTGGCAGCGACATTGAGCGGCCGCGCCCCCGAGACGATGAACGGTGCCAGAGCCAGACCCAGGAAGATCGCCAGCAGCAGTGCCGCCAGGATGCGGCTGCGCGGAAAATCGCCGGAGAGGAGTTTGTTCAGCATGGTCTTCTCCGCAGGGCCGTGCCCCGAAGGAAATCCCCCTGGGGGACCCCAAGGAGAAGCGGCGTGATAAATGGAGCGCAGCGAACCGGTGTCACCCCCTTCCTTGGGAAGGGGGATGGGGGGAAGGTAGTCATCTCTTGGCCACGGGATAAAGACCGCGTGGCCGCCACAGCAGGACCGCCACCATCAGCAGGATGTCGGAGACCAGTGCCACTTTCGGCACCAGAAAACCGGCGTAGTTGGCAACCAACGCCACCAGCAGGGCGCCGATGAAACAGCCGCCCACCGAACCGAGACCGCCGATGATGATGACGATGAACACCAGCACGGTGATCTCGCCGCCGATGGCCGCAGTCAGGGTTTCCTTGTACAGGCCCCACAACACGCCGCCCAGGCCGGCCAGGGCCGAGCCGGCGACGAAGACGCCGACGAACAGACGCCGGATACGATAGCCGAGCGCTTCCACCATTTCGCTGTTTTCGACGCCGGCGCGTATCAGCAAACCGATCTTGGTGCGATTCAGCACCAGGAACATCGCCACGAACACCGCCAGGCCGATGCCGACGGCGATCAGGCGATATTTCTCCACGGCCGAGTCGCCGAAGACGAAGGCGCCGCGAAAGGTCTCAGGCAAAGGCAAAGGGATTTGTTCCGCCCCCCAGATGACGTTGATCATCTGTTCGGCGACGATCATGCCGCCCATGGTGATGAGGATCTGCTTCAGGTGCAGGCCATACACCGGCCGGATGATGATGCGTTCGAAGGCCCAGCCGAGTAGGCCGGTCACCAGCATCGCCAGGAGGATGGCCAGGCCCAGCGCGGCCAGATTCAGCAGCACCGAGTCAGCCTGGACCCAGTCCTTCATCGGCAGCAGGACCAGCGTGGCGGTGAAGGCGCCGACGGAGACGAAGGCGCCATGGCCGAAATTCAGCACGTCCATCAAGCCGAAGATCAGGGTCAGGCCGCTGGCCATGATGAAGATCATCATGCCCATCGCCAGCCCGGCCACCGTCAGGGTGACCCAGGTCGGGAAACTGCCGACCAGCGGCAGCACCAGCAAGGCGAGGACCGGCAGGATCAGCAGCGGCTGGTAGTCGATGCGCACGCGGGGCAGCGCCGCCGTGGAGTCAACGACATTGGCGGGTGTGGTGGGGTTATCCGAACCGACAGGCATGGGAGTCTCCGGCGGCATCATTGATGGGCGGCGAGGGAAAGACCCAGCAGTCGCTGCTGCAAGGCCGCATCCTCCGCCAGTTCATCCATCGGCCCGGCATGCACGATGCGGCCGTCATCCATGACCGCGACGGTATCGCCCAGGCTCTTGACGAAATTGAAATTCTGTTCCACCAGCAGGATCGAGGTGTCGGTGTTCTTGAGCTCGCGGAAGGCGGTGATGAGACTGTGCACGATGGCCGGCGCCAGCCCCTTAGTGGGTTCGTCCACCAGCAGCAATTTTCTCGGTTCGACGATGGCGCGGGCAATCGCCACCATTTGTTTCTGGCCGCCGGAAAGGGTTCCGGCGGGCTGGTTCCAGAACCTCTTCAGCGCCGGGAAAAAACCGAAGATCCATTCCAGGCGTGCCGTGTCCAAATCTCCCGAGCGCGCCGCCAGCAGCAGATTCTCGCGCACTGTCAGGTCGGAGAAGATGGCCATGTTCTCCGGCACGTAAGCGATGCCGGCGTTGGCGATGTCGGGGGTCGGCAACTGCGTGATGTCGCCGCCGGCGAAGCTCAGGCTGCCGCGCGAGGCGTGCCACAGGCCCATGATGGTGCGTAGCGTGGTGGTCTTGCCGGCGCCGTTGCGCCCCAGCAAGACCGTCAGCCCGCCTTGCGGCACGACCAGGTCGACACCTTGCAGGATATGGTATTGGCCGATGTGCGTATGCACGCCGGAAAGGCGCAGCAGAGGTTCGGACCGTTCAGACATTTTAGACAGACTAGACACGTTCCGCCACTCCCGTGCCGAGATAGGCTTCCTGGACGATGGGCGAGCCCATCACTTCGACCGGATCGCCATCGGCCACCAGGTAGCCGTTGTGCAGCACGATGATGCGGTCGGCCAGCGAGCGCACCACGTCCATCTTGTGCTCGACGAGCAGGATGGTCTTGTTGCCCTGGGCCTGGATGTGGCGTATCAGTTCGAGGACCACCGGCACTTCGTCTACGCTCATGCCGGCGGTGGGTTCGTCGAACATCAGGATGTCCGGCTCCAGCGCCAGCAGGATCGCCACTTCGAGCTTGCGCTTGTCGCCGTGGGAAAGCGCCGCGGCCAACTCGGCGCGCCGCTCGGCCAGGCTCACCCGATGCAGGAAGTGCTCGGCCTTGTCGATCAGCTCGATGTGGCTGGTCCACATGGAGATCAAGTTCACCCCCAGCCGCGCCTTGCTCTGCACGGCGAGGCGAACGTTCTCCAGCACCGTCAGGTTCGGGAACAGGTTGGTCAACTGAAACGCCCGGCCGATGCCGCGCTGGGTGCGCTGCGCCGCGCTCTGCGCGGTGATGTCCTCGCCATACAGGCGCACGCTGCCTGAAGTCGCCGGCAACTGGCCGGAGATCAGGTTGAAATAGGTGGTCTTGCCGGCGCCATTCGGTCCGACGATGGCGGTCAGCGTACCCGGTCGAAATTCACAACTGACGTTGTTGACCGCCACATGGCCGCCGAAGTGGATGCTGAGGCCGTGGGTGGACAGCACCGGAGGTTCGGAATCGATCTCGGTCGTCATGGTGGGACTGCTCGTTCCGTTGCCAAATGATCCGTCAATCCGTCAAGCCGAGTGAAGCGAAGCGCCACTGGTGACGCTTGGGACACTTCGCTCCAGACTCGGGAAGGCTATGGCTAACGCTTGTTGCGGATCGGAACAGGCAGTTCGGCCGCGGGAATTTCGCGCACCAGTTCCAGCAGGTCCCATTCGTTCGCCTGGGTCTTCTTGATCCGGAAGTGGTACATCGACTGCATCGCCTGGTGATCATCCTTGCGGAAGCTCATCTTGCCCTTGGGCGTGTCGAATTCCATGCCTTCCATGGCGGCGATCAGCTTCTCGGTGTCGGACGAACCGGCCTTCTTCAAAGCCGTCACCACCGCGCTGGCTGCCGCGAAGCCGCCGGCCGTGAAGAAATCCGGCGGCTGCTTCAGGCGCTTCTGATTCTCGGCGACCAGCCAGTCGTTCATCTTGTTCTTCGGGAAGCCGTAGTAATAATAGATGCTGCCTTCCAGGCCGCTCAGGTTCTTCCACGTCTTCATGACCGGGAGGATGTTGCCGCCCGCTGCCAATTCGATGCCATAACGTTCCGGCTTCATGTCGGCGATCTTGGTCAGGGGATTGGGACCGGCCCAGTAGATGGAGAGTATCTTGCGGCCCGGCTTGTCCTTGAGTGCATCGAAAATGCGCTGGGCGGAAGCGGTGAAGTCGGTCGCTGTCTGGGGCGCGTATTCCTCATGGATCACCTTGGCCTTGCTCTTCATGGTCACCAGGGAGTCCTTGAAGGCCTTGATGCCGTCGCGTCCGAAGGCATAATCCTGGGCGAGGAAAGCGATATTCGCATCACCCAGCAAGGCCGCTGCCGCGGCCAATCCATCCTGCGTGGAGTTGCGGCCGGTGCGGAAGATATAGCGATTCCACTTGTCGCCGGTAATCGAATCCGCCACCGCCGGCTCGACCACCAGGACTTTCTTGTATTCTTCGGCCACCGGCAGCATTGCCAGGGCCGCGCCCGAGGACGTGGTGCCCACGGCGATGTCCACCTTGTCGTCGCCATAGGCTTCGGCCAGAGCGGCCTTGGCCAGATCCGGCTTGCCCTGGTCGTCCTTGACGATAACCTTGATCTTGCGGCCGTTGAGCTCCATCTTGCCACCGGTGAGATACTCCAGCCCGAGCATGAAACCCATTTCGGTTTCCTTGGCATAGGCCTCGAGCGCGCCGGTCTTGCCGGCGATCAGGGCGATCTTTAATTCCTGCGCCATGGCGTGGCTGGCGAACGCCGCCGTGCCTACCAACAGCGCGGCGATGGTCAATTGTTTGATCTTCATGTCACTCCTCCTCGAAACGGGAATCAGAACCGTCACCTGACGGCAACCAGTGGATGATTAGCATGGCGCGTGCCATGCGGTTCTGATGCCGCTCGTCAGTCTCCGCCGACAGCCCGAGGAGGCATCCAGGTTATTGATTTTATGGGTTTGCCGTCGATGGCCAAGTCACCCGCGACGCGCCATGCCCGAACGATCCTTGCTCCCGAACGAGGCCTTGCCCAGGCGTACTGTCCGTCATCCCGGACATCGTTTCCCTACCAGTCCGCGATACTCCCTACGGCTTGAAGGATCTCCACGAGCAATCGGATTATTGACCGGTGTCCTGACTGTCCGGCGCGGCAGACAGTATTCCGTAAGCGGCAAGCTTTTCGTACAGTTGGGCGCGGCTGATCCCCAGCAGCTTGGCGGCATGCAACTTGATTCCGGCGGTGGCCGCGAGCGCCTTGAGGATTTCCGCATGTTCGGCGGCGGCGACGGCCTCGCGCAGCGGTCGCGCAGGTCCGGACCTAGTTTCGACGGACTGCGGTGCCGTAGCAGGTGTCGGGGCGACCGGCAACATGTCGAAGTGCATCGGTCCCAATTCGCGTTCATCGCTGCTGGCGATGGCTTGCTGCAACACATTCTGGAGTTCCCGCACGTTCCCAGGCCAGGAATATCCGGCGAGTCGTTCCAGGCCGATCGGCGTGACCGTCCTGACGACCTCCCCCGTCCGCTCGGCGATGCTCTCCAGCAAGGTCTCGCAAAGGATCGGCAAATCGTCGCTGCGTTCCCGCAGCGGCGGAATGCGCAAGGGCAACACGTTGAGCCGATAGTAGAGGTCGGGGCGAAACTCGCCCGCATCCACCATGGCTTTCAGGTTGCGGCTGGTGGCGGCGATCACCCGCACATCCACTGAACGCACCCGGTTGCCGCCGAGCGCCTCGATCTCGCCTTCCTGCAAGACCCGCAGCAGTTTCGCCTGCAATGCCAGGGGCATGTCACCGACTTCATCCAGGAACAGGGTACCGCCATCGGCGAGCTGGAATTTCCCGGGCCGGGGTTTGCTGGCGGCACCGGTGTAGGCGCCGGGTTCGACCCCGAAGAGTTCGGCTTCGAGCAGGTTTTCCGGAATGGCGGCGGCATTGATGCGCACCAGCGACGCCTCGGCGCGGCGACTGGCGCCATGGATGGCATGCGCCAGCAGTTCCTTGCCGGTGCCGGTCTCGCCCAGCAGCAGCACCGACATCTCGCGTTCGGCGGCACGGCGCGCCTGTTCCTTGATTTCACGTGCCGCGCGGCTGACGCCGACGAACTGGCTGAAGCGATACTTGGCCTGGCGGTTTTCCGTCAGTTCGCGCCGGGCAGAGGCGAGATCGACCTGCATCTGCTGGAATTTCGAGACGATCGGCCGCAGGGCTTGCAGACGGTCGTAGAGGATGATCCCCAACGCGCCGATCAACGCACCATGGTCGTCATGCAAGGGTATTCTGGAGACCACCACCTGGCGCTGCCCGAGCGTGAAAATGTCCAGCATTTCGGCCTGGCCGGATTCGGCAACGGCGCGCAGACGGCTGTTGGGAATCACTTCCTCGACCAGCCTGCCCTCGATGGATTCGGTCCCGTTCCAGCCGATCAAGGCCTTGTATTTGTCATTGATCCAGGTGATGCGGCCGGTGCGATCGACGACCACGGCGCCTTCGTATAGGCTATCGAACAGTTTGAGCAGTGCGGACGAAGCCAGATTGCGGACATCCGCTTCGCTGGTGAGTCTGGCCGGAACCCCTTTGGACATCCCTGCCTGTTTCCACGCTATGGTTTGAGGATATCGGCTTCCGCCTTGTCGAGTTGGCGTTCCGCCTCGACAGCGCCCGACCCTGGAGACTCATTCCTGGATTCGACTGCGACGGGTCTTGAAATAAGGCCGGCGACGACGATCCCAAGTTCGTACAACAGCCACAGCGGCACCGCCAAGAGGAACTGCGAGAGCACGTCGGGCGGGGTGAAGATGGCGCCCACCACGAAGGCACCGACCACCACGTAGGGTCGTGCCTCCTTGAGCTTGGCGATGCTGACCAGCCCGGTCTTGACCAGGACGATGACGATCACCGGCACCTCGAAAGTGATGCCGAACGCCAGAAACGTGGTCATCACGAAAGAAAGGTATTTGTCGATATCGGTCATCACCGCCACGCCTTCGGGAGCGAATTTGTTCACGAAACCGAATACGGTGGGAAAAACGATGAAGTAGGCGAAAGCCATGCCGACGAAGAACAACAACACGCTGGCAACCAGCAGCGGCCGCGTCAGTTTCTTTTCGTGCGCATACAACCCGGGCGCCACAAAAGCCCACACCTGATAGAGCACATACGGCAGGGCGATGAGAAACGCCAGCATCAGTGTGACTTTCATCGGCACGAAAAATGCCCCGCCCACGTCCGTCGCGATCATCTGGCCGCCCGTGGGCAGGGCCGCCAGCATCGGCGTCGCCAGCAGGGTGTAGATGTCGCGGGCCCAATTGACCAGGCAGAGAAACACCGCGATGACGGCGACCAGGGAGCGGATCAGCCGGTCGCGAAGCTCAATCAAGTGGGAGATGAAGGTTTCCTGAACCTCGGACATGCGCCTAGCCCTTGGCTTTCTCGGTCGCTGAGCCGAATCCGAGTTCCATTTGATGCTCGGGTGCCTGAGCGACTGGCGCGGTCCCTTCCGCAATCGTCTCCGGCCCGGTGGCATCGGGAGCCGCTGCGCTGGGTTCCGTGGGCGCGACTTCCGGCGCGGCAATCGAGTGATTCAGGGAATCCTCGACGGCGCGCATCTCGCTGCTCAACGAGTCCTGCATTTCCCGCGTCTGGGTTGAAACTTCTTCCTGGATCTTCTTCAGTTCGTCGAGCTGCATTTCGCGATTGATATCCGATTTGACGTCGTTGACGTAGCGCTGTAGACGTCCGAGCAGCACGCCGACCGTCCGCGCCACCTTGGGCAACCTCTCGGGACCAATGACGATCAGTGCCACCAGGGCGATGACAACCAGTTCGGAAAAGCCGACGTCAAACATAAAATGGGAATTGAAGAATGCGCGGCGAGGAGGGTGAATACCGAATACGCAGCCGGGAGTTCCGGAACCTGCTCCTACCTGGTCACCCGGAGCTTATTCGCGATCTTCTAACTCTTGACCTTTTCCTTGATTTCACCTTCGAGGGTATGGCCGCTCACCGGCGGCGGCGTCCCGGCATCGGTGGCCTTTTCGGTCGTGCCTTCGCGCATCCCCTCCTTGAAACCTTTGACGGCGCCACCCAGGTCCGAGCCGATGTTGCGCAGTTTCTTCGTGCCGAACACCAGCATGACGATTACCAGCACGATCAACCAGTGCCAAATGCTCAAGCTACCCATGAGTCTCTCCTTATTTTTTGCGGACCATCGACCCCAGCGGCTCGGGACCGCCAAGGATGTGCATGTGCAGATGATACACCTCTTGCCGGCCGATACGACCGGTGTTGATGATGGCGCGGAAGCCGTCGTCCAGCCCTTGCTCGCGGGCCAGGCGGCCTGACAAGGCAAGCATCTTGCCAAGTACCGCCACATGCTTCGACTCGGCCTCCATCAGCGATGGAATATGCAGCTTGGGGATAATCATGAAATGCACCGGCGTAACCGGTTGAATGTCATGGAAGGCGAAGATGTCGTCGTCCTCAAAGACCTTCCGGCTGGGAATCTCGCCGCGCGAAATCTTGCAAAAGATGCAGTCGCTCATGCTTCCCCCCGATCCCGCGAGTTCTTCTCGTCTATGCCCGAGATCCCTTCGCGCCGACGAAATTCCGCGGCAATATCGTTCACGTCAAGGCCAAAATGGGCCAGCAGGATCATGCTGTGAAACCACAGATCGGTCACCTCGCGGACCAGATGCAGGGAATCGCCGTCCTTCGCCGCCATGATGACTTCCGCGGCTTCTTCAGCGACCTTCTTGCAGATGCTGTCGGTACCCTTGGCATACAGGCTCGCCACATAGGACGACTCCGGTGCGGCGCCCTTGCGATCGATCAACGTATGTTGGATACGGTGTATGACTTCGAGATCGATCATTGCGTCCATTCCTTTGAAATTAAAACCAATTGCATCAACAATCAACGGGCTGTCGGGGGTCGCACAGCGCCGCCCAAGTCTCCCGACACACGCCCCGGCAGTCGCCATCAAAGCATCAGCAGCGCATCATACCGCCTGTAGTGCTGCAAGACAAAAATCCCGATTCCGACAGCCGGACCTGTCGGACGAGGAACCCGCTAATAGCGCAGGTATTCAGGCCCTATTCCGGGGGGTGATCCAGCGGCACTGCCGCTAGTATATGCATATGCTAGTAACAGATTTCACTATCATTCGGGACAGATTCGTGGCAATGGCCACATGCGGTGAACCGCCGGCCTGTCTCCCCTTTGGGACATCCGGGGCGACATTCGCCCAATCGCCATGAAACCGGAAGGCGACCAGACCGACTCCCTCTCCCCGGAAGACGCCGAGAGCGTCCCCGAAGCCGGCACCAGCCGATGGCAACGTCTGAAGGGATTTTTCGTTTCACGCTATTTGCGGATTATCGATGGATTGAGCGCTGGCCTCAAGCGCCTCCGGAGTCGTGCCGGCAAGCCCAAGGAGGAAGATAGCGAGAGAGAGGAGCGAAGCGAAAGCCGCGCGCCCCCAAAGAAAGCCAAGACCCCGCATGCCGATGAGGCGCCCGCCGCCGCCCCTCCGGCTCCGCGCAGCGTGGTGCGCAGTTTCTTCATCTACCTGCTGGTACTGATCCTCGGCATCATCGCCGGGATGATATTTTCCTTCGCCTTGCTCTCCAACATGGTCATCAACCAGGCCCAGAAGATCGGGGACCAGCGCGATGAAATCTCCCAACTTGAAAAGCAGTATTCAAGAGCCCTTGAGTCGGAGGCAAAGTACCGGAAGCGGCTGGGCGAGATCGAAAGTCAACTCAATCTGGCGACGCAGAAGGCTGGCAAGGAAACTACCGGCGAATCGGGCAATTCGCCTGGCGCCGCTCCTGCCGCAAAGGAAAGACCGGCGACTCCCAACAAGACCGGGGACTGCACTCTGGAATCCGGCAATGCCGAGAACCTCGCCCGCTGCCTCGACGAATTCAACCGCAAGGCTAAACGATAGCACCCGAAGGCAGGCGCCGGCACCCGGCGGGTATCGGTGCCCGATACTGTTTCCAATTCCCGCAGTCGTTTCTAGGGTGCTGGTGCCTGGGGCTACTTGTAGATGAGCTTGGGGTCCTTCAGCACCGGCTCCACGGTCTGCCAGCAGTTTTCGCCGTATTTCTGGAAAAAACAGCTGCGCCGCCCGGTGTGACAGGCGATACCGCCGGTCTGTTCGACTTTCAGCAGCAGCACGTCATTGTCGCAATCCAGCCGGATCTCGCGAATGATTTGACTGTGACCGGACTCCTCGCCTTTGTGCCAGAGCTTACGCCGCGAGCGCGACCAGTAAACGGCTTCGCCGCCCACCGC
>JBAYJH010000171.1:0-10344 GCA_041665185.1 Sterolibacterium sp.
CGAAAACTGTAGATGACTTCGAAGCATTGTTGCCGTGGCGCCTCGTTTCTCCTACCTCTTGATCTGACCCTCATCACACGCCGAGGTCGACGCAGTCAAGAGCGTCGATAGAAGATCGCTTACAGTGTGGACGCGCGCATCGTGCGGCGGCTCACCGCCTCCGCCGACCATCCGGTGCTGCTGGACTTTCCCGAGGGGGAGTACCTGAAAGGGCTGGTCTGCGCGGTGGGTTAGTTTCTCGCGTGGGCGATATCGAAATTCTCGACACCGTCGAATTTGCCCATTTCGTCGGCCAACTCGGTAATCGACGCCGTCCGCTCCTTGCCGAGAACTACGGCCACAAAACGCCATTCCGCTTGTTGGTTCCGATACGAGACCGAGAACGATCCGCCGGCGATTTCATATCCGCGTTCGACCGCTATGCGGCGCAATACGTCCTCGCGGGGCACGAAGCCTTTCTTGAAGCGCATGGTGATTGATATCGCGGGGTGCGAAGGCAGCCAGCCCTCGAGCCTGGATACCCACATCATGCACGCCGCGGAGAGAACGGTGAGGAGCATCGCGGTCGCATAGAAACCGACGCCGACCATCACGCCGATGGCCGACGAGGCCCAGATGGATGCGGCGGTGGTTAGGCCGCTGATGTTGAAGCCTGCCTTCATGATGACGCCGGCGCCGAGGAAGCCGATACCCGTGAGGATGCCCTGGATGATGCGCGTGGGGTCGGAGCTGACCACTCCCGTCGGATGTCCGCCGTACCAGAACTCCGGGTAGCCGGCGATCACGGTCAAGGCCGCGGAGGCCATGCACACCAGGCCGTAGGTGCGCATGCCGGCGGCACGGCCGTGATAGGTGCGTTCATAGCCGACCAACAGCCCCAGCAGCAAGGCGCCGAGCAGGTTGAGGAACACAATGATATTGACCCCGACCTCGGCCGCGGACCAATACGATCCCAGCGATTTAAGCGTCAGCAGCTCCACGGGTGCGGTCCTTCCAATGGTTTCCTAACTGCATGGTAGTCGATTCCGCGGCCGGTCGCCGCATTGAATTGCGCGCTGTCCCAGGCGGAGGCGCGGGACCAAGGCGACGTCGATTGGTGCATAATTTCCCGTCTCTACTGCAATCGGAGTGCCGCGCATGGAACGCTTCACCATCTCCCTCGACGACGAACTCGCCCGGGAATTCGACAGACTGATCGCCGAGCGCGGCTACAGCAACCGCTCCGAGGCGGTGCGCGATCTGCTGCGCGGCCAGCTCGAAAAGGAGCGCCAGGTGCGCAACGACGCGCCCCACTGCGTGGCCAACCTATCCTACGTCTTCAACCATCACGAACGCGAATTGGCGGAACGCCTGACGGAGATGCAACACCACCAGCATGACCTGACCGTGGCCAGCATGCACGCCCACCTCGACCACGACAGTTGCATCGAAAGCGTGATCCTCAAGGGTCCGACCAACGCCGTGCGCGCCTTCGCGGATGCCCTGATGGCCGAGCGCGGGGTGCGGCACGGGCAGCTCAATCTGATTTCCGGCGATGTCGATCAGGGCCGGCATAGTCATGGCGGCGCCATCTACGCCAAGGCCAAGCATCACGCGCATTTCAAACCGAAAACTTGAGCCTGCGGAGGCTGGTGGCCATCGATTCGCTGCGGTGAATCTGTTCCGCGGCTAACTGGATTCAGTCGCCGGCAGCGAGCGTGGCCGGCGAGACGGTGCGGGTAAGCCACACGGCGAGGAGAAAGCTGCCGGCGATCACCGCGACCACGGCGCCACCGAAAATCATTTCCTTGCCTTCGCTCCAGGCCGCAATCGACGGCAGCGTCATTCTGGCCACGCCGAAAGTGGCCACCAGCAGGCTGACGCCGCCCACCACCAGGCTCATGACGCGCGAGGCGATCAGGGCGATCTGGTCGGCGCGGCGGATCAGGCGCGAGATCCACAGACCGTTCACGCCATCCGTGACCAGCATGCCGAGCATGAACAGGACGCCCAACAGCAGCGCATCTCGCCAGTCGCCGAATTGCGCCGCGGTGAGCGCGAACAGCGCGGTCTGGCTGATGGTATCGAAAGACAAGGCGAATAACGCGCCGACCAGCGCCACCAGGCCGGGACTCGCCGCCCTAGTCAAACGGCCGAGGAAGCGGCCCTTGAGTCCAACGGCGCGCACCACCTGAGACGGTTCGGCGCGCAGCACGGCATGAATGTTGATCAGCCCCAGGGTGGCCAGAAAGCCGATGGACACCCATGCGCCGAACAGTTCCAGCCATTCCGGCGTCTGCCAGCGCCGGGCAAAGGCGCTCACGGCCAGTGCGATGGCAATCACCACGGCGCCGTGGCCCAGCGAAAACAGCGCGCCGCAGTAGCGGGCGATGCGAGGATTGGCGCGGGAGTTGAAGCGGGTCAGGCCGTCGATGGTGGCCAG
Source organism: Sterolibacterium sp. (assembly GCA_041665185.1). Lineage (GTDB taxonomy): Bacteria > Pseudomonadota > Gammaproteobacteria > Burkholderiales > Rhodocyclaceae > JACRAR01. The sequence continues at coordinate 2,423 of JBAYJH010000171.1, forward strand.
GTGATCGGCGTCGAAACCGTGTTTGAGTCCGAGGACAAAAACCACCAGGCCGAGCGCGAACAGGTCATTGGGCAGCGCTTCCAAGATCACTCTCCCTGATGCTGCATCGAGGTATGACGAAAAGTAAAATAATCATACATCAGGCGGCCACGCAGATGCAACCGAATTAACGCATGCGGAACCATGGCCGAAAGTTGCCATATGTGCCCGATTGTGTTTTGATAGGCCGTCATGCATCGCCTGCCCCGCCAAATCGTTCTGACCCTGTGCGCCCTGTTCCTGCTCGGCGCCCAGCAGGCGGCGTATACCCACCTGATCGGCCACCTGGGCCACCGCGGCGTTGCCGAACAGATACAGGCGCAGCCGGACGATGCCGCCGACCACGCCGCCGCGTTGAGCCTCTCGCATTTGTGCACCAGTTGCCTCGCCATCAGCGCCTTGGCTGCCGGAGCACCGCCGCCGGCGCTATTCCTCGCAGTCGTGGTGGCAATCGACGGAATATCGCCTGCTGGTGAAGTTCATCGCCTTCCCCTCCCCACCGCGCCGCCCTATGCGGCGCGTGCCCCGCCTCAATAGCTCTGAAGCTCGTTTGACTGTTCCTCCGCGGCAGTACTGCCTGCGGGGGGTTGCCATTTGCTTTGGAGAACACCATGAACATACACCGCATTCGCCCGACCACGGCGTGGCCGACACTGGCTTTGCCGCACCCATTTACCCTCCCGTCCGCCGCTGCCGGCGCGGTGGGGCCTTGCTCAGGGTGCGTTGAGATGCTCCGGAAATGCACCGTACTTGCCCTCTCGGCGGCGTTGCTTTCCGGCTGTGCGCCGACGCAGTTGACCTTGCATCCTGAGCGTTCCGGACAAGATGGGACCGGAATCGTGCGACAAAGCTTTCTCGAACCGCACCAAATCGAGGTCACGGTTGCAGGCCAGGTCTATACGGGGGAGTGGCGTTCCCAGGAAGCACCGGACCATCCGCTCGCGCAGTCGTACCTTCACAAGCGCAGCGTCGGCCGCGTCGTGACCACGCTGACCAACAGTGAGGGACGGCGCATGCACTGCAACTGGCTGATCCATGGCCTCAGCGGCTACGGTACCTGCGAAGACGATAGCCACACGAAATTCGCTGTGACGATCGGCTGACGGCCAAGCGGCTCCTCGAACTCGCCAGCCGATCCGGGTTTCCCGGGAAAGGCTGTAGAAGAATGCCTCTATCATCGCCGTCGGCCACGGCCAGACGGCGTCACCATTGCTCTGGAGAAAAACCATGAAAGTTCGCAGTGTTCCTTTACTGGCCGCGCTGATCGCCATGTCAGCCGCCGCGTCTGCGGCGGACGCCACCGATCCGCAGGAGCTGCGCGCGCTCCGCGACGAGGTCACGCGCCTGCGCGATGCCTATGAGAAACGCATCGACGCGCTCGAAAAACGCCTGGCCCAGGCCGAAACCGCCGCCGCCAAGGCGCAGAGCAGCGCCGTCGAGGCGGCAAGCCAGGCGGTGCAGGCCGAGTCGGCCGCCCGCGTCGCCGGTCGGCGCCCGGATGCGGAAAACGCCTTCAATCCTGCAATATCGATGGTTCTCTCCGGAATGTACACCAACCTCAAGAACGACCCCGCCGTGACACCTTATGCCATCGGCGGCTTCGTGCCTTCGCTGGGCGAGGTGGCACCGCCAGCGCGCGGGTTCAGCCTGGGCGAATCGGAAGTGACGATCGCCGCCAACATCGATCACCATTTCCGCGGCGCCCTGACCCTGGCGCTGCCGCCGGAGGAAGGGGAAGCGCCGGCCGTCGAGGAAGCCTTCATCCAGACCCTGGGCCTGGGCCACGGCCTCACCGCCAAGGCTGGCCGCTATCTTTCCGGCATCGGCTACATGAACGAGCAGCATGCCCACGCCTGGGATTTCTCCGACGCGCCGCTGGCCTACAAGGCCTTCTTCGGCAACCAGTTGCGCGGGGAGGGCGTGCAACTCAAGTGGCTGGCGCCGACCGACACTTTCCTCGAATTCGGCGTCGAGGGCGGGCGCGGCGGCGCCTTCCCCAGCGCCGAGCGCAACAAGAACGGCTTCCAGACCGGTGCCCTGTTCGCCCATGTCGGCGGTGACGCCGGGTCGGCCGGCAGTTGGCGCGCCGGCCTCTCCTACGTCAAGGCAGAGCCGGAAAGCCGTGCCTACGAAGACAGCGACGCTGCCGGGACGGCCACGAGCACTAGTTTTACCGGCCACAGCAAGACCTGGGTCGCCGACGCCGTGTGGAAATGGCTGCCCGGAAGCGGCCGCGGCCTCACGCTCCAGGCCGAATACTTCCGCCGCACCGAGGACGGCATGCTCGCGACCGACGCCGCGGCTTGCCTGCTGGCGCCCTGCCAGGGCGATTACCGCTCGGTTCAGTCCGGCTGGTATGCCCAGGCCGTTTATCGCTTCCTGCCGGCGTGGCGCGTCGGCTACCGCTACGACCGGCTCGATTCCGGCAGCCTGGCCAACGCCTTGGCCGCCGATCCGGCCTCGGGCCTCAGCGCGGCCGACTTTCCGATCCTGGCGGCCCACAAACCGCAGCGCAACACCTTGATGCTCGACTGGTCGCCCTCGGAGTTCTCGCGCCTGCGCCTGCAATACGCGCGCGATGCGTCGCAGGCGAACAACCCCGACAACCAGCTCTGGCTGCACTACATCGTCACCCTCGGCGCCCACGGCGCACACAAATTCTAGGAGCCTGAAATGTTCGACAACACGATCAAGTTTTTACTTTCTGGGGCATTGGGCATTCTCGCCCTGCCGTCCTTCGCCGCGCTCAACATCTTCGCCTGCGAACCGGAGTGGGGCGCCCTGGCGTCAGCCCTCGGCGGCGACCGGGTGAACATCTACAACGCCACCAACGCCTTCCAGGACCCGCACCACGTCCAGGCCAAGCCCAGCCTGCTCGCCAGGGCGCGCAACGCCGACCTGCTAGTGTGTACCGGTTCGCAACTGGAAATCGGCTGGCTGCCGGTCCTGCAACAACAGGCCGGCAACCCGAAAATCCAGGCCGGCCAGCCGGGCTATTTCGAGGCGGCGCAATCCGTGCGCATGCTGGACGTGCCGGCCAGCGTCGATCGCTCGCAAGGGGACGTGCATCCCGGCGGCAACCCGCATATCCAGACCGACCCGCGCAACATCGGCCTGGTCGCCGCGGCCCTGGCGCGGCGGCTGGCCGAGCTCGATCCGGCCAACGCCGCTGTTTACCAAAGCAACCACCAGGCCTTCGCCGGGCGCTGGCAGGCAGCGATCCTGAACTGGGAAAAGCAGGCCGCGCCGCTCAAGGGCATGAACATCGTGGTGCATCACCAGGCCTTCATCTATCTCGAACACTGGCTGGGATTGCGCCAGATCGCCGCGATCGAACCCAAGCCCGGTGTGGAGCCGACCGCCGGCCATCTGGCGGGAGTGCTGGCGCAACTGCAAAGACAACCGACCAAAGCCATCGTCCGCTCGGTCTACAACGACGGACGCGGCGCGGACTGGCTGGCCGAGCGCGCCAAGATTCCGGTGGTGGTCCTGCCGTTCACCGTCGGTGGTTCCGACCGGGCCAAGGACTTGTTCGGTCTTTACGACGACACCGTGCAGAAACTCTTGTCGGCGCTCAAATAATCCGAGGGAAACTCGATGAATCTCGATGCCTTCAATTTTTCCATTCTGTTGCCCGCCTTCCTCGCCGGCCTGCTGGTGCTGACGACGCATGTGCCGCTGGGGATGCAGGTGCTCGCGCGCGGCATCGTCTTCATCGACCTGGCGATCGCCCAGATCGCCACGCTCGGGGTGATCGCCGCGGACCGGGCGGGTTTCGAGCCGGCAGGCTGGGTGGCGCAGGCGGCGGCGGTGGCGGCGGCGCTCGCTGGCGCCGCGCTGCTGACCTGGACCGAAAGGCGCTGGCCGGACATCCAGGAAGCGCTGATCGGCGTGCTGTTCGCCCTGGCGGCCAGTGGCGGCGTCATTCTGGTGGCCAACAACCCGCATGGCGGCGAGCACTTGCAGGAACTGCTGTCCGGCCAGATCCTGTGGGTCGGCTACCAGCAACTGCTGCCGGTGGCGGTTCTCAACGCCGTCATCCTGGCGCTGTGGTTCTGGCGCGGCCAGCGACTCGGACGCTTCGGTTTCTATGGGCTGTTCGCCTTCGCCGTGACGGCTTCGGTGCAGCTGGTCGGGGTCTATCTGGTATTCGCCAGCCTGATCGTGCCCGCCCTGGCCTGCCGGGCCTATCCCGCGCGGCGCCGCCTGTGGGCCGCCTATGGCGTCGGCGCGGCGGGCTATGCGCTGGGCCTCGGCCTGTCGACGCTGTTCGACCTGCCCTCCGGCCCCATGGTGGTGTGGACCCTGGCGCTGGCCGCAATCGCGCTGGCCAGCCGGCGTGGCGCGGCAAATGCGGTTGGCGATAAGGTGTAGAGTTATACGATTCGGCCTGGCGTGCTTGAAATCCGGCGCTCCGGCGCCATATGCCGCCAGTCCCGTATTTCAACACTGTGAAGGCCCCCTCATGGAACAGTACCACGGCACCACCATCCTCTCGGTGCGCAAGGGCAAAGAGGTCGCCCTCGGCGGCGACGGCCAGGTGACCCTCGGCAACATCGTCGTCAAGGCCAGCGCCAGGAAGATCCGCCGGCTCTACAACGATCGCATCCTGGCGGGATTTGCCGGCGGCACCGCCGATGCCTTCACGCTATTCGAGCGATTCGAAGCCAAGCTGGAGAAGCATCAGGGCAACCTGCTGCGCTCGGCCGTGGAACTCGCCAAGGACTGGCGCACCGACCGCATGCTGCGCCGGCTCGAAGCCATGCTGGCGGTGGCCGATCGCGAGAATTCACTGATCATCACCGGCAACGGCGACGTGCTGGAGCCCGAGCTGGGCATCGTCGCCATCGGCAGCGGCGGCCCCTATGCCCAGGCCGCCGCGCGCGGCCTGCTGGAGAACACCGAACTCTCTCCCGCCGAGATCGTCAAGAAGTCCCTGACCATCGCCGGCGACCTGTGCATCTACACCAACCAGAACCACCTGATCGAAACCCTGACATGAGCCAAATGACCCCGGCCGAGATCGTCTCGGAACTCGACAAACACATCGTCGGCCAGGCGCGCGCCAAGCGCGCCGTCGCCATCGCCTTGCGCAACCGCTGGCGCCGGGCGCAGGTGGACGAGCCCTTGCGCACCGAGATCACGCCGAAGAACATTCTCATGATCGGTCCCACCGGGGTCGGCAAGACCGAGATCGCGCGCCGCCTGGCGCGGCTCGCCCATGCGCCCTTCATCAAGGTGGAGGCCACCAAGTTCACCGAAGTCGGCTATGTCGGCCGGGATGTCGATACCATCATCCGCGACCTGGCCGAGACCGCCATCAAGGACGGCCGCGAAGCGGCGATGCGCGCGGTGCGCGACCGGGCGGATGATGCCGCCGAGGATCGCGTGCTCGACGTGTTGCTGCCGCCGGCGCGCGCCAGCGGTTCGTCGGTGGGCTTCCATGATGAAGCGCCGGCCGCGGAAGACTCGAAACTGTCATCCACGCGCCAGAAATTTCGCAAGAAGCTGCGCCAGGGCGAACTCGACGACAAGGAAATCGAAATCGAAGTGGCGGCGGTGTCGGCGCAGATGGAAATCTTCGCCCCGCCCGGCATGGAGGAACTGACCCAGCAGATCCAAGGCATGTTCCAGAACATCGGCGGGGGCAAGCGCAAGACCCGCAAGCTGACGATCAAGGAGGCGCTCAAGGTCATCGCCGACGAAGAGGCGGCGCGCCTGATCAACGACGACGAGATCAAGACCCAGGCGCTGAAGAATGTCGAGCAGAACGGCATCGTCTTCCTCGACGAGATTGATAAAATCGCGACAAGATCGGAGACGCAGGGGGCGGACGTGTCGCGCCAAGGCGTGCAGCGCGACCTGCTGCCGCTGGTCGAGGGCACCACGGTGTCGACCAAGTACGGCATGATCAAGACCGATCACATCCTGTTCATCGCCAGCGGCGCCTTCCACCTGGCCAAGCCTTCCGACCTGATACCCGAGATGCAGGGCCGCTTCCCGATCCGCGTGGAACTGGATTCACTTTCGGTCGACGATTTTGCCCGCATCCTCACCGGCACCGACGCCTGCCTGACGCGCCAGTACCAGGCTCTGCTCGGCACCGAGGAAGTGAGCCTGGACTTCACCGAGGAGGGCATCCGCCGCCTCGCGGAGATCGCCTTCGCGGTCAACGAGAAGACCGAGAACATCGGCGCCCGCCGCCTCTACACGGTAATGGAGAAGCTGCTCGAAGACGTGTCCTTCGAGACCGGCAAGCACGGCGGCGCGCCGGTGGTCATCGACGCCGCCTATGTCGACAGCCGGCTCAAGGAACTGGCGCAGAGCGAGGATCTGGCACGCTTCGTTCTGTAATTCCGATCGCGTCCGTCAGCCGCCGGGCGGCGGACTCCGTGTTGCTGGTTCGCAGTTCGTAGACTCGAACCTAGCCGTTCGGTCGCGCCTATCAGGATATCGGTCGGTTCGCGCATGTTTCATGCCGCTGGCTAGAGTCGATTAAATATGGTAGCCTTAAGCAACCATTTAGATGGATTGCCGCTGCCCCATTCCACCAATGAAGACCCATACGCGTTTGAAACAACCACATCGAGGCCACGGTTTCGACTTTCGCGCCCGACCGGCCGGTGGGGTTTCGCCATGCCCAGACTGAAGCAGCAGAGCGAAATCTGTTCGGTTGCGCGCGCTCTGCAGCTCATCGGCGACCGCTGGACACTGCTGATCATCCGTGACGCTTTCTTTGGCGTGACGCGCTTCCAGGACTTCCACCAAAGCATCGGCCTCGCCAAGAACGTGCTGTCGGATCGCCTTTCCAAACTGGTCGATGGCGGCGTCCTCACGACGGTGCCTGTCGGCGAGGGAAGCTGGCACGAATACAGATTGACCGCCATGGGGCGCGACCTGCTGCCGTCGCTCTTGGCGCTCATGCAGTGGGGAGACCGCTGGGTCAATGAACGCGGCAAGATCCCCGTGAAAATCATCGACCGCCGGACGGGAACAGGCATTCCCCGCATCCAGGTCCACGACGCCGATGGCAAAGCCATCGGCGTCAAGGAGCTTGGGTTCAAGCCCGGCCCCGGCGCCAAGCACCCGGACGCCCAGAGGCAAAACACCGTGTACCAGCGCGTGCGCCAACGCCTCCGAGGAGACAAGCCGTGAACCTGTATCTGCGAATGATCTGGCTGCTGCTGACCTATCGGTTCAAGCCCAAGATGGCTTTCACGGACACGTTGGATCGGCCGATGCGGGTGATGCCAGGCGATCTGGACATCAACGGGCACGTCAATAACGGTCGCTACCTGACTCTCGTCGATCTCGCGATCATCGAAACATTCTTGCGCTCCGGCGTATTGTTCCAGGCGTTTCGCCAGGGTTGGCGGCCGATGCTCGGCGGTTCGCTGATAAGCTACCGCAGGGGGCTGGCGCCGTTCGCCAAATACACGCTGCGGTTCCAGTTGCAGTCGTGGGATGAGCGCTGGAACTACTTTCGCTTCGAATTCATCCAGGGCGGCAAGACCGCCGCCGTAGGCTATGCCAAGGGTGCCATGGTGGGAGCCCAGGGCTGGATCAACAACGCGGCGGTCGATGCGCGACTGAGCATCTCGCGCCGGGAGCCGATTCATCCGCCCGAGCTGGCGTTCTGGATCTCGGCGGAGCAATCGCTGGCGGCAAACATCGGCCGATGACGTTTCAACAGTCGATCTGCGCGCGGATCGACTGCCCATCCAACCCGCGGTCTTTGCTGACACTCGGTCGCCAAGCCAAAGCCGCATAAAGGAGTACCCCTCATGGCATCGGTCTGGTTCATCGTCGGCGGTTCGCTTTTCAGTATTCTCGGTCTCGCCCACGCGGCCTACACGTTCGCCGACCTGTCGCATCCTCGGCGC
>JBAYJH010000172.1:0-10273 GCA_041665185.1 Sterolibacterium sp.
CGCCGAGGCGGTGTGGAACCACCGCCTGCGCTGGCAAGGCTTGGGCCGAATCGAGAACTACCAGACCAACTTCATCAACCCGGATGGCAGCTTCTATGGCCTCGCCCAGGACCAGAACACCCTGATGCCGTTTGCCTCGGCCAAGGCCAAGTCGCCGGCGGACGTCGGCGACGTGCAGATGAAGATCCTCAACGTCGCCGTTTCGCCTGCATCCCGGGTCGGCGAAGTGATCCTGGCGCATTACTTCATGGGCAACAAGACCACCGATGCCTGGATGTATTTCCCCGGCCAGCGCCGCGTGCGCCGTTTGCCGGCCTTCGATTACGACAACCCGATTCCCGGCTACGAAAACCTCGAAACCGCCGATCAGTACCCGATGTTCGCCGGCGCGCTGGATCGCTACGACTGGAAGCTGGTCGGCAAGCAGGAAATGTATATTCCCTACAATAACTTCAAGTTCGTCGCCAAGCGCAAGATTTCCGAGGTGTACCAGGGGCTCTATCCGAACCGCGACCTGATGCGCTATGAACTGCACCGGGTCTGGAAGGTAGAGGCCACCGTCAAGCAGGGCATGCGCCACATGTTCGCCAAGCGCACTTTCTATCTCGACGAAGACACCTGGATGATCATGGAGGCCGACCAGTACGATGCCCAGGGCAAGCTCTGGCGCGTCATGGAAGCGACGATCTACCCGGCGGTGGAACTGGGCGCCTGCGTCAGCCAGGAATTCATGTCCTGGGATCTGAACGTGAATCGCTACCTCGCCGAGAATGCCACCCAGGAAGCCAAGCCGACGGACTGGCTGGCCGGCGAAGAAGGACGGATCGATGCGAAGCGCTTCGAGTCGGATGAGTTGCGCCGCGCCGGCGAACGTTGATCAGACACGCCTACTCCATCAGAGAAAAGGACGACCCCATGAAAACCATCACCTTACAGTTGAAGCCGCTGGCCATCTTTATTGCCGCGCTAGGCGCCACCCTGGCAAACCCCGCCGCGGCATTCAAGTTCGACCTGGACAACGGACTTACCGGCAGTTTCGATTCGACGCTTTCCTTCGGCATCCAGCGGCGCATGAAGTCACCTGACGCCAGCATCATCGGCAATGACTCGGGGGGCAACGTGCTTACCAGCGGGCAGTTGGGCGAACTGGTCAACGGGCCTGGCGGCGGGATCGCCTCGCCGCCGGATTTCAATTACACGCAGACCGATGACGGCAACCTTAACTACAAGAAGGGCGACATCGTCTCCGCCGCACTCAAGGGGACACATGAGCTTTTCCTCAAGCAACAGGGAAGTTGGGCGGCGCTGGGACGTTTCACCTGGTCCTCGGATTTCCGCGCGGACAAAGTCCAGCGCACCCCGCTCGATGACGAGGCCAAGGACGCCGTCAAGCAGAACGTCACCCTGCTGGATCTGTGGGTGTCGAAGGAGTTCTCGCTGGGCGACAACACCGCCAAACTCAAACTTGGCAACCAGGTGATCAGTTGGGGTGAAGACATTTTCATCATCGGCGGCGTGAATTCGATCAATGCCCTGGATCTGAGAAAGATCCACATTCCCGGCGTGCAGCTCAAGGAGATCTTCGTGCCAGCCCCCATGTTGTCCCTGGCGACGGGACTGGGCAACGGCTTCTCGATGGAAGGCTATTACCAGTTCAGTTGGAACAAGTTCATCCTCGATCCGGCGGGCACTTACTGGTCAGCGGCGGACTTTCTCGGCAAAGGCGGCAAACGCGGCGCGTTTATCCCGACCTCGGTGCTGAACAACTTCACGCCCATGTCGCCGATCCTTCAGAGCTTCGGCTTTCCTCTGCCGATCGGCACGCTCGGCGACTTCGATCCAACGCGCGGACGGACCCTGGACGTGCTGGCGGCGAACGGCACCATCATCCCCATCGAACAGACCTCGCCGAAGAATGGCGGCCAGTACGGTTTTAACCTGCGTTTCAAGCCCAAGGACGGCGACACCGAATATGCGGCCTACTATCTCCGTTACCACGACAAACTCCCCTTCGTCGGCTTCAAGGCTTTCTGCCTGGATCCCGCCGGGGTCGGCTGTGCCGATCCGGCCAACCTGATCTACGCCGCCGCGGTCGAGCAGTATGGCGCGGACAAGTCCCTGTTCGGCTTGTCCCTCAACACCAAGGTGGGCAATTGGGCTGTCGGCGCCGAGATTTCCTATCGTCCGCGCGACAGCGTCGCGATTGATCCGACCGTGCCATTCGCAGGCCGCTACAGCCTGGGCGAGGCGGCGGCGATGGCCAATGGACAGACCGTCATGGTCAACGGTTATAAGGATGAGAAGAAGTGGCAAGCTCACCTGACCGGCTTCCGCTTACTGCCACAAACGGTGACGATGCCTCTCGGCGCCGCCGAAGGTTATTTCCTGGGCGAAATAGCGATGACGAGTTATCCGAATCTTGATCTGTCAGGGGCGGTACCCCATCTTCTGAACAATTACACGCTACCGACCAGGACATCCTGGGGCTACGTGGCCGAGTTTGGCTTGACTTATGCCAATATCTTCAGCTCCGGCTGGACCATGACTCCAATGGTCGACTTGTACCACGATGTCAGGGGCGTAAGTCCCAACACCATTCCCTTCGTCGAGGGGCGCAAGGCGCTGGCCGTCAATCTCAACTTCGACTTTCACAACGTCTGGAAGGCCAACGTCGGTTACACCAAATTCTCCGGTGGCGGTAATCTCAACATGATGCGGGATCGCGACGTACTCACCGCGTCGGTTTCATACATCTTCTGATCGTTTCGTTTCGAGCCGGACGGTTTGCGCGTTGCCACCGCGCAAACCGTCTTTTCGCCTCCCGGAGCGGTATCGCGGTCAACGAGGACTTCAGCTAAATGGCAAGTTTCGTCAGTTTCGTAAAATCCCTGGAGAACTTCTTCTTCCGCTTCCGGGCAGCCACGCTCGGCGCGCTATTGGTTTTCACCATCGCGATGGCTTATCTGGCCTCGCAATTGCACATGTCGGCGGGTTTCGACAAGCAGTTGCCGATGGGGCACGAATATACCGATACCTTCTTCAAATACCGCACCCAATTGTTCGGCGCCAACCGGGTGATGGTCGTCGTCCGCGCGAAGCAGGGGGATATCTGGAACAAGGCTTCGCTCAAGAAGCTGAACGAGGTTACCGAGGCCGTGCTGTTCCTGCCGGGCGTCGATCGGCGCTCGGTGCATTCTTTGTGGACGCCGAACACGCGCTTTTTTGAGTTGACCGAGGAGGGGTTCCAGGCGGAAGACGTGATCGGCGGCAACGTCACGGCGGACGCCCTGGATGCGGAAAAGATCGCCCGCATCCGCGACCGTGTCGTGCGCGGCGGTTATATGGGCGACCTGGTGGCCAACGACAATACCGCCGCGATGGTGGTTGCCGACTTGCTGGAGGAAGACAGCAACACCCACCAGCAGCTCGATTACCTCGACCTGGCGGAAAAACTCGAAGGCGACGTCCGCGCCAAACTGGAAACGCCCGAGCATGAGATCGAGATCATCGGTTTCGCCAAACAGATCGGCGACATCGCCGCCGGCGCCAGGGGCGTGGCGGGCTTTTTTGCCCTGGCGATGTTGCTCACCACCCTCGCCGTTTATTGGTATTGCCGCTCGGTGTTGCTGACCCTCCTGCCCATCATCTGCTCGATGACTTCGGTGGTGTGGCAGTTCGGCACCTTGAAACTGCTCGGTTACGGTCTCGATCCGCTGGCCATCCTGGTGCCTTTCCTGGTTTTCGCCATCGGCGTCTCGCACGGCGTGCAGCAGATCAATGCGATTTCCAAGGCGGTGGCCGAAGGGCAGGACTCCATCGGCGCCGCACGCGAGAGTTTCTCCAGCCTGTTCATTCCTGGCACCCTGGCGCTGGTGACGGCTTTCGTCGGCTTCATCACGCTGGTGATCATCCCGATTCCCATGATCCGGGAATTGGGCATCACCGCCTCGATCGGCGTCGGCTACAAGATCATAACCAATTTGATCATGCTGCCGCTGGTGGCGTCTTTCTTTCGCTACTCGCGCGCCTATGCGCTGCATCTGGAGGACATCCAGGCCAAACGCGGCAAAGTCATCGAGCGGCTGGGGTTCATCGCCGACATCAACCACGCCCGGGCGGTGCTGGCATTTGCCGCCCTGCTGTTCGCGGTTGCGGTGTGGCAGAGCCATGGCCGGCATATCGGCGCGCTGCAGCCCGGCGCGCCGGAATTGCGCGCCGATTCGCGCTACAACCAGGATGCGCAGAACATCGTCAGCCGTTTCAACTTGGGCATGGATGTGCTCACCGTGGTGTTCGAGACGCCCAATGATTCGTGCAACAACTATGCGATCGTGAATTACATCGACCAGTTCACCCAGCATATGTCCCAGGTGCCCGGCGTGTTGACGGTATCCTCATTGTCGGCGCTGGCCAAGTTCGCCAATGCCGGCCTCAACGAAGGTAATCCCAAGATGACCGCATTGCCGCGCGACAGCAAGGCGCTGCAAGTGGCGGTGGCTTACCTGCCGGACGCGGGAGGACTGTCGAATCGCGCCTGTACCATGATGGCGGCCAGCATCTACCTGGCCGACCACAAGGCGAGCACGATCAAGCCGGTCATCGAAGCGGTCAAGAATTTCAGGCGCGAGTTCGGCGCCGATGCGCTGGGCGTCAAGCTGCGGCTGGCCTCGGGCAATATCGGCGTGCTGGCGGCCATCAACGAGGAGGTGGAAGCGCGCGAACTGCCGATGATGCTGTATGTCTACGCGGCGATCATGATCCTGGTGTTGGTGGCCTATCGCGATTGGCGCGCCATGCTGGCCTGTTGCGTGCCGCTGACCCTGGCCACCTTCCTGGGTTACTGGTTCATGAAAACCCTGGACATCGGGCTGACGGTGGCGACCCTGCCGGTGATGGTGCTGGCCACCGGCATCGGCGTGGACTATGCGTTCTATATCTACAACCGCTTGCTGATCCACCTCTCGCGCGGCGCGCCGATGAAAGCGGCCCTCGAAGGCGCTCTGCGCGAAGTCGGCATCGCCACCATTTTCACGGCGATTACCTTGTCCGTCGGCGTGGCGACCTGGTCATTTTCGGATCTCAAGTTCCAGGCCGACATGGGTATCCTGCTGACCTTCATGTTCATGGTCAACATGATCATGGCGATCACCGTGTTGCCCGCCTTCGCCGTCAAGCTGGATTCGCTGTTCCCCCGCAAGGGACCGGTGAAAGCGCCGGCCATCGGACATTAGCCATGACGACGACCCGAATCGTATTTATCCTCACCCTGCTCACATTCGCATATTGGCCGGCGGCGGATGCTGTCGCCAATGACGCCGCCGCCCCGTCGTTCCGTGCCTTTCGCGATGCGCCGAAGATCCAAGACCCCGAGAAAGCCCCGATATTGGCGGTAGCCCGCGCCGACAAGCGGGTCGTGGCGGTCGGCGATTACGGCATCGTGATCCTGTCGGACGATGGCAGGCGTTTCCGCCAAGCCAAGTCGGTGCCGACGCGCAGCGTGCTCACCAGCGTGTTCTTCCTCGATGGCCGGCAGGGTTGGGCGGCGGGCCACGATGGCACGGTGATTGCCAGCTCCGACGGCGGAGAAACCTGGCGAGTGCTGCGCGAGGAGCCTGGCAAGGAACGCGCGCTGCTCTCCGTGTGGTTTGAAAACGCCCTCCACGGTCTTGCCGTGGGCCAGTTCGGCCTGGCGCTGGAAACCGAGGATGGCGGCAAGTCCTGGCGCGAAAGAAGGCTGGTCGATGCCGGCGATGCGGGGGAAAAGCATTTGCTACAGATTTTTGCCGCCGCCGAGGGTTTGGTGTTCGTCGCCGCCGAGGCGGGTGGCGTATTCCGTTCCGAAGACAGCGGACGCAACTGGAAACTGGTCCAGACCGACAACAAGGGATCGTTCTGGACGGGGCTGGCCTTGCGCGACGGAAGCCTGCTGCTGGCCGGCATGCGCGGCCATATCTACCGCAGTGGCGATCGCGGCCTGAGCTGGCAGGAAGTGCCGGGGATCCCCCAGCAATCATTGACGTCGATCATTCAGGCCGCGGACGACAGCGTGAACCTGGTCGGCATGTCGGGCCTGGTGGTGACCAGCAAGGATCAGGGACAGACCTTTGTCACAAAGGTTCGTCCCGATCGCGCCAATTTGACCGCGATCGCCATCATGCCGGCCGGTGAGTTGCTGTTTTCGCTGGCGGGCGTCATCAGCGGCAAGAATGAGTCCGGCCCAGGAACGAAATGAGACCCGGCAAGAAAATACTCGTGCAAATTCCAGGCAAGAGGATGCGATGATGCGGCAACCAAGCTACGTGCACGGCGCCAGCGAAATGCCGCTGATTGGCAGCACCGTTGGCGACTGCTTCGATGCGGCTTGCGCCCTCCATGGGGCCCGCGATGCCCTGGTTGTCGTGCATCAGAACGTTCGCCTCAGTTTTGCCGAACTCAAGTCCAGGGTCGACCGGTTGGCGTGCGGCCTGCTCCGTCTAGGCCTGAATCCGGGCGACCGCATCGGCATCTGGTCGCCGAACAATCTCGAATGGGTGCTGACCCAGTTCGCCACCGCCAAGGCCGGCCTGGTCATGGTGAACATCAACCCGGCGTATCGGCGCGCGGAGCTTGAATATGCGTTGAACAAGGTCGGTTGCCGCGCCCTGATACTCGCCGCCGAATTCAAGACCAGCAATTATCTTGAGATGATCTACGATCTCGCTCCGGAACTGGCGCATGCCGCGGACGGCGGATCGGTTGGTGGACTTAGGGCGGCGCGTCTGCCGACCTTGGAATATGTGATCCGGATGGGCCCGGGAAAATCACCGGGAATGTTGAATTTCGACGATTTCTTCGGCGATCCGTCGGGCGCGGAACTGGAAGCGCTGGAGCAACTTGGGGGGCGCTTGCAGTTCGACGATGCGATCAACATCCAGTTCACCTCGGGCACTACCGGCGCTCCCAAGGGGGCGACCTTGTCGCACCACAATATCCTGAATAACGGTTACTTCGTCGGCGAGGCGATGCGGCTGACGGCCGAGGACCGGCTGTGCATTCCGGTGCCGCTGTACCATTGCTTCGGCATGGTCCTCGGCAACATGGCCTGCCTGACCCACGGGGCGACGATGGTCTATCCGGCCGGGGGCTTCGATCCGCTCGCCACCTTGCGCGCCGTCGCCGCGGAGCGCTGCACCGGTTTGCACGGCGTGCCGACCATGTTCATCGCGATGCTGGATCATCCCGAGTTCGCCCGGCACGATTTGTCTTCCCTGCGCACCGGGATCATGGCCGGTTCGCCGTGCCCGGTGGAAGTCATGAAGCGGGTGGTGAGCCAGATGAACATGCGTGAGGTGACGATTGCCTACGGCATGACCGAAACTTCGCCGGTCAGCTTCCAGAGTTCGACCGACGATCCGCTGGAAAAGCGCGTGTCGACGGTGGGGCGCATCCATCCGCACGTCGAAGTGAAAGTCGTCGACGACCATGGCTGCGTCGTGGCGCGCGGCCTGCCTGGCGAACTGCTGACGCGCGGCTATTCGGTGATGCTCGGCTACTGGGACGACGAGGAAAAGACCCGCGCCTCGGTCGATGCCGCGGGTTGGATGCACACCGGCGACATGGCGGTGATCGACGACCAGGGCTACTGCAATATCGTCGGGCGGATCAAGGACATGATCATACGCGGCGGCGAAAACATTTATCCCCGCGAAGTCGAGGAATACCTTTTCCGCCACCCCAAGGTGCAGGATGTCCAGGTGGTCGGCCTGCCCGACCGGAAGTATGGCGAGGAGTTGTGTGCCTGGATCGTTCTGCGCGAGGGGCAGCAAGCGACGGAACAGGAGATCCGCGCCTTCTGCGATGGCCAGATCGCCCACTACAAGATTCCGAAATACATGCGATTCGTGGAGGGCTTTCCGATGACGGTCACCGGAAAAGTGCAGAAATATCTGATTCGCCAGAAAATGAAAGATGAACTGGGGCTGGTGGAAGACAACACCGCTTGATGTGCGGCGCAGCATCCAAGCGCCTTGCGCCGCTGTCCGGGAAATAGGAGAACGCTTGCATATTTACTGGGCCACGGACATAATCAGTCGCAGGAAATCGTCGCTATCGATATCAATAAGGAGGAGGCAAGGTCATGCAAAAATCGCTGCACATAGAACCGAATAAATGCACCGGCTGCTTGCAGTGCGAGATGGCTTGTTCTTACGAAAACTACGGCGTTTTCAATATCTCCAAATCGCGCATCAAGGTATTCAATTTCGAGCATGAAGGCCGCAAGGTTCCGTACACCTGCACCCAGTGCGCCGAGGCCTGGTGCATGACGGCTTGTCCGGTGGATGCCATCAAGATCGATATGGCGACCGGCGCCAAGGTGGTTAATGAGGCGACCTGCGTCGGCTGCAAGGTGTGCACCATCGCCTGCCCGTTCGGCACGGTGAACTACGTCGCCGACACCGGCAAGGTGCAGAAATGCGACCTGTGCGGCGGCGACCCGGCCTGCGCCTCGGCTTGCCCGACCGGCGCCATCACCTACGTCGAGTCCGACTGGACGGGGCTCGACAAGATGCGCCTGTGGGCCGGCAAGACCGACACCCAACCGCGCGCCAACGCTTAAGAGGAGACGGACATGGCCTGGACAAGAAAAATCCTGCGCGTTGATCTGACCAACGGCACCTGCAAATCCGAACCGCTCAACATGAAGCTGGCCCAGGAGTATCTCGGCCAGCGCGGCCTGGCGACCAAGTATTTCGTCGACGAGGTCGATCCCAAGGTCGACCCGCTGTCGCCGGCCAACAAGCTGATCATGGCGACCGGCCCGCTGACCGGAACACCGGCGTCGACCGGCGGCCGCTATTCGGTGATCACCAAGGGCGCCCTGACCGGCGCCATCGCCTGCTCGAATTCCGGCGGCTATTTCGGCGCCGAGATGAAGTTCGCCGGCTGGGATATGATCATCTTCGAGGGAAAGTCGCCGAAGCCGGTGTATCTCTCGGTCGAGGACGACAAGGCCGAGCTGCGCGATGCAGCCCACCTGTGGGGCAAGACGGTGTGGCAGACCGAGGAGATCATCAAGAAGAGCCATCAGGACCCGCAGGTGCGGGTTTGCAGCATCGGCCGCTCGGGCGAGAACGGCGTGCTCTACGCCTGCATCGTCAATGACCTGCATCGCGCCGCCGGACGCTCCGGCGTGGGCACGGTGATGGGCTCGAAGAACCTCAAGGCGGTGGCTTTGCGCGGCACCCGGGGCGTGGCCGGCATGAAGGACGCCAAGGCCTTCATGAAGGCCGCCACGGCCGCCAAGCAGGTGCTCAAGGACAATGCCGTCACCGGCCAGGGTCTGCCGGCCTTCGGCACCCAGGTGCTGATGAACGTGATCAACGAGATGGGCGCCTTGCCGACGCGCAATCACCGCGACGTGCAGTTCGAGAGCGCGCGCAAGATTTCCGCCGAAGCGATGGGCGAAAAGCGCGCCAGCGATGGCAAGAGCCATCTGGTGACGAATGCTGCCTGCTTCGGCTGCACGATAGCCTGCGGGCGGGTGTCGCGCATCGACGAGAAGCATTTCAGCGTGGTCAACAAGCCCGAGTACTGGGGCGCCTCCGGCGGCCTGGAATACGAGGCGGCCTGGGCGCTGGGCGCGGCCAACGGCGTCGGCGACCTGGAGGCCTTGCAGTACGCCAACATGGTCTGCAACGAGGACGGCTACGATCCGATTTCCTTCGGCGCCACCGTCGGCGCGGCCATGGAGTTGTACGACCTGGGCATCCTGACCAAGGAGCAGATCGGCATGGATGCGCCCTTCGGTTCCGCCGAAGCGCTGTGCAAGCTGGCCGAGATGACCGCCAAGGGCGAAGGCTTCGGCAAGGAGCTGGGGCTGGGGTCGAAGCGCCTGTGCGCCAAGTACGGCAAACCGGAACTGTCGATGTCGGTCAAGGGCCAGGAGTTTCCGGCCTACGATTCGCGCGGCATCCAGGGCATGGGCCTGACTTACGCCACCTCCAACCGCGGCGCCTGCCACCTGCGCAGCTACACCGTCGCCTCGGAAGTGCTGGGCATCCCGGTCAAGACCGATCCGCTGGTCACCGAAGGCAAGGCCGATCTGGTCAAGGCTTTCCAGGACGCCACCTCGGTGTTCGATTCGGCCGGCGTGTGCGTGTTCACGACGTTTGCCTGGACCCTGGCCGACTTGCAGCCGCAGCTCGACGCCGCCTGCGAGGGCGACTGGACCATGGAGAAACTGGCGCTGGTCGGCGAGCGCATCTGGAACATGGAGCGCCAGTTCAACAACGCC
>JBAYJH010000173.1:0-10270 GCA_041665185.1 Sterolibacterium sp.
CGTTACGCCGACGCCGCGCAGCTGCATGGTTTCGAGAGCGGCCGTCCGGCGCGGTGCGCCGGTATCGTCACCGGTCGCCAGCGTCCCGGCACCGCCGCCGGCACCTTGTTCGTCACGCTCGAAGACGAGACCGGGCTGGCCAATATCATCGTCCATCCCCGGCTTGCCGAACGCCAGCGCCGTGAACTGCTCGGGGCGCGCCTGTTGGGCGTGCTCGGGGTGCTGCAAAGGGAAGGCGAGGTGGTGCACCTGATCGCCCGGCGGCTGGTGGATCACAGCGAACTGCTCGGGCAACTGGCGACGCGCAGCCGGGATTTTCGTTAGGGGCCAACACGCCGTGCATCGAGGGCAACGGTGTGGTTTAATTCCGGCTCCAATTCGAGGAACCCGCGTGGCATGAAGCAGGAATTCGGCACCATCGCCCTGATCGGAAAATATCAGAGTCCGGAAATCGCCGGTTCGCTGCAATTGCTGGTCGACTTCCTGCGGCAGCAGGGGCGGTGCCTCCTGGTCGAGGAAGGCACCTCGGTGTCGGTCGGCAGCTACGGCTGCGAAGTGGCGTCTTATGAGGCCATCGGCGCCTGCGCCGACCTGGCGATCGTCCTGGGCGGCGACGGCACCATGCTGAATGCCGCGCGCCAATTGGCGCTCCACAATGTGCCGCTGGTCGGGGTGAACCAGGGGCAATTGGGATTCATGACCGACATCGCCATAGACAGCATGCTCGCCGGAATTACCGCGCTGTTGGCCGGCAAGTTCTCCCGCGAACAGCGTTTCCTGCTCGACGCGGAGGTGCTGAGGGATGGGCGGCGGATGTTCCAGACCCTGGCCCTGAACGATGTCGTCGTCAATAAGGGCGACATCGGGCGGATGATCGAAATGGAAGTCAAGGTCGATGGCGAGTTCATCTATGTGCTGCGCGCCGATGGCATGATCGTCGCCACGCCGACCGGCTCCACCGCCTATGCGCTCTCCGCCAACGGCCCGATCCTGCACCCGGCCGTGCCCGGTATCGCGCTGGTGCCGCTCTGTCCGCACGCGCTGTCCAATCGCCCGATCACCATCTGCGACCAGAGCCGCATCGAGATCGTGCTGATGCCCAACCATGACGCCCGCATCCACTTCGACGGCCAGACGCATTTCGAAGCCCGTGCCGGCGATTGCGTGCGCATCGTCCGCGCCAGCCATTCCATCACCCTGCTGCATCCTCCCGGCTACAGTTATCTCGCGATGTTGCGCGAAAAGCTGCACTGGAGCGCCATCCCTCGCCACTGAGCTCGCCACTGAGCACGACACTAAGCGCGCCACTCGTCCGCCATCGCCCATGCTACGCCGCCTGTATATTCGCGACTTCGTCATCGTTGACCGGCTCGAACTGGATTTCGCCAAGGGTTTCGGCACGTTGACCGGCGAGACCGGCGCCGGCAAGTCCATCCTCGTCGATGCCCTGTCACTGGCGCTCGGCGAGCGCGCCGACGCCGGGGTGGTGCGCAGCGGCTGCGAGCGCGCAGAAGTCGGCGCCGAATTCGATGTTCCCGCCGGCGGTCCGCTGGCCGGCTGGCTGCGCGACAATGATTTCAACTTCGATGCCGAGGCCGGGGCCATGTGTCTGTTGCGGCGCGTGGTCGACAGCGGCGGCCGCTCGCGTGCCTACGTGAACGGTGCGCCGGCCACCCTGGCGCAATTGCGCGCGGCTGCCGAGTTTCTCGCCGACATCCACGGCCAGCATGCCCATCACTCGCTGTTGCGCGCCGAATCCCAGCGCGGTTTGCTCGATGCTCACGCCGGCCTGACGCCGCTGGCGCGCGAAGTGGCGGAGAACTACCGCGCCTGGCAGAAGCTGCGCCTGGCTTGCGAACACGCCGCCCGCGACGCCGCGGCGAGCGCGCGCGAGCGCGAGACCCTGGAATGGCAGGTCAAGGAACTGCGGGCGCTGGCCTTCGAGCCGGCGGAATGGCTGGAGGACAACCAGGAGCAGCGGCGCCTGTCGCATGCGGCCAGCCTGATCGAAGGGACCGAGGCGGCGCTGGCCGCGCTCGACGAAGGCGAAATGGCGGTGGCGCCGCAACTCGAACAGATGCTGGCCCGCCTGGGCGGCCTGTCGGACTATGACGCCGAGCTCAGGGAACCGCTGGAGCTGCTGGCCAATGCGCAGATTCAATTGCAGGAGGCGGGCCACGCCTTGCGCCAATATCAGGGCAAGCTGGACCTGGAACCGCAGCGCCTAGCCGAACTGGAAAACCGTATGGCAGCCGTGTTGGCGCTGGCGCGCAAACACCACGTCACCCCTGAGGAATTGCCGCAGCAACTGGCGCAGCAGGCCGCGCGCCTCGAAGAATTGAGCCTGCTGGCCGACGCCGCGGCGCTGGCCGAGCATGAGGCCAGGGCGCACCAGGAGTATGCCGACGCGGCGGCCAAATTGAGCAAGGGGCGGACCAAGACCGCTGCCGAATTGAGCAAGGCGGTCAGCGCCGCCATGCAGCAACTGGCGATGGCCGGCGGCCGTTTCGAGATCGCCCTGGAGAAGCTGGAGGAGGGCGCCGCCTACGGCCTGGAGAGCGTCGAGTTCCTGGTCTCGGCCAACGCCGGGCAGCCGCTGCGTCCGCTCGCCAAGGTGGCCTCCGGCGGCGAGCTGTCGCGCATCGGCCTGGCGATCCAGGTGATCGCCAGCCAGGCGACCCAGGTGCCGACGCTGATCTTCGACGAAGTCGATGTCGGCATCGGCGGCCGCGTCGCCGAGATCGTCGGGCGCATGCTGCACCAGCTTGGGCGGAGCCGCCAGGTGCTGTGCGTGACCCATCTGCCGCAGGTGGCGGCATGCGCCGACTGGCAGTGGTCGGTCGCCAAGGAAGAGCGCGCCGGCGCGGCGCTGTCGCGCGTCACGCCGCTCGATCATGCCACCCGCATCGACGAACTGGCGCGCATGCTGGGCGGGGTGAAGATCACCGAGACCACCCGCAAACACGCCGCGGAGATGCTAGGCGCGAAGTAGCCCGTTCGGCGCTGTTCCGGACGCCGGAACGAGTACCTCGGAAAGCAAGGCCGGCGCTAAAACGCAGCGCCGGGCGCGCCGCTCATGGTCAAAACCCCGGTGGCGATGAACACCAGCGCTGCGGCGATGCGAATGGCTTTCAGCGGCAGGCGTTTGGCGAGCGCCTCGCCGACCATCACCGCCGGCACGTTGGCGGCCATCATGCCCAGGGTGGTGCCCAACACGACCGCGGCCAGCGTGTCGAAGCGGGCCGCCAGGGCGATGGTGGCGAACTGCGTCTTGTCGCCCATTTCGGCGATGAAGAAGGCAATCACGGTGGTGACGAACGCCCCGGCGCGATGCAGCGTCGGATCGTCATCCAGCGAGTCGGGATGCAGGGTCCACAGCCCGAAACCGACGAAGGTCAGGCCGGTCAGCCAGGGTAGCCATTGCGGCGACACCAGGCCGGCCAGCCAGACGCCAAGGGAGCCGGCCAGGGCGTGGTTGGCAATGGTGGCGACGAAGATCCCGGCGATGATCGCACCCGGCTTCCTCAGCCGCGCGGCGAGGACGAACGACAGCAACTGAGTCTTGTCGCCGATTTCGGCCAACGCGACCAGGACGGTCGAGGTGAGGAATGCTTCCATGGGGAGTGATACCGAAGGGTTGCTGGGTTACTTCTTGTTCGGGCAGCCGGGCTTGAGGCAATTGACATACAGATACAGGGCATGATCGCTGACCTCGAAGCCATGCTCCTTGGCGACGATATTTTGCCGCTCCTCGATTTGCGGGTCGAAGAACTCCTCGACTTTGCCGCATTGCAGGCACACCAGGTGGTCGTGGTGCGAGCCTTCGTTCAGTTCGAACACGGCCTTGCCCGAGTCGAAGTAATGTCGTTGCAGCAGACCGGCCTGCTCGAATTGCGTCAGCACCCGGTAGACGGTCGCCAGTCCGATGTCCATGTCTTCCGCGATCAGGTGCTTATAGACATCTTCCGCCGCCATGTGGCGCCCCTGGTTCGCTTCATTCTTGATGAACAGGTCGAGGATCTTCATGCGCGGCACCGTGGCTTTCAGGCCGCTGCTTTTCAGGTCGTAGGAGTGGTTCATGGCGCGGGGTTCGAGGTGGCGACAAGCGGCTTATGATATAGTTTTCGCATTCCGCTGGATATTGTTTGTAGGAATTCCCTGTTTGTATTGCTTTTTTATCCCCACGAGCCCGCCATGAAGCGCATTTTGATCCTGGTTTTACCCTCGCTTGTCGCGCTTGCCGGCTGTTCCACCATGCCGGATGTCACTTCGCTGATGACTCCCTACCGCATCGATGTCCGGCAGGGAAATTTCGTCACGCCGGCGATGGTGGCCCAGCTGAAATCCGGCCAAACCCAGGACCAGGTGCGCTTCATCCTCGGCACACCGCTGTTGACGGACCCGTTTCACGCCGACCGCTGGGATTATGTCTATCGTTTTCAGCCGGGCCGTGGTGAGGCGCAGCAGCGTCGCTTGGCGGTCTATTTTGTCGCTGGCAAGCTGACCCGCTTCGACGGCGATATCGTGGCCGAGGCCGCGCCCGCGCAGTCCACCGAACGCGTCGTCGAAATCGGCGCGCCCGGCGCTAGTTCCGCCGCTGGCGCGGCCAAGCACGAGCCGGCGAGGAATTGAGCCATGGCGGAAGGGCGGCAACTGCGCATCGCTATCGCCGGGGCGTCCGGCCGCATGGGCCGAACCCTGATCGAGGCGGTCGCCCAGGCTGAGGACACGGTTCTGGCCGCGGCGCTCGACCAACCCGGCAGCGCCCTGCTCGGCAAGGATGCCGGCGAACTGGTCGGCGCGCCATGCGGGGTGCGGATCGACGACGACATCGAGGCGGCCCTGGCGCGGGCCGATTGCCTGATCGATTTCACCCGTCCCGAGGGCACTTTACGGCATCTGGCGGCATGCCGGCGCCGCGGCGTGCATATGGTGATCGGCACCACCGGGTTCGACGCCGACGGCAAGCAGGCGATCGAAGCGGCAGCGCGGGACATTCCGGTTGTCTTCGCGCCCAACATGGCGGTCGGCGTCAATCTGGTATTTCGCCTGCTCGACGTGGCGGCACGCGCCTTGAGCGAAGGCTACGACGTCGAGGTCATCGAAGCCCATCACCGCCACAAGGTCGACGCGCCATCGGGCACCGCCCTGCGCATGGGCGAAGTGGTCGCCGCGGCGCTCGGCCGCGATCTGGCGGAGTGCGCCGTCTATGGCCGCGAAGGCCACACCGGCGAGCGGCCGGCGACCCAGATCGGCTTTTCGACGGTGCGCGGCGGCGATATCGTCGGCGATCACACGGTGCTGTTCGCCGGCACCGGCGAGCGCATCGAGATTACCCACAAGGCGGCCAGCCGCATGCCCTATGCCATGGGCGCGCTGCGCGCGGCTCGCCATATGCGCGGCAGGGCCAGCGGCCTGTTCGACATGCAGGATGTGCTGGGCTTGCGCTGATTTTGCGTTGATCTAACGCTGTAAGGACCGCTCTTGGCAACGCCCACTTATGACGACGTTGTTGCCCTGTTCAAGAAAGGGGCGGTGGCCGAGGCCGAGGCGCAATTCACGGCGCTGCACGGTATCGCCGTCCAGCGGCAACGGGAAATCTCGCAGCGCCGCCAGCGCGCTCACCCATCGGGCCGCGAGGCGGTAACGAAGGTGCAACCCCTATCGGACGGCATCGCCTATTACTGCGTCGACAACGGCAAGAGGCGCGGCCCGTTCTGCCGGCACTGCTACGACACGGCATCGACCTTGGAGAAGTTGCGGCCAGTCGACGGCGCAACTTACATCTGCGTTGCCTGCAAGACCGAATGCGCGAGAAACTTGTGCGGCTAGAGTCCGTTCGTGGCGCCCAGATGCGAACGCAGGCGGCGTTTCTCTTGATGGGCCGGCGGCGGCGCACCGGCGTGACCCGCTTGCGCCTTCGTCGAGAACGGAAGAACGCCCGCCTTGCCTGTAACGACGCTTCGGCGCTATAATTCGCCTGATTGACAAAGCGGGGTGGGCTGAGGCCCGCCCCGCTTTGCACATCTAAGCTGGAAATACCTCCAGCGCCGATTCAGGAGCCTCATCGTGACCCAGTTCCCGCCCGCCATCCTTGCACTAGCCGACGGGACGGTATTTCAGGGCCGGGGCATCGGCGCGGTCGGCAGCAGTGTCGGCGAAGTGGTGTTCAATACGGCCATGTCCGGCTACCAGGAAATTCTTACCGATCCGTCCTACAGCCGCCAGATCGTCACCCTGACATACCCGCATATCGGCAATACCGGCGTCAATCGCGAGGATCGCGAAGCCGAGCGAATTCATGCCGCCGGCCTGGTGATCCGCGACCTGCCGCTGCTGGCTTCCAGTTTCCGCAGCGAACAGTCGCTGGATGCCTACCTGAAATCGGAGAACGTCGTCGCCATCGCCGACATCGACACTCGCAAGTTGACCCGCATCCTGCGCGAACACGGGGCGCAAGCCGGTTGCCTGGTGAGCGGCACGGCGCCCGCCGAATTTCCGGATGCCGGCGCCGCCATCGCCAAGGCGCAGGCTTTTCCCGGACTGGCCGGCATGGATCTGGCGAAAGTCGTCAGCGCTACGCAGGCCTATGCCTGGGATGAGGGGGAGTGGCGGCTCGGGATGGGTTATGCCACGCCCGACGCCGAGAAGGCGCCGAAATTCCATGTCGTGGCCTACGACTTCGGCGTCAAGCGCAATATCCTGCGTCTGTTGGCCAGCCGTGCTTGCCGGCTGACGGTGGTGCCGGCGCAGACGTCGGCGGCGGATGTGCTGGCGCTTAAGCCGGACGGCATCTTCCTCTCCAATGGACCCGGCGATCCCGAACCTTGCGACTACGCGATCGCGGCGATCCGCGAATTTCTGGATCGCGCCATCCCGACTTTCGGCATCTGCCTGGGCCACCAGTTGCTGGCGCTGGCTTCGGGCGCCAAGACGGTCAAGATGAAATTCGGTCACCACGGCGCCAATCACCCGGTCAAGGACCTGGATACCGGGCAGGTGCTGATCACCAGCCAGAACCACGGCTTTGCGGTGGATGCAGACTCGCTGCCGGATCACCTGCGGGCGACCCACGTGTCCCTGTTCGACGGCAGCCTGCAAGGCCTCACGCGCACCGACAGGCCGGCTTTCTGCTTTCAGGGCCATCCCGAGGCGAGTCCCGGGCCGCATGACGTGGCCTATCTGTTCGATCGCTTCATTGCGTTGATGACGCGGGCCTGAGGCAATGATGTCCGACATGTACGGGATTACGGATATCTGGACCTACGTGCTCGGCACGATTTTCATCGTGCTGCTGCCCGGCCCGAATTCCCTCTACGTGCTTTCCGTGGCGGCGCGGCGGGGCGTCGGCCAGGGTTACCGGGGCGCCTGCGGAATATTTTTCGGCGATGCGGTCCTGATGGTGCTCTCCGCAACCGGTGTGGCGTCGCTCCTGAAAACCAATCCGGCCTTGTTCCTGCTTGTCAAATATGCCGGCGCGATTTACCTGGCCTGGATGGGGCTGGCGCTGCTGCGCGGCGCCTGGAGCCGCTGGCACGGTGCTCCCGTTCAGACTGCCCCGCCGGCAGCGCTACCGGCCGAGGCGGCCCGCGGCTTCGACCTTTCGCGTCCATTCCATACGGCGCTGGTGATCAGCCTGCTCAATCCGAAGGCGATCCTGTTTTTCGTTTCCTTCTTCATCCAGTTCGTCGATCCGGCGTACCAATACCCGGCGCTGTCCTTCCTGATTCTCGCCATGATCTGCCAGGCGACCAGTGCCCTGTATCTGTCGATCCTGATTTTCGCCGGCGCCCGTCTGGCCGAACAATTTCGTCTGCGGCGCCGCCTGTCGGCGGGCGCGACCGGCGGGGTCGGTGTCTTGTTCATCGGCTTCGGCGCAAAACTCGCCAACGCGACCCTGAGCTGAAACCCTATGCCTAAACGTTCCGACATCCACCGCATCCTCATCATCGGCGCCGGCCCGATCGTCATCGGCCAGGCCTGCGAATTCGACTATTCCGGCGCCCAGGCCTGCAAGGCGCTGCGCGACGAGGGTTACCAGGTGATCCTGGTGAATTCCAACCCGGCGACCATCATGACCGACCCGGAAATGGCGGACGTGACCTACATCGAGCCGATCACCTGGCAGGTGGTGGAAAACATCATCGCCAAGGAGCGCCCCGATGCGCTGCTGCCCACCATGGGCGGGCAGACCGCCTTGAATTGCGCCCTGGACCTGGCCAAGCACGGCGTGCTGGAGAAGTACGGCGTCGAGATGATAGGCGCCTCGCGCGACGCCATCGACATGGCCGAGGACCGCGAAAAATTCAAGCAGGCGATGACCCGCATCGGCCTAGGCTCGGCGCGTTCCGGCATCGCCCACAGCATGGAGGAGGCGCAGCAGGTGCAGGCGGCGCTGGGTTTTCCGACCATCATCCGGCCCTCCTTCACCATGGGCGGCAGCGGCGGCGGCATCGCCTACAACCAGGAAGAGTTCGTCGAGATCTGCAAACGCGGCCTGGAAGCCTCGCCGACCAACGAACTGCTGATCGAGGAATCGCTGCTCGGCTGGAAAGAATATGAGATGGAGGTGGTGCGCGACCATAAGGACAACTGCATCATCGTCTGCTCCATCGAGAACCTCGACCCGATGGGCGTGCACACCGGCGACTCGATCACCGTGGCGCCGTCGCAGACCCTGACCGACAAGGAATACCAGATCATGCGCAACGCCAGCATCGCGGTGCTGCGCGAGATCGGCGTGGATACCGGCGGCTCCAACGTGCAGTTCGCCATCAACCCGGCCGACGGGCGGATGATCGTGATCGAGATGAACCCGCGCGTGTCGCGTTCCTCGGCGCTGGCCTCCAAGGCCACCGGCTTCCCCATCGCCAAGATCGCCGCCAAGCTGGCGGTCGGCTACACCCTCGACGAACTTCAGAATGACATTACCGGCGGGGCCACGCCGGCCTCGTTCGAGCCGTCCATCGACTACGTCGTCACCAAGATTCCGCGCTTCGCTTTCGAGAAATTTCCTCTCGCCAACGACCGCCTGACCACCCAGATGAAGTCGGTGGGCGAGGTGATGGCCATCGGCCGCACCTTCCAGGAGTCCTTTCAGAAGGCGTTGCGCGGCCTGGAAGTCAGCGTCTATGGTCTCGACGAACTCGATGCCGAACAGGACGAGATTGAGCGCGAACTGGCCAACCCCGGTCCCCAGCGCATCTGGTATCTCGGCCAGGCGTTCCGTAGCGGCATGAGCTTTGCGGAAATCCAGCAACACACGAATATCGATCCGTGGTTTCTGGCGCAGATCGAGGATATCGTCCGCACCGAGCAAAACCTGGCCGGCCGCAACCTCAAGGATTTCGATGCCGAGGAAGTGCGCGGCCTGAAGCGCAAGGGCTTTTCCGACCGACGCCTGGCCAAGCTGCTCGAAACTTCGGAGACGGCAATGCGGCGTCATCGCCAGGCCCTGGGCATCCGCCCGGTGTATAAGCGCGTGGATACCTGCGCGGCCGAGTTTGCCACTTCGACGGCCTACATGTACTCGACCTACGAGGATGAATGCGAGGCCAGACCCAGCGCGAAGAAGAAGATCATGGTGCTCGGCGGCGGCCCCAACCGCATCGGCCAGGGTATCGAGTTCGACTACTGCTGCGTGCATGCGGCGCTGGCAATGCGCGAAGATGGCTATGAAACCATCATGGTCAACTGCAACCCGGAGACGGTGTCGACCGACTACGACATTTCGGATCGCCTGTACTTCGAGCCGGTGACGCTGGAGGACATTCTGGAAATCGTGCACCTCGAGCAGCCCACCGGCGTCATCGTTCAGTTCGGCGGCCAGACACCGCTGAAGCGGGCGCGCGAGCTGGAAGCCAATGGCGTGCCCATCATCGGCACCAGCCCGGACATGATCGACGCCGCCGAGGACCGCGAGCGCTTCCAGAAGCTGCTCCATGAACTCGGCCTGCGCCAGCCGCCCAACCGCACCGCGCGCACCCCGGAAAGCGCGCTGCTGCTCGCCGCCGAGATCGGTTACCCGCTGGTGGTCAGGCCGAGTTACGTGCTCGGCGGACGCGCCATGGAAATCGTCCACGAGCAGAAGGACCTGGAGCGCTACATGCGCGAGGCGGTCAAGGTCTCCTTCGATTCGCCGGTGTTGCTCGACCGCTTTCTCAACGATGCCACCGAGGTGGATGTCGATGCGCTGTGCGACGGACAGCAGGTGATCATCGGCGGCATCATGGAACATATCGAGCAGGCCGGCGTGCATTCCGGCGATTCC
>JBAYJH010000174.1:0-10253 GCA_041665185.1 Sterolibacterium sp.
AGCATACAACGGCGGCGTGGCGGCGCCGTGCCTGAGCAGGGGGGCACGCCCATCCCCGCTCTGGGCGGCGATGGCGCGGGTGGCCTGGGCGGCACTTTGCAAAGCCGCCAGGCTGATCTCATCAGAATAGGCGAAGGCCGTCTTCTCACCCGAAATGGCGCGAACGCCGACGCCCTGCTCGATGTTGAAGCTGCCCGATTTGACGATGCCCTCCTCCAGGCTCCAGCCCTCCGAACGGGCATACTGGAAATAGAGATCGGCGTAGTCCACGCGATGGGCGAACATCTGCCCGAACACGCTGTCGAGATCCGCCGGCGCCAGGCTGTAGGGCGCCAGCAGGCATTGCTCGGCGGTGCGATACGGGTCGTTGGAAATCATGGTCATAGAGTCTTTACCGCCAAATTAAATTTACAGTACACGATGCTTGAGCGCCGGCAGGCTAGCCCGCACTTCGGCGATGCGCGCCGGGTCGATTTCCGCGACGACCACGCCGGCGCCTTTGTCCAGCCGTCCCAACACTTCACCCCAGGGATCGACGATCATGCTGTTGCCGTGCGTGACGCGCCGGTTGGGGTGCTCTCCGCCTTGCGCCGCGGCCAGCAGGTAACACTGGTTCTCGACCGCCCGGCTGCGCAACAGCAGTTCCCAGTGGGCGCGGCCGGTGGTTTCGGTGAAGGCGGCGGGCACCACCAGCAGATCCACTTCGCCCAGCGCCCGGAACAGTTCCGGAAAGCGCAGATCGTAACAGATCGCCAAGCCGGCACGCCCGCAAGGGGAATCGAAGGCGACGACATTGCTACCCGGCTCGATGGTGAGACTTTCGTTGTAGCTTTCCGTTCCCCTGGTAAAACCAAACAGATGGATCTTGTCATAGCGCACCACCCGACGGCCTTGATCGTCGTATACCAGGCAGGTATTGCGCAGCTTGGCGGGGTCACTGGCAACCAACGGCAGGGAGCCGCCCACCAACCAGATGCCGTGTTGTCGCGCGGTCTCACTGAGGAATTCCTGTATCGGCCCCGCGCCGTCAACCTCCCGGGCACTCAGGCGCTCGGCGTCGCTGGCCCCGATCAGCGGAAAATACTCGGGCAGGGCTGCGAGGCGCGCACCGCGATCCGCCGCCTCGGCAATCAGGCGCCCAGCCTCGACGAGATTGGCGCAAACCTCGGGACCGGAAATCATCTGGATCGCGGCGATTTTCATTTTTTCATGCATAAGTTCGACGGGCTCATTTGGGGTTTTCGGTGTTCTCGTTCGGCTGCCGTCCCGATAGCTGCTCAAATTTCGGATCGGACCAATTGCCGGTCAACGCGAAATTCCGCGCGAATATCTCGTCGAGCGGATTCTTCAAGATCTTGTCGGCCAGCCAGGCGATGGCGCCCGCTGCCGGATAAGACAGCATGGCGCCGACAGCAAAGGTTTCAGTGAGGGCCGGACTGACCCGCACTTTGAGGTTAACCGACTCCTGCGGCAGGTTGACCGTCCCGCTCATGCGCACCTTACCCGCCGGACCGTGCATCAGGAAATCGCTGGTATCCATGATGCCCCGGGTCAGATTGAGCTTGGCCGAGATACTGTCGAAAGCAAAACCCTCGCTAAATATGTCGCGAAAATCCAGGGTGATGCGGCGCGGCAGCGATTGCAGGCTGAGGATCCCGAGCAAGCGTCCCACGCCGGGCTCGACTTTATTGAATTGCCCGTTCGAGGCATCGATCTCGAGCTTGCCGCCGAGTGACGGGTAGTCAATCGCAATCGGTGTGCCATTCCAGGAAAGATTGCCATCGAGCTTGGCACTCCCGCGCCGCACGGCATTCGGATAGCCGAGACGGACCAGGAGCTTCTCGACACTTCTGACATTCAAAGTGAATTTGGTATGTATATCAGGCTGGGTCAGGCTGGGCCGCCACTTGCCCTCCCCGCTCAGTTTGGCATCGTCATTTTCGATATCCAACTTGGCGTCCCAGGTGCCGTCACGGTTGTCGGCAACCAACTTGAGCTTGCCGTAAGGCTTGCCGCGCAACAGGAACTGCTCGGCTTCGATATCCAGGCCCGGCATCTCTTTCAATTGGTCCCGGCCGACCTGATCGTCTGCCGGTTTGACTCCGGCGGTGTCATTGATCGCCAGCTTCTTCAGACGGCCGGAAAGCCGCCCGGCGCCCAGGTTGCGCCAAGCCAGATCGCCGACGATTTCCTGGCTCTTGACTTCGGCACGCCAACCGGTTTCGTGGACGCTGGTCGGCGAGGTGGTGCTGGCCTTGATATCCAGGTTATTCAGCGCGTGGCCGAAAAGGATGAACTCCTGTGCCTTCAGCGCCACGCTCGCCTCGGTCGTCGCCAGCCAGCCCGCCGCCCCCGGACTGCTCTCGGTCTTCCCGTCGCTGCCGGTAAACATCAACTTGCGCCAGAAATCCGCGTCTACCTTCTTCTGGGTCACCGACAACAGCATTCCCCTGTCGGGCAGCACCAACGGTTCGCCGATGGCAATCGCACCGCGCTCCAATATGGATCTCTCGGCATGCTCGCCTTCGTGGCGGCGCACCAGGCGGACAGCCAGCGCGTTGCCGAGCGTCACGTCGACCTGGTCGCGAGGCAACGTCGGCGCCTGAGCCGAGGCGGCGACGCCACGCCTGGCTGGGTTCGCGGCAATACGCTGCGGCTCCGACGGTTGCTTGCGCTCGATACGTAACAACTGTGTCTCGCTGGCGCTCTTGTTGAAAGGTTCCGGCAGACTGGACGAGATGCCTAGCAGCCGCGATTCGAGGATCACCTCGGCGTTCTTCTTGCGTACCCGCACATTGCCTCGCCAGGCGGCGCTTCCGGACAAATGATCGAGCAGCGGGTGCGCCCACTGTTTGCGCAATTCGACCACGCTCAGGGTACCTTCGGCGTTCACCAGCACGGTGCCATTGCCGACGGTCTTGACATCCACCACCAGGGGAGCACCCAGCAAGGTCGCCCGGACCTTGTCGGCCTTGAGTCCATCGCCGGAGAAGTGCAGTCGCCCATTCACGTCCGACAAGGGCGGCAAGTCGACATCGACCGCCAGCCGGTTGCCGGCGAACTGGTACACCCCCTCGGTCTTGCTGTCGGCAAGGTGCCCGAGGGGTAATGACAACTTGAGATTGAGCTGGCCGTTCCCGGCCGCCGTCATGTCCTCGGTAAAGTGGTCGATGTGGTCGCCCACCGGGCTGCTCTCGATAAAGCGCAGAAAGTCCGCGCTGGGCCCCGCGGCTTTGCCGCTGACGAGCAGCGGTTCCTTGCCGGAGTCGAGATCGGCGATCTGTGCCTTGACGTCGCTGAGGTTGACGCCGTAGATGCTGCCACGGCTGGCCTTGATGAGCATGCGCTTGCCGACGAACTCAAGCTCGCCGGTGATATGCTCGATCCGCGGCCAGTCCGCGGCATATTGCAGCGCGCCGTCGTGGAAGCGGCCCTTGACCTCGAACACGCCGGAGCCGTCGACAAACGGGAAGCGCTTCAGGTCGCCCTTGAGGCGCAGCGTCGTGTCGTTGCTGCCGCCGGCGAGGATGGAAGTGCGCAGCCAGTCGGCAACGTCGTGATGCACCGCCAGCGGCATATAGCGCCAGACAGTATTTCCCGCGGCACGGGTGAGTCGCGCATTCAGGTCGATTTCGCCGGGTTCGCCGCCGCGGCCGAAGTAACTGCCGTTGACGCTGCCGGCCGCATCCTGGTTCTCGAAACTCAGGTTGTCGAGTTTCACTTCGACGCGCGGTAGTCCGTTCTCACTGCGAATCTTCCAGCCCGCCTGGACATTCAAGGTGTTGAAAACCAGGTGCGGGTCGGCAAATATCTTCGGCAAATCCACGGCCGCCTGCTGACTGGTGAGACTGAGGCTGCCGCCTTGCTCGTCGAAGGTGACGTTGCCGGAAATGCCGTCGAGGCCCGGCAATGTCCCGACTGCCTGCATGCCGATCCGCTCAAAACGCGCTTGCAGGCTGTAGCTGGCCAGTCCCGGGGCGGTAGCGGTAGGGTCAGTGGCAGCGGCGATACCTGGCACCGATGAGACGACTTTCGGTAAACTCCAGGCCGCTTTCGCCTCGAGCAATTTGCCGCGCGGGGCTGCGTCGGCGAGTTGCTGGCGGATCGGATTGTCGATCGGCAGATAGGCGGCGAGCCTGGCAAAGGCGCCGAGGTCCAGATCATGTGCCGAAAATGTCCCGCCCGGTGGCTCGGCATCCGCGGCATCGTTCCATTTCAGCTGGAAATCGGCGGGCAGGATGGCGATGCCGTCGCTGGTGGTGAGTGTCAGCCGCTTGGCGCTCAATTCAAGGCCATGCGCCAACTTTTTGCCGGCGAGCCGGCCATCCAGGCGCTGCAACTCCAGCATGGGCAGATCCTGGGCCAGCCGCAGCTTGACGTCGGCCAGCGCAATGTCTGCGGTGGCCTCGGTCAGTCGCTTCTGGGCAAAGCCCAACCACAACCGCATGCCGCCACTGCCCTGCGGCAGATCCAGCGGATAGTCTATCCAGGTACGCCAAATCGCCAGGTCGGCATAGTCCAGCTCGGCATAGACATCGCCCTTCCATGCCTCCAACTGATCGAGATCCCGCCCTTTGAAATCGCCGCGGATGTCGAGGCGCGCCGCCAAAGCCCGTGGCGGATCGGCGGTCAGGCCGAAGCGATGGCGGCTGCCGTCGTTCTGCAAATGAAAGTTGAGGTGCTGGAGTTCCAGCGGCGGCGCGCCGCGCTGCTCGTCCACCCAGGTAATGCTGGCATCGCGCACCACCACGCGGCTTTGCGCCAGCAGCCAGTCGGAAAAATCGTCCTGCCTATCCGGGCTCGCCGTATTGACTTGCAAGCCGGCAACGAAGACCTGGCCCTGCGCATCGCGGCGTATGGTCAAGGCGGGTGAAGCGATTTCCAGTCGATGCAGGCGCAGGGCCAAATGCAGCAGCGAGGTCCAGGAAATCTCCGCTCTGACGTCATCCAGGACCAGCGCCGGCCGCCCTTGGCGGTCATGCACCTGGAAACCATGCAATGCCAATTGCGGGCGCAAGCCCTGCCATTGGGCATCGATGGCGCTGATCGCCACCGGCAGCCTGAGCGAATCGGACAGCATCCGCTCGATATCGACGTGGTAATCGTTGACCTGCGGCAGGATCACATAGCGCAGGGCGATGAACACCAGGGCGAAGCCGAAGTAAGCCAGCGCTGCCAGCGACAGCAGCAAACGAGCCAGCCTGCGCAGCCACGGCGGGCGATTCGGGTTTGCCGTCAAAGTGCGGGGTAGCCTGATGTTGATGTCCATACGGGGCCGTGTCGTTGCAGCGCACAGCCAGGTTAAGCGATGAGGGCCAGTGTCCCTGAGCCAGTTCGGACGGCGCCGCCCAACTTCGCTTCCAGGGTACCAGTGCCCGCCTTTGATTGTAGGGTACCAGTGCCCGCCTTTGATTGTAGGGTACCGGTGCCCGCCTTTGGTTCCAGGGTACTAGAATGTGGCATCGATCCGATAAAGCCTGCGCAATTTTACCTTAATGCGGTCCCCCGCCGTGCCCTCCCTCACCGACATCCTGCCGCGGGTTCTATCCGGCTCCCGCTATTTGTCCCGGCTGCTTGACGCGATGCCCGCGCTGGGCGAAGAATTGGCAACAAGCTGGGACCATCCGCTGACAGCCGATGAATTGCGCGGCTTCCTGCCCGCCGCGCTCGACGAAGCGTCTCTCAAGCCGGCGCTAAGGCGCTTCAAGCAGCGCGCCTACGTCCGCATCGCCACGCGCGATCTGGCCGGACTGGCGACCCTCGACGAAGTCACCGAGAGCATGACCCTGATCGCCGAGATCGCCCTGGAAAGAGCCCAGGCGACGCTCACCGCCGCGCTCACCGCCCGCTACGGGACACCCCGCAACGCCAAGGGAGAAGCCCAGCAACTGATCGTCATCGGCATGGGCAAGCTGGGGGGGCGTGAGCTCAATGTGTCTTCCGACATCGACTTGATCTTCGTCTATCCCGAGGACGGCGAAACCGACGGCGTGGCGACGGCGGCCGACCGGAATGCGGGCGAGAGGGCCAGCGGTGCCGGCGGAGACGCCCGCTCGATCGACAACTTCGAATTCTTCACCCGGCTCGGCCGCGGCCTCATCAACGCCATCGCCGAGGCAACCGGCGATGGCCAGGTATTCCGTGTCGATATGCGGCTGCGGCCGAACGGCGATTCGGGCCCCCTGGTATGCAGTTTCGATATGCTGGAAAACTATTTCATCACCCAGGGCCGCGAGTGGGAACGCTATGCCTGGATCAAG
The DNA here is from genome assembly GCA_041665185.1 of Sterolibacterium sp. Lineage (GTDB taxonomy): Bacteria > Pseudomonadota > Gammaproteobacteria > Burkholderiales > Rhodocyclaceae > JACRAR01. Next base: position 6,261 of record JBAYJH010000174.1, read on the forward strand.
GCGCGCCCGCTGGCACAGAACCTTTCCGGCGCGCGCCTGAGTGATTGGCTGGCGGCGCTGGAAATCATGCGCCGGCAGTTTGTGTTTCGCAAATACCTCGACTTCGGCGCCATCAACGCCATGCGCGGACTGCACGCGCAAATCCGCCGCGAAGTGACGCGGCGGGATCTCGCCGACAACGTCAAACTGGGCCCCGGAGGGATCCGCGAGATCGAGTTCATCGCCCAGGTCTTCCAGTTGATCCGCGGTGGCCGCGACACGCAGTTGCAAGTCAAGCCGACGCTGAAGGTGCTGGTACTGATCCTCGAACGCAAACAGATCTCACTCGACGCAGCGCTCGAACTGGCCGCAGCTTACAATTTCCTGCGCCGCCTGGAACATCGCCTGCAATATCTCGACGATGCGCAGACCCACAAGCTGCCGGACAAGCCCGAGGATCAGGCAATCATTGCCCAGGCCATGAGTTTTTCCAGCTACCCGGCCTTGCTGGTTGAACTCGATGACCACCGTGCGGCCGTCGCCAAGCATTTTGCGGCCATTTTCGCCGATCCCAACCAGGCCAACCATGCGCTCGACGGAGTGTGGCAAGCCAGCGAAAGCGACGTCCAGGCGGCGGAACTCGCCCGCCAGGGTTACCGCGATGCCACGGAGGCCGCCCAGCGCCTCTCCGCCATGCGCGGCGGCAGCCGCTACCAGCAGATGCCGGCCTCGGTGCGCGAACGTTTCGACGCGCTGGTGCCGCGCGTCATCGAAGCGTGTGCGGCGATGACCAATCCCGACGAGACCTTGTCCCGCAGCCTCGACCTGCTCGATGCCATCAGCCGTCGAGCCGCCTACTTGGCGCTGCTCCTGCAATATCCGCAGGCCTTGCAAAAAGTAGCTCAGCTCGCCAGCGCCTCGTCCTGGGCGGCGGACTACCTGAAACGGCATCCAATCCTGCTCGACGAGTTGCTCGACGCCCGCATCCTCGACACCGCGCCCGACTGGGGCGCCTTCAAGAGCCAACTCGACAGCGCACTCGACGCAGCCGAACCGGATATAGAGCTACAAATGGACATGCTGCGCGAAGCTCACCATGCCCAGGTATTCCGGCTGCTGGCCCAGGACGTCAGCGGCTTGCTGGCGCTGGAAAAGCTCGCCGACCATCTCTCCGAGCTGGCCGATATCATGCTTGGTCTGGCGCTCAAGTTCGCCTGGCGCAAGCTGGGCAAACGCCATCGCGAGATTCCGCGCTTCGCCGTCATCAGCTACGGCAAGCTGGGCGGCAAGGAACTCGGCTACGCGTCCGATCTCGACCTGATCTTCCTGTATGACGACCCCGCCGCCGAGGCCCAGGAGAACTATGCACGCCTGGCGACGCGGCTGAATACCTGGCTGTCCAGCCAGACCTCGGCCGGCCTGCTGTTCGAGACCGATCTGCGGCTACGACCGAACGGCGACTCCGGCCTGATCGTCAGTTCGATCGAGTCCTTCCGCAAGTATCAGCTCGAAGCCGCCTGGATGTGGGAGCACCAGGCGCTGACCCGGGCGCGCTTCTCCGCCGGCGAGCGCGACATCGGCGCGGCCTTCGAGAAGATCCGCATCGAGATTCTGTGCCAGCGCCGCGACCTCGCCGAACTCCGGCGCGAAGTGCTGGGCATGCGCCAGAAAATGCTCGACAACCATGCCGGCAAGAGCTCCCGCTTCGATCTCAAACACGATCATGGCGGCCTGATCGACGTCGAATTCATCGTCCAATATCTGGTGCTCGGCTATGCCCACGCCCATCCGGCGCTCACCGGCAATCTCGGCAACATCGCACTGCTGAAGATCGCCGGCGAATTGAATCTGATTCCATCCGCGCTGGCCGACACGGTGCGCAACGCCTATCGCGATTACCGCCGGATGCAGCACACGTTGCGCCTCAACAGCGCACCGGCGCGCGTCGATCCGGACAGCGTCGCCGAGCGAATCGCAGCCGTCCGCAAACTATGGGACTTTGTATTCGAAGACCGATAAACTTTTCCAATTGCCTATACTTACGAGAAACCATGACAGTCAACTACGCCACCCCTTCCGTCAGCCAGCTCCACGCCGTTGCCGGCGTCCGTCTCGGTGTCGCCGAGGCCGGCATCCGCAAAGCCAATCGCCGCGACCTGACCCTGATCGAACTCGCGGCGGGCAGCCGGGTTGCCGGCGTATTCACGCAGAACCGCTTCTGCGCCGCGCCGGTGCAAGTCTGCCAGCAACATCTGGCCGGCCACAGCATCCGCGCCCTGCTGATCAACACCGGCATCGCCAACGCCGGCACCGGCGAAGCGGGGTTGACCGCGGCGCGCGCCACCTGTAGCGCCACCGCCGCACTGCTTGAACTCTCCGACCGGCAAGTGCTGCCTTTTTCCACCGGCGTGATCATGGAGGCGCTGCCGCTCAAGCGCATCGTCTCGGCGTTACCGCTGTGCCAGGCGGCGCTGCGCGGCGACGCTCAGGGATGGTTCGACGCCGCCCATGCCATCATGACCACCGATACCGTCGCCAAAGCAGCTTCCAGGCAGTTGAGCCTCGGCGGCAAGACCGTCAGCGTCACCGGCATATCCAAGGGCGCCGGTATGATCAAGCCCAACATGGCGACCATGCTCGGCTTTGTCGCCACCGACGCGGCGATCAGCCAGCCGCTGCTGGAGCAAATGGTCAAGGAAGCGGCCGAGGAATCGTTCAATTGCATCAGCGTCGATGGCGACACATCGACCAACGACTCCTTCGTTCTGATCGCCACCGGCGCCGCTCAGAACGCCGAGATCAAGGACGCCAAGAGCGCCGAATACACTCAGTTGCGCACCGCCGTGAGCGCCGTCGCCGCCGAACTGGCGCAAGCCATCGTGCGCGACGGCGAAGGCGCCACCAAGTTCATCGAGATCGCCGTCCAGGGCGGCCAGGACAGCGCCGAATGCAAGGCCGTCGGTTATGCCATCGCCCACTCGCCCCTGGTCAAGACCGCCTTCTTCGCCTCCGATCCGAATCTCGGCCGCATCCTCGCCGCAATCGGCAACGCCGCACAAGCGCACCCGTCACTCGGCGACCTCGATGTCAGGACGGTGAAACTGTGGCTGGGTGACGTGCTGGTTTCCGAATACGGCGGCCGCGCCGCCAGCTACCATGAGGCCGACGGTTCGCGCGCAATGGCGCCGGCCGAGATCGTCGTCCGCATCGACCTCGGTCGCGGCACGGGGCAAGCAAAGGTGTGGACTTGCGATCTGTCCTACGACTACGTCAAGATCAATGCCGACTATCGGAGTTGATGCGACTGAGAATTCAACAAGAGGGGGTCCGCAACAGAACTTTTTGCAGGGAACGGTTGCCGCCTCGGCAAGTGTGAAATATGGCACGGCCGCAACGAAATACTGATTTTTGGCGCTAAGGTATCTGCCAGAATCAACCGGAAACTGCGCGGGAACGATTGGCCAAGATATTTAGAGGTCAAGCGTTCATGCGGCTTTGCGCAAGTTAGAGCACGTTACATTTGTATCTGCCCGGTATAGAATTTTGCCAAACCAACTAGGGCTGCGCCTCATGACCAAATTCAAGAGACTGATCAAGGCATTGTTTGCTTGCGTGGTGTTTGCGTTGGCGGCGTCACAGAGTCACGCGCAAACAGCCGGCGGCGCCTGTTCCCCCGAAGGCACGGTTCAATCCGGGTTCACCTGTAGCGGGGGGGTCTGGGTCACCGCACCCGCCTGCACCGGGGGCCAATACTGGGATACCGCCATGGCCATGTGCACCTGCGGACCCAACATGACCTGGAACGGCAGCTCCTGCGTCACACCCACGCCTACCTGCACGGGAGGTCAATTCTGGGACGGCAGCATGTGCACCTGCGGCGCAGGCATGACATGGAATGGCAGTTCCTGTGTCACATCCACGCCGACTTGCACAGGAGGCCAGTATTGGGATACCGCCATGGCCATGTGCACCTGCGGACCCAACATGACCTGGAACGGCAGCTCCTGCGTCGCG
>JBAYJH010000175.1:0-10192 GCA_041665185.1 Sterolibacterium sp.
CGCCGCGATACCGGCGAAAATGATGATGGAAATGCCGTTGCCCAGGCCGCGCTCGGTGATCTGCTCGCCCAGCCACATCAGGAACATGGTTCCAGTGACCAGGGTCGTCACCGCGGTCAGGCGGAACATCATGCCGGGTTCCAGCACCAGCCCCGGTTGCGATTCCAGCGCGATGGAAATGCCGATTCCCTGGAACAGGGCCAAGCCGACCGTGCCGTAGCGCGTGTACTGCGTGATCTTGCGGCGACCGGCCTCGCCTTCCTTCTTCAGCGCCTCGAGTTGCGGCGAGGCGATGCTCATCAGTTGCATGATGATCGAGGAGGAAATGTAGGGCATGATGCCCAGGGCAAAAATCGTGAACCGCGACAGGGCGCCACCCGAGAACAGGTTGAATACGCCGAGTATGCCGCCTTGCTGTCCCTCGAACAGCTGAGCCAAGGCCACCGGATCGATGCCCGGCACCGGAATGTGCGCGCCGATCCGATAGACCACCAGCGCACCCAGCAGGAACCACAGCCGACGCCATAAGTCGCCGAACTTGCCGGTATTGCCGATCGGTTTGCCCGCGGCTTTGCCTGGTGCGACTGAGGCAGCTGGAGTGGCCAAGTGAGATTCCTTAGGCCTCGGCGATGCTGCCGCCGAGCGCTTCGATGGCAGCCTTGGCGCCCTTGGTGGCGCCGACGCCCTTCAGAACCACCTTGCGGGTCAGCTTGCCGGAAAGGATCACCTTGGCCGACAAGGCGTCCTGGGCGATCACATTGGCTTGTTTCAGCGACAACAGGTCGATTTCATCGAGCGGCATTTTCTCCAGATCGGAGAGGCGCACTTCGACATTCCGCCCTTGTGTCAGGGACACAAAACCGCGCTTCGGCAAACGCCGTTGCAGAGGCATCTGGCCGCCTTCGAAACCGACCTTGTGGAAGCCGCCGGCGCGGGATTTCTGGCCCTTGTGACCACGCCCTGCCGTCTTGCCCAGTCCGCTGCCGATGCCGCGGCCAACGCGGCGCTTGGCGTGGGTGGAACCTTCTGCCGGTTTGATGTTATTCAGTCGCATCGTCTTAGCCCTCGCACTTCACCAGATAGGCGACCTTGTGGATCATCCCGCGCACCGCCGGAGTGTCTTCCAGCGTGGCGCTGCTATTGAGGCGGCGCAAACCGAGACCGCGCACGGTGGCGCGGTGGCTCTGCTTGGTGCCGATGACGCTCTTGACCAGCGTCACCTTGATTTTCTTGTCAGCCATATGTTTCTCCGCGTTTACTCCGCTTACTCCATGATTTCCTGGACGCTCTTGCCGCGTTTGGCGGCAAACTCGGCAGGAGTGCTCATCGCTTGCAGTCCGTTGATGGTGGCGCGAACAACGTTGTACGGATTGGCCGACCCAAGAATCTTGGCCACCACATCGGTGACGCCCGCCACCTCGAACACCGCGCGCATCGGTCCGCCGGCAATGATGCCGGTACCGGCCGCAGCCGGCTGCATCATCACCCTGCAAGCGCCGTGATGGCCGATAACCGTGTGCTGTAGCGTGCCGTCCTTGAGGCTGACGCGCGTCTGTTTCCTGCGCGCCTCTTCCATGGCCTTCTGCACGGCCACCGGAACTTCGCGCGACTTGCCCTTGCCCATGCCGACGCTGCCGTCGCCGTCGCCGACCACGGTGAGCGCCGCGAAACCGAGAATGCGTCCGCCTTTCACGACTTTCGTGACGCGGTTGATGGCGACCATCTTCTCGCGCATGCCATCGTCGCTCTTCTCGGTCGTCTGCTGTTGCTTTCTTGTCTGGGGTTTAGCCATTATCTTGCCTCACTCAATTTGGCTTCAGTTGCCACGCATTTGCCCGTGGGTTGCCGCATTAGAACTTCAATCCGCCTTCGCGCGCAGCTTCCGCCAGTGCCTTGACGCGGCCATGGTAGTGGAAGCCCGAGCGATCGAAGGTGACCGTTTCGATGCCCTTCGCCTTGGCACGTTCGGCGATCAGTTTTCCGACAGCCGCAGCCGCCTGGATATTGCCGCCGTTGGGCACCTGGGTACGCACCTCCGCTTCCGCGGTCGAGGCCGCCGCGAGCACCTGGGTGCCGCAGCCCGAAAAAATCTGCGCATAAATGTGGCAGTTGGTGCGATGCACGGAAAGTCGCACCGCTTTGAGTTCGGCGATCTTCGCCCGGGTTCTGCGGGCCCTGCGCAAGCGCGCTAGCTTCTTGTCCATGTTGTCCGCCTTTACTTCTTCTTGGTTTCCTTGATTGCCACTCTTTCGTCGGCATAACGCACGCCCTTGCCCTTGTAGGGTTCCGGCGAACGATAGGCACGAACTTCAGCGGCAACCTGCCCCACTTGCTGCCGATCGATCCCCTTGATAAGGATCTCGGTTTGCGTCGGGGTCTCACATTTGATGCCTTTGGGCATCGCATGCACCACGGGATGCGAGAAACCCAGCGACAGATTGAGCTTGTCGCCCTGAGCCTGCGCGCGATAACCCACACCGACCAGGGTCAGCTTTTTCTCAAAGCCTTTGGTGACGCCTGCCACCATGTTGTTGACCAGCGCCCGCATGGTGCCCGACATGGCGCCGCCATTCGGTAGCCCGGGGATCGCCTGGCACAGCAGCTTGTCGCCGTCGCGAGCCACCTTGACCGCGGGCAGCATGAATTGCTTGAGCGTTCCGAGCGGACCTTTGATGCTGATCTCGGTGTCGCTAAGCATCACCTCGACACCCTTCGGCACTTCAACCGGATATTTTGCAATACGTGACATATTCGCTCTCCCGTTACCCTACGCCACGATGCAGAGAACTTCGCCGCCGACATTCGAGGCGCGCGCTTTTCTGTCCGTCATCACGCCCTTGGGCGTGGAAACAATGGCGACGCCCAGGCCGTTCAGCACCCGCGGCAGATCATCCTTGCCCTTATAGACACGCAACCCCGGCTTCGAAATGCGCTCAATGCGTTCTATCACCGGGCGACCGGCGTAGTACTTGAGCGCGATATCGAGTTCCGGCTTGCCGCCATTCGCGCGTATAGCGAAATCATCGATATAGCCTTCATCCTTGAGAACGGAGGCAATCGCCACCTTCAGCTTGGACGAAGGCATGACAACGGCGCCCTTCTGCGCGGTTTGCGCATTGCGGATGCGGGTCAGCATATCGGCGATAGGATCGGTCATACTCATAGCGATCTCTCCTGATTACCAGCTGGCCTTGGTCATGCCCGGCACTTCGCCGCGCATGACAAACTCGCGCAGCTTGTTGCGGCACAGGCCGAATTTACGGAAAACACCGCGCGGGCGACCGGTCAGTTCGCAACGGTTGCGCTGGCGCGTCGGTGAAGCATTGCGCGGCAGTTGTTGCAGCTTGAGTCGCGCGGTCATGCGTTGCTCGTCGGTCAGCTTGACGTTGTTGTAGATGGCCGCAAGTTCGGCGCGCTTGGCAGCGTATTTGGCGACCATTTTCGTGCGCTTGGCTTCGCGGTTAATCAGTGACAGTTTGGCCATGTGTCCCTCAGTTCTTGAAGGGGAATTTGAATGCCGCGAGCAGCGCCTTGGCTTCCGCGTCGGTTTTCGCGCTGGTCGTGATGCTGATGTTCATGCCACGCAGCGCGTCAATCTTGTCGTATTCGATTTCGGGAAAAATGATCTGCTCCTTGACGCCGACGTTGTAGTTGCCGCGGCCGTCGAAACCCTTGCCGGAAATGCCGCGAAAGTCGCGGATCCGCGGCATGGCGATCGAAACCAGGCGATCGAGAAACTCATACATGCGGTTGCCGCGCAAGGTCACCATGCAGCCAATCGGATAGCCCTCGCGGATCTTGAATTGCGCGATGGCCTTCTTGGCCTTGGTGACGACCGGCTTCTGGCCGGCGATCTTGGTCATGTCGCCGACCGCGTGATCGAGTATCTTCTTGTCGCCGATCGCCTCGCCCACACCCATGTTGAGCGTAATCTTGGTGATCCGCGGTACTTCCATGATCGAGTGGTAACCGAATTTTTCCTTCAGCTCCGCAACCACCTTGGTCTTGTAAAATTCCTGTAAGCGCGCCATGTTTTTCCTTACGCCTCCAGAACTTCGCCGTTGGCCTTGAACACCCTGACTTTACGGCCGTCGTCGAGGGTCTTGAAGCCGACGCGGTCCGCCTTCTGGGTGGCCGGATTGAACAGCGCCACATTGGAAACCTGAATCGGCATCTCTTTCTCGACGATGCCACCCTGTTGCCCCTTCATTGGATTGGGCTTGGTGTGCTTCTTGACGCGATTGACACCCTCAACCAGGACATGGTCGGCGTCGACGCGGTTCAGCACCACGCCACGCTTGCCCTTGTCCTTGCCGGTAATGACGATGACGTTATCGCCCTTGCGGATTTTGTTCATGAGCTATCCTTACAAAACTTCAGGGGCCAGCGAGACGATTTTCATGAACCGCTCGGTGCGCAGTTCCCGCGTGACGGGCCCGAAGATGCGGGTACCGATCGGCTCGAGCTTGTTGTTGAGCAGCACGGCGGCATTGTCGTCGAACTTGATCAGGGATCCGTCGGCGCGCCGCACACCCTTGGCGGTGCGCACCACGACGGCGGTATACACCTCGCCCTTTTTCACCCGGCCGCGCGGCGCGACATCCTTGATGCTGACCTTGATGACGTCGCCGATCCCGGCATAGCGTCGTTTCGATCCGCCCAGCACCTTGATGCACATGACCGTACGCGCGCCGGTGTTATCGGCGACGGTCAGCTTGGTTTGCATTTGTATCATTTAATTCCCTCCAACTTAATTCGCGTAGAGCCAGGCTATCGCGATCAGTCTTGGAACCCGTACGGGTATGGCAAGAGGCGCATCACGAGTGCCCGATTTTGGGTCCAGGTACTAGGCAACGCGCCTACGGTGAAACAAAGACGACGATTATCTTACGATCTACGCTACGATGTCAATAGTTATCGCCCGATTATTCTCTCGCGGGCCGACAGTTACAGATCCCGCTAAGCGCTTTTTTCGATGATCCGCGCGACACGCCAGGCCTTGGTCTTGGACACCGGCGCGCATTCCTCGATCTGCACCAGGTCACCGGTTTTCGCCTCCGCGTCTTCAACATGCGCATGATATTTCTGGGTGCGCAACATCATCTTGCCAATGACCGGATGCTTGACCCGGCGCTCGATCAGCACCGTTACGGTCTTCTGCATCTTGTCGCTGACGACTCGGCCAGTGAGGGTGCGGCGAACTTTATCTGCTGTCACCTGTGTCATTTTACGGCACCCCTTTCGCCCAGAATGGTCTTGACCCGCGCAATGTCCTTGCGCACCTTGCCGATCTGACTGTGGTTGGTCAGTTGCTGCGTCGCCGCCTGCATGCGCAGGCTGAATTGAGCCCTGCGCAGATCGAGCAGTTCCTTGTCCAATTCCGCAGTTGTCTTTGCTCTCATTTCAACTGGTTTCATGATTACCTCAATATGCGCGTGACGAACGTCGTTTCTATCGGCAGTTTGGCCGCGGCAAGGCGGAAGGCCTCACGCGCCAGGGTTTCGTCAACACCATCCATTTCGTACAACACTTTTCCCGGCCGGATTTCCGCAACCCAATACTCGGGGTTACCTTTGCCGTTACCCATCCGAACTTCCAGGGGCTTCTTGGAAATCGGCTTGTCGGGAAAAATGCGGATCCAGATGCGGCCGCCACGTTTGATGTGGCGGGTCATGGCGCGTCGAGCCGACTCGATCTGGCGCGCCGTCAGGCGACCACGGCCGACGGCTTTCAGGCCGTACTCGCCAAAGCTGACTTTGGCGCCGCGGGTAGCTACCCCCGTATTGCGGCCTTTTTGCTGTTTGCGGTATTTGGTGCGGGCGGGTTGCAGCATCGTTATTACTCCTTAGCGTCCTTGGCCGCGGCCGCATCCGGCTTTGCCGCGGCGGGCTTGCGCACGCGCTTGACGGGTGGCTTGGCCTCGGTGGCGGCGTCCTTGTCCGCCGCTTTCGGCGCGGCACCTTCGGCAGCGGCGGCGGCAGGCTTGGTTTCGACAGGCTTGCGGGCAGTGCGCTTGACGACCGCCGCCGGCTTGGCATCCACGCCTTCGGCGGGGGTGCTACTGGGCGGAGCACGGCGGGTGGCGCCACGGCGCGGCTCTTCGGCAGCGGCATCCGGCACAACCACCGCGGCGTCATGCTTGGCGGCCATTTCGCCCTTGAATACCCAGACCTTGACGCCGATGATGCCGTATGTGGTCTTGGCCTCGGAAGTACCGTAATCGATGTCAGCGCGCAATGTATGCAAGGGCACGCGACCTTCACGGTACCATTCGCGGCGCGCAATCTCGGCACCATTGAGGCGGCCGGAACTCATGATCTTGATGCCCTGGGCGCCGAGGCGCATGGCGTTCTGCATGGCGCGCTTCATGGCGCGACGGAACATGATGCGTTTTTCGAGCTGCTGGGCGATCGAGTCGGCGATCAACTGTGCGTCGGTCTCGGGCTTGCGAATTTCCTCGATGTTGACATGCACCTGGCCGCCGAGGATCTTCTGTAGGTCGGTCTTCAGATGCTCGATGTCCTCGCCCTTCTTGCCGATGACGACACCCGGGCGGGCGCTGAATACGGTAATCCGCGCGTTCTTGGCCGGACGCTCGATAACCACACGCCCCACCGAGGCATGCGCCAGCTTCTTCTTCAGATATTCGCGCACCTTGATGTCTTCATTCAACATCACCGGAAAGTTCTTGCTGTTGGCAAACCAGCGCGAAGACCAGTTACGCGTCACCGCGAGGCGGAAACCGATCGGATGAATCTTCTGTCCCATAGTTTTTCCTTAGTCCCCGACGGTGACGTAGATGTGACTCGTCTGTTTGAGGATGTGATTGCCACGCCCTTTTGCGCGTGCCGTGAAACGCCTCAGCACCGCGCCCTTTTCCACATGGATGACCTTGACCTTGAGCGCGTCGATGTCGGCGCCGTCGTTGTGCTCGGCGTTGGCGATAGCCGATTCGAGCACCTTCTTGATGATCGTGGCGCCCTTCTTTGGCGAAAAAGTCAGGATATTGAGCGCCTGGTCGACCGACTTGCCGCGCACCAGGTCGGCCACCAGCCGCCCCTTTTGTGCCGACAGGCGAACGCCCCTAAGAATCGCATTGGTTTCCATTGTCATTCCTTACTTCTTGACCGCGGCCTTCTTGCCGGCGGTATGACCTTTGAAAGTTCGCGTCAAGGCGAACTCGCCGAGCTTGTGCCCGACCATGTTTTCCGAGACGTAGACCGGAATATGCTGCTTGCCGTTGTGTACCGCGATGGTCAGCCCGACAAGATCCGGCAGGATGGTCGAGCGGCGCGACCAAGTCTTGATCGGGCGCTTGTCGCTGGTACCGCGCAAGGCATCGACCTTTTTGAGCAGGTGGGCATCGATGAACGGGCCCTTCTTAAGCGAACGTGTCATTTATCACCTCTTATTTCTGGGCCGGCGGGCAACGATCATCGTGCTCGTACGCTTGTTGCGACGCGTACGGTAGCCTTTGGTCTTGGTGCCCCACGGGCTGACTGGATGCATGCCTGCGGCAGTCCTGCCCTCGCCACCGCCATGCGGGTGGTCGACCGGGTTCATCACCACGCCGCGGACCGTCGGGCGGATGCCGCGCCAGCGGTTGGCGCCCGCCTTGCCGATGGAGCGCAGGCTGTTTTCCTCGTTACCGACTTCGCCGATGGTGGCGCGGCACTCGACGTGCACCCGGCGAATTTCGCCGGAACGCAAGCGCAGCTGGGCATACACGCCTTCGCGTGCCATCAGTTGCACGGACGTGCCGGCTGCGCGGGCAATCTGTGCGCCCTTGCCGGGGATCATCTCGATGCAGTGGATGGTGGTGCCAACAGGGATATTGCGGATCGGCAACGCGTTACCCGGCTTGATCGGCGCCTCGGCGCCGCTGATGAGTTGCGCGCCGACCGCCACGCCCTTCGGAGCGATGATATAGCGGCGCTCGCCATCAGCGTAGCAAAGCAATGCGAGGTTGGCGGTACGGTTCGGATCGTATTCAAGGCGCTCGACCTTGGCAACGATGCCATCCTTGTTGCGTTGAAAGTCGACCACCCGGTAATGCTGCTTGTGGCCACCGCCCTGATGGCGGACGGTGATGTGGCCATGGTTGTTGCGTCCTGCCTTGCTGTGCTTCTTTTCCAGCAGCGCGGCATGCGGACGCCCCTTGTGCAAATCGGGATTGACGATCTTGACCAGCGAACGACGGCCAGGGGACGTCGGCTTGACTTTGACGAGTGCCATTAGGCGGCCCCCCCTTCAGCGAAGTTGATTTCCTGTCCGGGCTTGAGGCAGACGAAAGCCTTCTTTGCATCGCTGCGACGCCCCGTGAAGCGGCCGAAACGCTTGGTCTTGCCCTTCATGTTGGAAATTTGCACCGACTCGACCTGAACCTTGAACATCAGTTCGACGGCCGCCTTGACTTCCGGCTTGGTAGCATCGGCAACGACGAAGAATATGACCTGCTCGTTCTTGTCGGCAACGTAGGTGGCTTTTTCGGATATTTGCGGCGCGAGCAAAACTTGCAGCAGGCGCTCCTGATTGAACTTGTTCATCCCAGCAGCTCCTCAAATTTGGCCACGGCGCTCTTGGTCAGCAGCACTTTGGGGAAACGGATCAGGGACAACGGGTCGGTCTCGGAAACCTCCAGCACCAGCACCCTGGGAAGATTGCGCGAAGCCAAGTAGATGTTCTCTTCCAGTGCGGCGGTCACCATCAAGACCGAATCCAGCCCCATGCCCTTGAGCTTCTGCGCCAGCAGCTTGGTCTTCGGCGTGTCGAAGCTGAAGTCCTCTATCACCACCAGGCGATCTTCACGCGCCAGCTGCGACAGGATCGCGGCCAAACCGGCGCGATACATCTTGCGATTGACTTTCTGGCTGAAATTTTCCTCGGGCGAATTCGGGAAAATCCGTCCGCCGCCACGCCACAAGGGGCTCGACGTCATGCCGGCACGGGCGCGGCCGGTGCCTTTCTGGCGGAACGGCTTCTTGGTGCTGTGATGAACCTGCTCGCGATCCTTCTGCGCGCGGTTGCCGGAGCGGGCGTTGGCCTGATAGGCGACCACCACCTGATGCACCAGGGCCTGATTGTAGTCGCGACCGAACAGCGCATCGGAGGCGCTCATGGTGGCGGCCGGCTGGCCTTGTTCGTTGATGAGTTTGAGTTCCATTACGCCCCCTTCACTGCGGGACGGACAACCACGTCGCCGCCCTTGGAGCCCGGCACGGCACCCTTGACCATCAGCAACTGGCGCGCCTCGTCGATGCGCACCACCTCCAGGTTTTGCTGGGTCTTGCTGACGTCGCCGAGGTGGCCGGCCATGCGTTTGCCGGGGAACACACGGCCCGGATCCTGGGCCATGCCGATCGAACCGGCGGAATTGTGCGACAGCGAGTTGCCGTGCGAAGCGCGGTTGGACGAAAAGTGGTAACGCTTGATCGCGCCGGTGAAGCCTTTGCCGATCGAGGTGCCACTGACATCGACCATCTGGCCGACGGCGAAAATCGACACGCTGACGATATCGCCAGGCTTGAAGCCAGACAATTGTTCCTGCGTGACGGGGAATTCCTTGAGCACCACGCCGGCTTCGACGCCGGCCTTGGCAAGGTGTCCCGCCGCAGCCTTGTTGACGCGGCTGGCGCGGCGCTTGCCGAATGTGACCTGGACCGCGGCATAGCCGTCGGAATCAGGAGTTTTGATCTGGGTCACGCGGTTATTCGACACGTCGAGCACCGTAACCGGGATGGTCGAGCCATCATCGGAAAAGATGCGGGTCATGCCGACTTTGCGACCCACTAGGCCTAAAGTCATTTTTTGTTTCCTCCACCGAGGTGCCGACTGCTATTGGTCGGCCAATCACCAAAAGTGAGGGAATTCGCGAAGAGTAAATTGCTTCTTCGCCAACACCCCACTCACTGCTTAATGCTTACTGCAATTTAATCTCTACATCCACGCCCGCCGGCAAATCCAGCTTCATCAACGCATCCACCGTCTTGTCGGTCGGATCGATAATGTCCATCAGGCGCAAATGCGTACGAATTTCGAACTGGTCGCGCGAGGTCTTGTTGACGTGCGGCGAACGCAGGATGTTGAAACGCTCGATACGGGTTGGCAGGGGCACGGGGCCGCGCACAACTGCACCGGTACGCTTGGCCGTATCAACGATTTCGAGGGCCGACTGATCGATCAGGCGATAGTC
>JBAYJH010000176.1:0-10163 GCA_041665185.1 Sterolibacterium sp.
CGTAGTCGGGAGACTCCTCGCTACGCAGGATGCCGCGCAACAGAGCACGCATCGTTCCATTGTCGTCAACGATCAGGATGCTGGCCAAAGCTCTATTGCCCACGTTGAACTTCCCATTCTTGAAAAGTACCCGCGCATTATCGCACCGCACCGGAAAAAGTGGAGGACAAAGCGAACATCGCGAACGCCCGGAAGGAATGCGATGGCGCGCTGGAGTGCCGGATTGATGCGATCATCAGGCGTAGAATGGTGCGCAGTGGAAGCCCCCGTGGATTTTTGGGCGTGGCGTGGCGTGTTGTGTGCGGGTGCGATTCGGCGGCGATCTTGTGCCGAACGACTGCGGAACTTCTCGGATGTTTGGCTGGTGCCCAGGAAGGGACTCGAACCCCCACAGTGTTGCCACCACTAGGACCTGAACCTAGCGCGTCTACCAATTTCGCCACCTGGGCAGGGGGCAAATCAAGAGGCGCGAATTTTATAGGAAATCACCGAATTGTCAAACAAAGCCAAATTACCAACCCTAGTGTCCAAAGTGCGTCGCGCTGATCCATTCCTTGAGAGGGAGCGGGAGAAGTACCCGCATCCCTTGCCGAGCCGCGAATACATCCTCCAGATATTTGCCCTGGGCGGCGTTCCGCTGGAGTTCGAACGCATCTGCCGGCAACTGGAGATTGTTCCCGACGAGCAGGAGGCGTTTCAGCGCCGGCTCGGCGCCATGGCGCGCGAGGGTCAGTTGATGCAAAACCGGGCGGGCGCCTGGCTGATCCCGGACAAGGCCGACTTGATCCGTGGCCGGGTCGAAGGCCATCCCGACGGCTTCGGCTTTCTCGTCCCCGATGAGGAAGGCGCGGATTTGTTTCTCGGTCCCAAGGAAATGGAGAAGGTGCTCCACGGGGACCGCGCCATCGCCCGCATCATCGGCATCGACCGGCGTGGCCGTCCCGAAGGCAAGATTGTCGAGGTGCTGGAACGCGCCAATACGCGCGTCGTCGGGCGCGTCTTCAGCGAACATGGGGTCTGGTTCGTGGTGGCGGAAAATCGCCGGATCAGCCAGGATATCCTGCTGGCGCCGGCGGAAAAGGGCAGCAAACTTCCCAAGGCGAAGACCGGCCAGGTGGTGATCGCCGAAATCATCGAACAGCCGAGCAAACATGCACAGCCGATCGGTCGCATCGTCGAAGTGCTGGGCAACTATGCCGATCCCGGCATGGAGATCGAGATCGCGCTGCGCAAGCACGAATTGCCTTTCGAGTTCTCCAGGGAGGTGTTGGCGGAAGCCAAGAAGCTGCCCGACGGCGTCAGGAAATCCGACTGGAAAGGGCGCCAGGACGTCACTGCATTGCCACTGGTGACCATAGACAGCGAGACTGCACGCGACTTCGACGATGCTGTTTTTTGCGAAAGGCTGGGCGGTGGCAAGGGGGATTTTCGACTGGTGGTCGCCATCGCCGACGTTTCCCAATATGTGCAGGTAGGTGGGGCGCTTGACCAGGACGCCTATGACCGCGGCAATTCCGTGTACTTTCCGCGCCGCGTGATTCCAATGCTGCCGGAGAAGCTCTCCAACGGTTTGTGTTCGCTCAATCCTCAAGTCGAGCGCTTGTGCATGGTCAGCGACATGTCGATTTCCGCCGGCGGCGAGATACTGAATTACCGCTTCTATCCCGCAGTGATGTTCTCGCACGCGCGGCTGACCTACAACCAGGTCGCTGCGGCTCTCTATACCAAGAACCCGTCGGAGCGGACGCAACTCGGCGCGCTGCTGCCGCATCTGGAGAATCTCGATGCGCTCTATCGCGTGCTCGCCAAGGCGCGCCTGAAGCGCGGCGCGATCGATTTCGAGACGCTCGAAACCCAGATGATCTTCGATGACAATGGCAAGATCGCGCGCATCGAGGCCTATGAACGCAACGATGCCCACCGGGTGATCGAGGAGTGCATGTTGGCCGCCAACGTGTGTGCCTCGGATTTTCTCAAGCGGCGCGGCCATGCCGCCCTTTACCGGGTGCACGAGGGCCCGACCGCGGAACGCCTGCTCAAGTTGCGCACCTTCCTGGGCGGCTTCGGCCTGCAACTGGGTGGCGGCGACGAGCCGAAGGCCAAGGATTACGCCCAACTACTGGAGAGACTGCAAGGGCGTCCCGACAAACAACTGCTCCAGACGGTGATGCTGCGCTCGCTGCGCCAGGCAGTCTACAGCCCGGACAACGTCGGGCACTTCGGGCTCGCCTACGAGTCCTACACGCACTTCACCTCGCCCATCCGGCGTTACCCGGATCTGCTGGTGCATCGCGCCATCAAGGCGGTCTTGGCGCAAGGCAAGTACCAGCCGGGAGGCGGCGCCGAGGGCTGGGAGCAGGTCGGCATGCACTGCTCGATGACCGAGAGGCGCGCCGACGAGGCGACCCGGGACGTCGAAGCCTGGCTCAAGTGCTATTACATGCAGGATCACATCGGCGAGGAATTCGCCGGCAGTATTTCGTCGGTGGTGTCCTTCGGCATTTTCGTGGCGCTCGACGACGTCTTCGTCGAAGGCCTGGTACATGTTTCGGAACTCGGCGCGGATTACTTCCATTTCGACGAAGCCGGCCACGTCATGGTCGGCGAGCGCACCGGCAAGCGTTTCCGCCTGGCCGACCGGGTGCGCGTGAAAATCATGCGTGCCGACCTGGAGACCAATAAGATCGACTTCAAGCTCGTGGAGTCTCCCGTCGTTTCGCGGGAAACAAAAAAACCAAGAAAATCAAAGTAAATTTGGGGGGGGGTTAGCGAAGGGGGTTGATGCCGCACGCAGACACCACTGCGGGGTCGAAGGGGCCAGATTCGTACTAATTCTCCGGCGATATATTTTGCAATATTGAAGTAGTACTTCATTTATGCAAGAATTGCGCGCATGATTCCCCGCCATATCCTTCCCGTGCTACAGGACCGCGCGCGGCGCCAGCCGGTGGTCACCCTGACTGGGCCGCGCCAGTCGGGCAAGACCACGCTCTGCCGGCTGGCTTTCCCCGACCATCCCTATGTCAATCTCGAGCAGCCGGACACGCGCGAGTTCGCCCGTAGCGACCCGCGCGCTTTTCTCGACCGGCTGGGCGATGGCGCGATCATCGACGAAATCCAGCGGGTGCCGGATCTGCTCTCCTGGATTCAGGTGGATGTCGATGCGCATCCTCTGCCTGGCCGCTTCATCCTCACCGGCAGCCATCAGTTCGATCTGACCCGGCAGGTCGCCCAATCGCTGGCCGGCCGCACGGCGCTGCTGCGGCTCCTGCCGCTTTCCATCGCCGAGTTGCGCGCCGCGGGGGCGATGACCACCGACGAGCTGCTGCACCGCGGCGGCTACCCGCGCATTCATGCCGACCGGCTCGACCCGGCCATGGCGCTGGGCGATTATTTCGAAACCTACGTGCAGCGCGATCTGCGCGAACTGGTGCAACTGCGCCACCTCGCCGAGTTCGAGCGCTTCGTGCGCTTGGCCGCGGGCCGGGTGGGGCAGATCCTCAACCTACAGAGCCTGGCGGCGGATGCGGGAGTCTCCGGCCACACGGCGCGCGAGTGGATCACCTTGCTCGAAGCTTCGTTCATCGTCTTCCGTCTGCCGCCGTGGGTCGCCAATATCGGCAAGCGCCTCGTCAAGTCGCCCAAGCTCTATTTTCACGATGTCGGTCTGGCCGCCTGGCTGGTGGGCATCCGCCAGATCGAGCACCTTGCCACTCACCCGCTGCGTGGTCATCTGTTCGAGAATCTGGCGGTGCTGGAAGTGCTGAAGACTTACGCCAATGCCGGCGAGCGTCCCGACCTGCATTTCTTTCGCGACAGCGCCGGCAACGAAGCCGATCTGGTGCTGGAACAAGGAGCGAACCTGATCCTGGTGGAGATCAAGTCGGCCAGGAGCGTGGCGCCCGACGCCATGCGCACCGTCGCCGCCATCCGGCGCGGATTGGGCGCGCGGACGACCTGGAGTGCACTGGTGTATGACGGCGCCGAAGCGCAACGGCGTAGCGATTTTGACGTGGTGCCCTGCGCCGAATTGCGCCGCTGGTTGGCTGGCGGATGAGACGGAACCTGGGAGAATGCACTCTTTGATGCGCACCGACTCATCGAAGAGTGCATGCTGACATCGAGACCAACAAGATCGACTTCAAGCTCGTGGAGTCGCCAGACGTTTCAAGTGAAATGAAGAAATCGAGAAAATCAAGATACTTTCTTCATAGACAGGTATGCTCCATCATCTGCCCCGTCAGAAGGATTTCCGGGTTTGCTGCGAGACGGCATCGAAGCGCAGATGGCAGCGTTTGGGTTCTACAAAACCGCCGTTGGCCTACTGCCGGAATCGGCCAGTAAGAGACACTGGCAGTGCGAAACACTGGCAGTGCGAAACACTCACGTCTTTCTGTGGCGGCAACCAGCAAACAGCCGTCCCCGCGCAAATTGTCATTTTGGTCCGCAATCTGGAGTGCTGCGGCCGTTGGCGAAACACTGCAAGAAATTTCGTCGCTTCGAACCCGAAGGGCAGCTTTCAAAACTCTTACGTGCCGCTGAATGCCCTTGCTGCCCTTCAGCCTGTTTCGGCTTCAACGGCAGGTAACAGAGTGGGCCGGTCATCCAATGCGGCAGACCACCAATGGCTCGGCCATCACCACTGGCGATGATGGCCGCGTTTGCCACCGTCAGATTTTGACGAAGTTGTTCATCGCCAGTGCGCCGAAGGGCAATTCCATCAATGGGCCGCCAACGTCAAGGGGGCCAAGATCAACTGGAAAAAACCCTGTGGTCTCGAGTAGCTTGCGAACTTCGGCCTTGGCGGCAGCATCGTCACCGGAATAGAACAGGGTACGCTTCCCCCCTGCGGCTTCCGGCTTCGACAGTACTGAGGCGTCCAGATGGTTGAGCGCCTTGACCACGCGTGCGCCGGGGACCATTTCACGGAACACAGCGCTCGAATACTTGCCGCCGAGATCGATCGCCTTGATGCCGAAGGCGGCCAGCGGGTTGCTTGGATCCTTAGCGTCCGGAGAATTGAGGTCGAGGAAGAGGACCGGATTGGTGCCATCGATCACGATGCGATTATTCCAGGCGGGCAGGCCGCTCAGCAATGTGCCGAGGGCGACCCAAGGCACGGCCACGAGCACGATATCCGCACCTGCAGCCTGTTCGATCGTCCCGGCCGTAATCGTAGGCCCCAATTCCGCGACCAGCTTCGCCATGGACGCAGGCCCGGATCTATTGGCGATTGTTGCCGAAATGCCTTTGGCGGCAAGCGCCCGGGCGATGTTGGAGCCCAGGGCGCCAGAACCGATGATAGCGATCTTCATGATGTGTCCTTTCGATGAGGTGGAAGAGTTGTCTTGCTGGGGTGCACTTTAGGTATTTCTATCATCTAGCGTTAGTGGTGATAAACTAGAATCAGTTTCAACAATTACTTGAAAGCGAAGGCATGGAAACTCTCGCAAACCTGGAGTCCTTCGTACGTAGCGCCGAGAGCGGTAGTTTCTCGGCGGCGGCTCGCCGGTTGACGCTGACGCCGGCAGCGGTCAGCCGAAATGTCGCGCAGTTGGAACGCAACCTCGGCGTGCGGCTATTCCAGCGCAGCACGCGCGGACTGGCCCTGAGCGAAGCGGGCGAGCGCTTCCTGCGGTCGGTACAGGGCGGTCTCGATAGCATCCAGGGCGCGATTGCCGATGTCATGGTGAATGCCGGGCAGCCGGCCGGCGTGCTCAAACTGAGCGCGCCGCCAAGCTTTGGGATGGATTTTCTGTTGCCGCTGATGCCGGCCTTCCTCGAACGTTATCCGGCAGTGACGACGGACTGGCTCTTCGACAATCGTCCGGTGGACTTTATTGCCGGCGGTTACGATGCGGCCATTGGCGCTGGTTTCGAGCTGCCACCCGGCATGGTGGCCCGCGAGTTGGGGCGGGTACACCTGGTTGCGGTGGCGTCGCCGGCCTTCTTGCACGGCAAACGTCGCCCCAAGGATCCGGCCGGACTTGCAGAACTTGGCGGAGTGGTAATGCGTTCATCGCAACACAACCGCGTGAGCACGCTTGTCATGCGCAACAGCGCCGGCGCCACGATGGCGGCGATTCAAAAGCCCGTGGTGATAGTGAACGATCCGGATGCGATCGCGCGCGCGGTGCTGCTGGGCCTCGGTGTCGGCTTGATTGCGGTACCGCATGCCGCCCCGCATTTGGAAAACGGCACTCTGGAGCGGTTGCTACCGGATTGGCATTGCGACATTGGACCGATTTCGCTGTACTTCACCAGCCAGAAACTACTGCCAGCCAAGACACGCGTATTTGTCGATTTCGTCACTGAGGCGTTTCGTACGCAGAAGCTGGCGCAAGTCCTGTCGATCAGGAACCGTGCAAGCAGAAACAAGGTTTGACGCGCGCACGAGGGCGCCCGCTCCTTCGTTATAAATGGAGACGGGAGCACATTTCCATCGCCTCATCGCAGCAGGAACATCGCTTGGAGGAGTCAACCTAAAAACCTCAATTGGCGGTGAGCAAAGTAGCCTGAAATCAGGCAGGCTGTGGTTTTCGAGAAGTTGGGAGGAGTCACCCGATGGGTGAGTCGAAACTTAAGCTGGCGAAGCGCGAAGAAATGCTGTTGTCGTGTGCTGGAGTGCAAACGATGGCAGGCCGTGTTCAGGTGCGCTGGGAGACGGAAAGCGCGGCTACGCCGATGGGGCAACTGGCCTATTTCATTGAGTTTCTCAACCTGACCGGGCTGTGGTCGCGTTGGCTGGAGGGCTGTCCGTTGAACTACGTCAGCCCGAATGCTCCTTCGAAAGCCGAAGTGCTGGGCACGTGGCTGCTCTCGATGCTCGCCGGCCACCGGCGCTATTCGCATGTGACGACGATCCGCTGCGACGGCATCAATCCTGGGTTGCTCGGGATGCGCAAGGTCATCTCCGAAGACGCGCTGCGCAATGCGCTCAAGCGCATACCGGAAGGCGAAGGCATCGCATGGCTGGATACGCACCTGGCCGACAGCGTGGCGCCCCTGCTCGATGCCGCCTGGATACTCGATACCGATACCACCATCAAGCCGCTCTACGGCCACCAGGAAGGGGCGCTGATCGGCTACAACCCGAGAAAGCCTGGGCGGCCATCGCATGCCTATCACACCTACCTGATGGCCGGACTGCGCCAGGTGTTGGGCGTCGAAGTTCGCGCCGGCAACGAGCACACCGCCAAGCATGCCCAGCCGGGTCAGCTGAAGATTCTCGATGCCCTGCCACCGCAGAGGAAGCCCAGACTGGTGCGCGGCGACAACGCCTTCGGCAATGATCCCTTGATGATGGCGCTGGAGGAGCGCGAGCAGCCCTACCTGTTCAAGCTCAAGCTGTCGAAGAACGTCAAGCGCCACATCGGCAGTTTGTTTCGCCAATCGGGCTGGATGGATGCCGGCCAAGGGTGGGAAGGCCTGTTCATTGCGAATGCGTCGTCAACCGTGGGCCAGGCTTTGGTTCCGGCGGGCTTGGAGAAATCAATTGGCTTGATTACTGGGGCCTATACGAAAGGTCCAACGGATCCGCAATGGGCAAAGGATCCCGACATGATCGAATGGAAGAATTGGATGGCGAAGTACTACCCGACGGGAAACAACACGGATTACTTCAACGTCTTTGGCTACATGTCAGCGCAGCTAATGACGGCCGTTCTGAAACAGGCGGGTGACAACCTTACGCGAGAAAACATATTGCAGCAAGCGACATCCATTCGTAATATGAAATCTGGAATGTTGTTGCCCGGCATCACGATGAATACTAGGGTCTGTTCACAATTACTGAAGCCAGATGAGAGTGCAAGTCAAGCAAATGAACGATAGGAAGCTGGATGCGAGCTTGTCGTATCGTGTGGCGATTCGCCTGAAATGTTTTATTCGATTGAAGAAACGCTCGATGAGATTGCGCTCCTTATACAAGTGCCAATCAATTTCGCGCGGCTTCAATCGGTTTGACTTGGGCGGGATAACTGCATGAGCCTTGCTTGCTTCCACGGTAGCAACGAAAGCGTCAGCGTCATATCCCTTGTCGGCGATGACTGCCTCGGCAACGAAGCCGTCTATCAAGGCTTCGGCTTGAAGAATATCGGCCACCTCACCACCGGTCAGGTGAATCCTGACCGGGTTGCCCAAGGCATCGACAGTAGCGTGGATCTTGGTCGTCAGACCACCGCGAGAACGGCCAATTCCCTGGAGCCCCGCTTTTTTTGCGCGCCAGCCGAATGCTGGTGCGCGCGTACGATCGAGCTGTCGATCATCAACGCTTCCAGGTCTGGGTCGTGGGCAATGGCTGTTGCCAATCGGCTCCACACCCCCTTGTCTCGCCATCGAGCAAAACGCATATATGCGCTGTGCCAAGGACCGAATTCCGGCAGCAGGTCGCGCCAAGGCGCGCCAGTTCGGCCTATCCATAAGATGGCTTCGATGAATAGCCGATTGTCCTTGGCTGTTACACCGCGATCCCCGGCTTTTCCAGGAAGCAAATCTTTGATTCGTTCCCACTGGTCGTCTCGCAGTTGCTCTCGTCCTTCCATGCCTTCCTCCTGTTTTGGGACAGAAGGAAGCATCGCAGACTACCGGCGCAATAGATTCAACGAACATCCGCATATTCTTTCGTCAATTGTGAACAGACCCTAGGTAATCGCTGACGATGCCATCGGCCACACCGTCGCGCTCATCGCACGCCGCAAGTACCGCGGCCTGCACCAGCTTGACCTGCTCCGGCCCCAATCAGCCACCGTCGAATTGGGCTGAACCGGCCCGTGTGCCCGCGGCCTGCAAGGCGACCCAGTTGATCACCGGCACCCGGCTGAAGATGCCGTCGAAATCGGTGGGAAAGCGTTGCGCCATCGTCAGGCCTTCGCGACCGCCCTCGGAACTGCCCATGAAAAATAGCCGTTTGGGCGGCTTGGCATAGCGCCGCTGCATCAGGCCCATGGCGACGTCACGCACTTTCTTGTAGGCAGCGTATGCAAAATTTTCGAGCGCCTCGTCGTTCAGCGCAAACGCTTGCAGCGGCACATTCTGAGCATTCTGGTGCGCGGAGTCGGTGCCATAGGTCACGAAACCTCGCATCAAGGGCGAAGGCCGATCCGGACGCGATGACGGCGGCAGCGAAAGTCCGCTGATCAACACGCCATTGAAACCGCCGCCGCCGAATTGCACCGAGGAGCCGTTCCATTCGGACGGCAGATTCACCTGAAAGCGGATCGGCGGCGCTTTAAGATCGACGGGAGCGATAGCCCCGACATCCCGGCAGTACTCCGGCACCGCCGGAATAACGGCGATTTCGGGTGGAGTCGGCGTGAACGGCGGCCTGGGCAACATCGCCAGTGGTGCGGCCGCCACGAGTTCCGCCGTTTCGATGTTGGCGCCGCGGCTGGGCAGTCCGATGGCTGACGCGGAGATTGCCTGTTTCAGTTGGGTGCAGGCGTCCGCGGCATTCGAAGCGGCGTGGGCGGTCCGCCAAGTAGCGCAGAGTAGCAGCAGCGTGCTTGCCCTCAGCATGCCGGCGGCGCCGGCCACGAATAGTTGTTTCATGATGAATTTTGCTGTTTCAATTCTTGTAGGGTAGTATCTATTTTCCATTGGAAACTATATTAGTTGCCAATGGAAAATAACACCCTGCATCCAGTCCAAGAAAAACCTATAAGGAGATATCTATGCGACTACCCATCAACAATCGGCTTCTCAAGACGACGCTGCTGACCGGAACGACCTTGGCATTGACCGCCTGCATGGGCGACAGCAACGGGGATCTAACGGAGCCCGCCATGAACCCCGCCGTTCCCGGAACATTGCTGTCGTGTACCGATCTAGGGACCAAGGCGCTGCTAAGCAACACCACTATAACTTCGGCGACCCTGGTGGCCAGCGGTGGACTGACTGTCGCGAGCGTCACTACACCCGTGCCGGAACATTGCCTGGTCAAGGGCGACATGAACCGGCGCACCAGCAGCGTAGACGGCAAAGCCTATGCCATCGGTTTCGAAATGCGCCTGCCGACCGCATGGAACGGGCGCTATTATTATCAGGCCAACGGCGGCATCGATGGCTCGGTGGTCACCGCGACCGGACCCAACAGCGGTGGGTCGCCGGTCAGCACCGCCTTACATATGGGCTTCGCTGTCCTCAGTTCGGACGCCGGCCACGCC
>JBAYJH010000177.1:0-10114 GCA_041665185.1 Sterolibacterium sp.
GCGCAACTGCCGTTCGTCGACATCGTGCTGCCGCTCGGCTCGCTCCAGACGCAGGAAATACAGGGCGGCCAACGACATGCCGGCAACCAGCACGGCAAAAACCACGGCCAGGGTGCGCCCGGCTTCCTGACGCCAGCCGGCGAGACCGTTCTGCTTGTCGAGATGCACCACGATAACGAAAGGAAAGGCGCGCGAAGCGCGATAGGCCGTCAGCACCGCGCGGCCATCGCCCAGTCGCTGTTCGAAGCGGCCAATCTCCTCTTGTGCAATCCGGCCGAGGATGCTGTCGTCGCCCATGAATATGCCGGGCTTCTGCTTTTCATCGGTGGCCAGCAGCAGAACGCCGTCATAGCGCAGCAATTCCACCACGCCGGCCTCGGCAGCCACGCTGCGCTCAAAATGGTTGAGGAAATAATCGCTATTCACCGAGGCCAGCAGGGTGATCCAGAGCCGGTCGTCGCGCATCACGTCGCGCAGCACCGGAATCAAGCCGAGTGCCTCGGGCCCCGCCGATTCCCCGGCTGTGACCGCTCGTCCGTCGTGGAAGTCGCGTCCCACCCACGGTGGTCCGGCGCGCAGGATAGCCCTGGGCTCCGGCGTTGCCGGCAGGAAGTCGCTCCTGGCGATACGCACGCCGATGTTACGCGGGTCGGAACTGGCAACGATCTCGCCCCTGGCATCGAGCAGGGCCAGGGACCGCAGATACGGCGCGTGGCGCATGGCGGCGGAAAGGCTTGCGCCGGCCCGTGCTTCGTCGCCGACGTTGGACAGGGCGTTGACCAGCGTCAGGTCGATGACATTGAGGCTCTGGGTCAGATGATCCTCCAGGGCGCGGGCATACATGCCGGCAGCATCGAAATGACGGTCGAGCGCCGCCGTCCGCAAGCGCCATTGCGTGTACACGGTGCCGGCGACGGTGCCGACGGCGACAACCAGCAGCACCAGGACGAACACCGAGCGCCGGCTGAGGCGACCTATTGTCCGCATGTCTACGCCCATCCGCGGCTAATCCAGCGAGGCGATCGGTTCGAGCTTGTGGCGGCGGACTGCCTGCAGCAGGCGCCCATCGCGTTTGACGGCCGCAACAAAGGCCTCTACCCGCGCATGCCAGCGATCGTCGCCCGGCTCCATGGCGTAAGCATAGGGGGTAAGGTGGTACTTGGCGGGCGGGGTGATCAGGCGCACCCAGTCGGTGGTTTCCAGCATGCGCCGGCTGAAGGGATAATCGGTCATGAAGACGTCGGCGCGACCGGACTCCAGTTCCTGCTCCCGTCCCTGCGGCGTGTCGGTGACCAACAGCGTCGCCAACTTCAGCTTCTCCCGCATCACCGCTTCGTGATAGGTGCCCTTGGCCACCGCGACGACCACCCCGGGCCGGTCGATGGCGGCCCAGTCCTTGATGCGGCGATTGCTCCGCGTGGTGATGGCATAGATGTCGCTGACCAGATGCGGGCGGGTGAAACGGAGCTTCTCGGCGCGCTCGGCGGTGATGCCGATGGCGAACATGGCGATGTCGCAACGGTTCAGGTTGACGTCTTCGATCAGCCTGGCGAAAGAGCTGTCCACGAAGCGCAGCTCGACGCCCAGGTCCTTCGCCAGCTCCCGCGCCAGGTCCACGTCGATGCCCGACAGTTGCTGGGTCTTGGGGTTGCGGTAGGAGATGCCGTAATAGTCGGGCCAGATGCATGCCCGCAGTTCCTGGCTGGCGATTATGCGCTCCAGGCGGCCGGCCTCGGCATGCACTGAACCCGTCAGCAGCAGGCCCAGAGCGACGGCAAGAAAGACCCGTCTCATGTCTTCTCCTGCCGCGACTCGCCGTCCTCGACCACCACTGCTTCGCCGTCGATGACCAGTCCGCCGGGCGGCTGGTCGCGCATGGCGCCGCGCAGCTTCCGGGTTTTCCACCAGAAAAAGCCCCAGGCGGCGAGGCCCGCCACGGCGATGACGGCGAGCATCAGCATGGAAAACATCACGCCGGCGATCAGCACGATCACGCTCACCAGCAAGGCGAGCAGTTTGCCGAAGGGGCCTGAATTCGCCGTGTGCCGGTAGTTCTTCATCTTGGATAGCCGATACGGACCAGGGAAACCCGATCACCTTGCCATTTCATCAAGCGCATGTTCTCGCGTCGGGACGTTTGCCGTGACGCCAGTTTACCCGGTTTCCGACCGACTCACGACTGCGCCGGTCGATCAAGGCGAGGCCATGCACCGGATCATCGCGGCATGCGGCCATGTTGTTTCCCTTCTAGCTGCTATGCCGTATCGGCATAACCAGGCCAGGCCACGGTCCTCGGCATGCCATCGGCATCACCCGCGGACGCTCCCCGGCTTCGCGGCAGCCCTTCGCCCCCAAGGGCGAAAGGGGGTTGTCGTGCAGCGTGGCGGCGCTGCCGTCGCAGGCCTTTGACATCGCCGGGCAGCCTCCCCGCTGTCGTCCCGACAGCCCGCCGAAGACGGCAATCGGCGGCTTGCGCAAATCGAATGGGACTATGATTTGCCCACGGTCACGCCGACAAGACCAACCCCAACAAGGAGACCCCAAATGAGCACCGCCAATCACCTCTTTCTCAGTACCGAACACTGGGATGGCAAGCTGTTCCTGAGCGGCTGGAGTGCCGCTGAGAAGACACGCGATGTCATCGCGCCGGGCAGCGGCGAGCACCTGACGCGCGTCGGCATCGCCTGCGCCGGAGATGTCGCCGAAGCGGCCCGGCGCGCCAAGGCGGCCCAGGCTGGCTGGGTCGCCCTGCCTTACGAGGAACGCGCCGCCATCTTCCGCAAGGCGGCGGCAATCGTCGAACGCGAGACCGAACTGATGACCTCCTGGATCGTCCGCGAGACCGGCGGCATCCCGCCCAAGGCCGGGGTCGAACTGCATATGGCGCATGGCATCCTGCTGGAAGCGGCAGCGCTGTTGACCCAGCCCAGCGGGCTGCTGCTGCCCAGCAACGGCGGGCGCATCAGCCTCGCTCGGCGGGTGCCGCACGGCGTGGTCGCGGTGATCTCGCCGTTCAATTTCCCTTTGATCCTCTCCATCCGCGCCGTTGCGCCGGCTTTGGCGTTGGGCAATACCGTGGTGCTCAAGCCCGACCCGCGCACTCCCGTCGCCGGCGGCTACCTGATCGCCCGCATTTTCGAGGAAGCCGGACTGCCCAAGGATTGCCTGCAAGTCCTGCCGGGCGATGCCGATGCCGGCGAGGCCCTGGTGAGCGACCCCAACGTGGCGATGATTTCCTTCACCGGCTCCCCCGCCGCCGGCCGGCGCGTCGGCGAACTGGCCGGCAAGCACCTGAAGAAAGTGACCCTGGAGCTCGGCGGCAAGAACCGCCTGATCGTGCTCGACGATGCCGACGTGGAGCTCGCGGCTTCCTGCGCCGCCTGGGGCGCCTACTTGCACCAGGGACAAATCTGCATGACCACCGGCCTGATACTGGTGCACGAAAAACTGGCTGGCAAGCTCACCGAGATCCTGGTCGGCAAGGCCCAACACCTGCCGGTCGGCGACCCGGCCTCCCAGCAAGTCGCGCTGGGCCCGCTGATCAGCGCCAGCCAGCGCGACCGCGTCCATGCCATCGTCGAGGACAGCGTCAAGCAAGGCGCTCAACTCAAAGCCGGCGGCACTTTCGACAGGCTGTTCTACAAGCCCACCGTGCTGACCAATGTGAAGCCGGGCATGCGCTGCTTCGACGAGGAAGTGTTCGGACCGGTCGCCTCGATCGTCAGCTATTCCAGCGAAGACGAACTGGTGAGCCTCGCCAACCGCACCGAATACGGCTTGTCGCTGGGCATCATCGGCGCCTCGACCAGCCGCGCACTGGCCCTGGCCGAGCGCATTCCCACCGGCCTGTTGCACATCAACGACCAGACCGTGGCCGACGAGCCGCACATTCCCTTCGGCGGGCGCGGCGCTTCCGGCAACGGCGGGCGCCATGGCGGTCCGGCCAACTGGGAGGAGTTCACCCAGTGGCAATGGGTGACGATCAAGGAGAACGCACCGAAGTATCCGTTTTAGGCTGTCCGCAACAGAAAGATGTTCAATCATTACAACAACGAGGAGACCACATGAATATGTCAAACAAGTTGCGCCGTCTGGCGCTCAGGTGCGGGGCGATCGCCCTGATCGGAACGCTGGCCCTGCCGATAGGCATCGTCCAGGCGCAGGACGCGCCGGTGCGTGTCGCCTACACCCAGTCGCGCTCCGGCCCCTTCGCGCCGGGCGCCCAGACAACTCAGGAGCCCAACTACCTGCTGTGGGCCGAGCAGGTGAACGCCGCCGGCGGCCTCAATGTCCAGGGCAAGAAGCGCAAGATCGAGCTGATCGGGGTCGACGACCGCAGCGACATCGAAACCATGGTCCGCAGCTACGAGAAATTCATGACCGCCGACAAGGTGGACATCGTCCTGCCGCCCTGGGGTACCGGAGCGAATTTCGCCGTGGCGCCGGTGGCCAACAAGCACGGCTACCCGATGGTGGCGCCGACCGCGCTGTCACAAAAGCTGGTCGACATGAAGCTGCCTTACTACTTCGTCACCTTGCAGCAGCCCAAGCCGATGATGCAGGCCCTGGTCGACATGCTCGCCGCCAATCAGGTCAAGACCGTCGCCGTCAGCTATATGGATGACTTGTTCGGCCTGGAGAACATCGGCGCGCTGGAGCCCCTGCTCAAAGAGAAGGGCATCCGCATGCTCGACAAGAAAAGCTATCCGCTCGGCGTCAAGGACTTGTCGACCATGCTCAAGGGCATGAAGGCCACCAACCCGGATGCCTTCATCGGTATCACCTACCCGCCCGACAATTTCCTCATCACCGGTCAGGCCAAGGAAATCGGCTTCGCCCCGAAGATCTTCTACACCGCCGTCGGCACCGCCTTCCCGATCTACCGCGACCGCATGGGGAAAGCCTCCGAAGGCGTGATGGGTATGGGTTCCTGGAACCCGAAGATGAGCAAGGCCGCCAAGAGCTATTTCGACGCCCACGTCGCCCTCAACAAGAAGGAACCGGACCGCTGGGCCAGTGCCCATGCCTGGGCCGCGCTGGAGATCCTGCAACAGACGGTGGAAAAGGTCGGCCTGGATCGCAAGGCCATGCGCGACCACATTGCCAAGACGGAGTTCGATACGGTCCTCGGCAAGATGAAGTTCAACGGCACCGAGGAAGTCGGCGTGCCGGGCATGGTCGGCCAATGGCAGAACGGCGAGTTCGAAATCGTCTGGCCGCCGGCGCGTGCCACCGCCAAACCGGTGATTCCGAAGGTCTGGAACTGACCCGGCGCTCTTCATTGACCTGGGAAGAAGTCCCCTCCCCTTCGACAGGGGAGGGTGTCTTCAATCCCTGAATGACTGTCTACCTGTTCATCGACCTCGTCGTGGCCGGCCTGGTGACGGGCGGCATTTATGCCGTGGTGGCCCTCGGCCTGAACCTGCAGTACGGCCTGATGCGCATCATGAACATCGCCCACGGCGAGTTCCTGATGCTCGGTGCCTACCTGACCTACACCCTGGTGCGCGCAACCGGCTGGTCGCCGCTGTGGTTCATTCCGCCGATGATGATCGCCCTGTTCCTGCTCGGCCTGGCGCTGCACTTCCTGATCTTCCGCCGCCTGGCGGCGACCTCGCTGGACCAGGAGGCAATGGAGGCGCGCAGCCTGATCGTCGGCTTCGGCCTGATGTTCATCGCCCAGAACCTGGCGCAACTGATCTGGGGCGGCGGCATGAGCGGGGAGCCGTATCTCGATGAACCGATCCACTTCGGCGAGGTGACGGTCGCCGCCAACCGTGTGCTGGTGCTGGTGGTGGTGGCGGCGGTGAGCTCCGCCATGGTGCTGGTACTGAAGCGGACCCTGCTCGGCAAGGCGGTGCGCGGCATGCTACAGGCGCCGCTCGGCGCGATGCTGGTCGGCATCGACACGCGCCGCCTGCACCCGGCCTGCTTCGGCCTGGGCCTGGCGCTAGCCGGGCTGGCCGGCGGCCTGCTCAGCATGGTGTACGAACTCACCCCGGCGATGGGCGAGCCCTACACCATCTCGGCGCTGATCGTTATCACCCTGGGCGGCCTCGGCAATATTCCCGGCGCCATTGCGGGTGCCATCCTGCTCGGCCTGGCCGAAACCTTCGGCATGTATTACACCAGTCCCTCGATGAAGATCCTCATCAGCTACGGCGTGCTGGTGCTGGTGCTGCTGCTGCGGCCCAAGGGACTGTTCACCAAATGACCAAGACACGATTCCTTGCCGGCCTGACGATCCTGCTGACGGTGGCGGCGCTGGCCGCGCTGCCGGCGCTCGATTCCCCGTTCGTCCAGTCGCTGGCACTGACCTGCCTGATGTTCGCCGGCCTGGCGGTGAGCTGGTCGATGTTCAGCGGACCAACGCGCTATCTCTCGCTGGCCACTTCGGCATTCTTCGGGCTGGGTGCCTACTGCACCGCCTGGGGGCTGACCCACCTGCCCTGGCCAGTGGTGGTGGCGGCGGGCGGCGGTGCGGCGCTGCTCTTCGCCTTCGTCATCGGCCTGGTGGTGCTGCGCCTGCGCGGCGCCTACTTCGCCGTGATCACCTATGGCCTCGGCGAACTGGTCAAGCACACCATCACCCACTTCGAGAAAACCTACTCGGGCACCGTCGGGCGCGTCATGACCGAGACGCCTTCGTCGGAGGTGGTCTACTGGAGCGTATTGATCATCACCCTGCTCGCCGTCGCCACCTATCTCGGTTTCGGCCGCAGCCGCTACGGCCAGGCCCTGCGCGGCATCGGCATGGACGAAGAACGCGCCGCCACGCTCGGCGTCAACCCGATGCGCGCCAAGCTGCTCGGCTTCTGTCTGTCGGCCTGGTTCGCCGGGGCGCTTGGCGCGGCGATGGCGGTGCGCTGGACCTACATCGACCCGAACACCGTGTTCAATCCCTTCATCGTCTTCCAGACCGTGCTGATGTCGATGGTCGGCGGCCCGCAGTCGTTGGGCGGACCGCTGCTGGGGGCGCTGGTTTTCAGCCTATTGTCGGAGTTCCTGCGGCTGTCCCTGCCTTATCTCTACATGATCCTGCTCGGCGTGCTGCTGATCGTCTCGGTACTGTTCCTGCCCGACGGATTGGTGGGCTTCGATTGGCGCAAACTGCTGCGGCGCAAGTCCGCGAGCCGGCCATGAGCGCGGCGCTGCTGGAAATCCACAATCTCTCGGTACGCTTCGGCGGTCTGCTGGCATTAAGCGATATCGACCTGATCGCTGCCGATGGCGAGTTCGTCGGCGTCATCGGACCCAACGGCGCCGGCAAGACCACGTTCTTCAATGCCATCAGCGGCATGCTCAAGCCGACCGGCGGCCAGCTGCTGTTTGGTGGGCGCGATATGACCGGCGCCCCGCCCCATGCCTTTGCCAATGCCGGCCTGGCCCGCACCTTCCAGACGCCGCGCATCTTCGCTGCCCTGACGGCGCGCGACAACGTCCAGTTCGCCCTGGATTTCGCCGGCAGCGCCCGGCGCAAGGGGATGACGGAATCCGCCGAGATCGACTGCGCCGATCAATTGCTGGCCAGGGTGGGCATGGCAGACGCCGCTCCGCTATCGGCGACCAGCCTGCCGCCGGCACGCCAGCGCCTGCTGGAGATCGCCATGGCGCTGGCCTGCCGCCCCAGCCTGCTGCTGCTCGACGAAGTCGCTGCCGGCCTGACCGAGGCCGAAGTGAAGCAGATTGCCATGCTGATCCGCGCGTTGCGCGATGAGCGCGGGTTCACCGTGATCTGGGTCGAGCACGCCGTGAATGTGCTGATGCGCACTGTCGATCGGGTGGTAGTGCTGAACCAGGGAATGAAAATTGCCGACGGCCTCCCGGCAGACGTGGCACGGGATCGGCGGGTGATCGAGGCCTATCTCGGCGAGGGCGGCGAGCCGTGAACAGCGCCGCCAATGCCATCGGTCTGGAAGTCGCCGGCCTGCATGCCGGCTACGGCGCGCTGCCGGTGCTGCGCGGCGTCAGTGTGTCGGCGCCGGCCGGCCGGCTGACGGTGCTGGTCGGCGCCAACGGTGCCGGCAAGACGACCTTGCTGAAGACCATTGCCGGCGTCTTGCCCGCCCGGTCGGGAAGCATCGCCCTGGATGGCGAAACGCTGGCGGCAGGAACCCCGGCCGAGCGGGTACGGCGCGGCATGGCGCTGGTGCCGGAAGGACGGCACCTGTTTCCCGACATGACGGTGCTGGAGAATCTCGAACTCGGCGGCTACCTGACCGCGCGGCAGGCGCGGGAGGCAATGCTTACCCAGGTGCTGGCAACCTTCCCTCGTCTCGGCGAACGACTGCGCCAGGCCGCCGGCACCATGAGCGGCGGCGAACAGCAGATGCTCGCCACCGGCCGCGCCATGATGAGCCAACCGCGCCTGCTGCTGCTCGACGAACCGTCGCTGGGCCTGGCACCGAAAATGATCGCCGAGATGTTCGCCGCCCTGCGCCGCATCTGCGACGCAGGAACCACCGTGCTGCTGGTCGAGCAAAACGTCTACCAGGCCCTGTCCGTCGCGGATTATGGCTACGTCCTCAGTCATGGCGAAGTCATCGCCCAGGGGAAGGCGGCGGAGTTGCGCTCCAGCGACCTGATCCGCCGGGTCTATCTGGGCGAGGCGATCGCGGACGACAAGGTAGCGATGTAACCCGGACCACGCCGCTGGTTGAAGCGGCCCATCGGGCCTTTACCCAGATCACTGGTGACCGGGCAGCCCGGCGCCCGATCAAGCGGCAGGTCGCTTGGAAAATGTTTTCGGCTGGTGATGTGTCAGTCTTTCCTTAAGGACAGCAAAACCGTTGCCCTTGAAGCTGACGAATGCAAATCCAAGTCGAAAACAAAAGGACTCTCCCGAGTACACGGCATAAATCTGGCGCGCGTTGATTTCTATCAGCTTCTGCTCCTGTCCGGCGATCAACGGAGGCGGAGCCAACAGGATCACCACCGGAGCAGTGGCAAGCATATTGACGTCGGTATGCATGGCAGTGCCTCTCAATGACAGGTCATGGGTCCGTCCATGGTAAGTGGACTGGTTATCCAGTTCATCGAAAACCAGCGCTATCTTCCAGCGGACGTGATAGCGATCAATACTTCGGTGTTCTGTCGTGGGATCGACGCTACTCATGAGTGGGCACAATTCTGTTGACATGGCGCATGTCGAACGACGCTCGCCTGACCCGATTATAGTAAGCCCCACGCCACTTGCGATTGTGTGCCGCGAGATTTCCATGGGTGTGAGACCCACGGGGGAGACGGGTGCTTGGTTGGCGTCGCGTTGGCGTGTTGGGCGGGTTGTGGCGACTCAGGCAATCTTGCCCGCCGCGCCCACCTCATTCTTTTTCCAGAACCAGCACCCCGGCCGCGGTGTTGGAAATTGGAATGTGATAGTTGCTGTAAATCTTCCTGACTTTCTCGCCGAGCGCGCCGCGCATGGCTAGCCAGAGGATGAACTCGGCGCCTTGTGCGCCGGCAAGGCGGACCAGTTCGTGGATCGAATAGTGGGTGAGGGTCTCAGGCTCGTCAACGATCTTGTCCATGCACAGCAGGTCGAATTCCTTGTTGATGAAGCCGGCGCGTTCGCCGTCGAGCTGGTGCGACATGCCGCCGGTGCCGATGACCACGACGCGGAGATCCTTGGCGTAGGATTCGATGGCCCGGCCGATCGCCTGGCCGAACTTGTAGCAGCGCGCCGGCGTCGGCAGCGGGTGCTGGACCGTGTTGATGCAGATGGGGATGGTCTTGACCGGAAACTTCTCGTACTCGGGCCAGCACAGCGACATGGGCACGGTAAAGCCGTGGTCGACCAGCATCTCCTGGCAGGTGGCGATATCGAACTCGTCGGCCACCAGCGAGTTGATGAGATGCCAGGAAAACGCCGCATCGCCCTGGAACGGCGGGATCACCGGGATGCCCCAGCCTTCGTCGGCATGGCGATACTCGGCGGCGGCGCCGACCGAAAACGTCGGCAGCTTGTCGAGGAAGAAATTCAGGCCGTGATCGTTGTAGATGACCACCGCGAGATCGGGCTTGACCTTGTCCAGCCACGCTAGCACGGGGGGATAGCCGGCGAAAAAAGGCTTCCAGTAGGGGTCTTCGAAAAGCTCCCGGGCGATGGCATTGCCGA
>JBAYJH010000178.1:0-10076 GCA_041665185.1 Sterolibacterium sp.
GGATCCCAGCCGACCTGGCCGGCGACGAACACCATGCGCCCGGAACATACGACAGCGTTGGAATAACCTTTCGGGCGTGCCCAGCCGGGCGGTTGCAGAAACTCCATGAACTCCTCCTGAACTAACGAAAAAAGCCTGGCCCTCTCGGACAATCAGGCACTACGCAATTTGAAGCGTTGCAGCTTGCCGGTTTCGGTACGCGGCAGGGTGTCGACGAACTCGACGGCGCGCGGATATTTGTAAGGCGCGACGCTGCTCTTGACGAAGTCCTGCAAGTCCTTGACCAGGGTCGCGGATGCCGCGTAGCCCGGTCGCAGGATGACGAAGGCCTTGACGATCTGGCCGCGCTCCTCGTCAGGCATGCCCACCACGCCGCACTCGGCGACCGCAGGATGCTTGAGCAGCGCGTCCTCGACTTCCGGCCCGGCGATGTTGTAGCCGGCCGATATGATCATGTCGTCGGTGCGCGCCTGGTAGAAGAAGTAGCCGTCGGCATCCATCTTGTAGGCGTCGCCGGTGAGGTTCCAGCCGTCCTGCACATACTGTTTCTGGCGCTCGTCGGCCAGGTAGCGACAGCCGGTCGGCCCCTGCACCGCCAGCCGGCCGATGGTGCCCGGCGGCAACGGCCGACCGGCCTCGTCCACCACCCGCGCCCGGTAGCCCGGAATGGCGTACCCGGTGGCGCCGCGCCGCACCGTCTCCGGCGTGTGCGAAATGAAAATGTGGATCATCTCGGTGGCGCCGATGCCGTCGATGATCTCAATGCCGGTGGCTTCTTTCCAGAGCTGGCGGGTGGCGTCGGGCAAGGCCTCGCCGGCGGAAACGCATTGCTTCAGGCTGGACAGGTCGTAGTGCTTCGCCAGCCCGGCCATCTGCCGCCAGAAGGTCGGGGCGGTGAAGCACACCGTCGCCTTGAAATCCTGAATGGTCTTCAGCAACGCGTCGGGCAGCAGCTTCTCCACCAGCACCACCGAGGCGCCGAAGCGCATCGGGAAGCACAGCATACCGCCCAGGCCAAACGTAAAGGCAATCGGCGGCGTGCCGCAGAAAATGTCGTCTGCATCCGGCTTGAGGATGGAGCGCGGGAAACAGTCGCACATGGCCATCACGTCGCGGTGGAAATGCATGGTGCCCTTGGGCTGGCCTGTCGTGCCCGAGGTGAAGGCGATCAGCGCGACATCGTCGAGGGCGGTATCGCAATTGGTGAATTCATCTGACTTGTTTTCCAGCAGGGCCTCCAGCGAACCGGCAGCGCCATCGTTGAATGCCATCACCTGATTCAGGCCGGGGCACTCCCGCCGCACCAGCTCGATCTCTTCCATCAGCCGCACATCGCACAGCGCGGTAGCGATCTTCGCCTTGTCGATGATGGGCTGAAGTTCCTTGGCACGCAGCAGCGGCATGGTGGCCACCGCGATGCAACCCGCCTTGATCACGGCGAACCAGCAGGCCGCCATCATCGGGTTGTTGGGGCCGCGCAGCAGCACCCGATTGCCGGGCACCAGCTTCAGGTCGTCGCGCAACACATGGGCGATGCGGTTGGCCCGCGCCAGCAGTTGCCGGTAAGTGCAGGCCCCGTCGGGCGTGCGCAGGGCGATGCGCTCGCCATGGCCGCCGGCGACCATCCTGTCGAGCAGTTCGACGGCGCAGTTGAGCCGGGGCGGATAGTGCAGTTCCGGCAAGTCGAAAAACAGCTCCGGCCATTCCCCACGCGGCGGCAGGCTGTCGCGGGCGAAGGTATCGATATGCGCCGATGGATTCATGACATCAACCCTCCTCACTCAGATGCGGACACCGAGGCGATAGCCTTCCTGTATGGCGGACTCTAGGCCGCGCGGTATGGTCGCGTCGCCGCCGCCATGCAGTTCGTCCACCATCCACTGGAACTCGTGGAACAGGTCGTGATTGGCCTTGCGCGGGCTGGAGACGATGACGGAGTCGGCCGGAATGAATTTCTCTTCGCCCTTGGCGGTCTTCGCCGTCGCGCCTTCCGCCGTCACCTTGGCGAGACGCGCCGAGGTCACGGTCTGTATGCCCAGCTCGTCGACCCAGGCGGTATGGCGCCACTTGAAGGTCGGCATGATGTCGCCGCCGATGCGTTTCTGCTCCTCGATCACCGTTACTTCGTGGCCGGCCTTGGCGAGGAACTCGGCAATGGTCAGGCCGATCATGCCGCCGCCTATCATCACCACGCGCTTGCCCGGCGTGTAGCGGCGGTGCGCCACTTCCAGCGCATCGACCAGCAGTTCGCAACCCGGCACATCCCTGAAGGCGCCGAGGTCGGTGCGCGCGCCGGCGGCGATGATGCAGGCGTCGTACTGGTGCAGCACACTGCGCATGAACTTGGCGTTGGCCTCGGTGTTGAGCCGGACCTCGACGCCGAGCTTTTTGGCCATCACCCCGTAGTAGTCGATGACACTGTGCAGATCCGCCGGGCGCGCCAGGTCGTTGTCGGCATAGGCCGCCAGGTTGCCGCCGAGCTTGTCCGACTTCTCGAACACGGTGACGCTGTGGCCGCGCTGGCGCGCGGTGATCGCCGCTTCCATGCCGGCCGGCCCGGCGCCGATGACCATGATGCGCTTCTTCTCGGTGGCCTCGGTGATGTGGTACTCCTGCTCGACCTCGTGGCCCAGCGCCGGATTCATGGTGCAGGTGTAGGGCAGGTCGCGGAACAGCCGCGACAGGCAGTTGAGCGAGCCGATGCAGGGGCGCACCTCGTTCATGCGGTCCTCGGCGGCTTTGTGGATCATCTCGGGATCGGCGAGCAGCGGGCGGCAGACCTCCCAGTAGTCGAAGACGCCGTCGCGGATGCACTCGTCGGCCATGGCCGGGTCGGGCAGGCGGTTGCCGAAGGCCACCAGCACGTTGGGGAACATCTTCTTGGCCTTGGCGGAGAGGAAATTCCAGTAGCCCGGCGCCACGTCGCGGCCGAACGAGGACTCCGGCGCCTCCTGCCAGCCGACCGTGACCGAGATCATGTCGACGCCGCAGTCGACGGCCTGCTGCATCAACTCGAAACTCTCGTCCTGGCTGTTGCCGCCCCAGCGGTCCATCAGTTCGGCGCCGTTGAGACGCACCGACAGCGGGTTGTCGGGGGTGGCCTGCTTGATGGCGTCGATGAGCTCGCGCATGAAGCGGCCGCGGTTGTCCACCGAGCCGCCGTATTCGTCGGTGCGCTGGTTGGTGAAGCGCGAATTGAAGTTGGCCAGCAGATAGCCCATGAAGCTGGTGATCTCGGTGCCGTCGAAGCCGGCGCGGATGGCGCGCTTGGCGGCGTCGGCATGCTGGGCGATGGTCACCTTGATCTGCTCCTTGGTCATCTCGCGCGGCGGGCGGAAATGCGGCAGCGTCTGCGGCACCACCGAGGGCTGGACGCAATAGCCCAGGTCGATGCCGCCGTAGCGCCCGGCGTGGAGGATCTGCTGCATCGCCACCGCGCCGGCGTCGTGGATGTAACGGGCGATGGTCTCGAACTGCGGCAGGAATTTGTCGTCGTGGATCGCCACTTGGCGGAAGTAGGCCTTGCCCTCGCCGAGGGGATCCGGGTAGGCCCCCTGGTTGGTGATCAGGCCGCAGCCGGTGCCGGCGATCACCCGCACCCGCGCCAGCTCGCGCGGCGTGATGCTGCCGTCGCGGCCGTTGTAATTGGAGACGCAGCAGGCGCCGTACTTGACCAGATTCTTGGTCTTGAACTTGCCGATCTGGCCGGGCTGGAACAGGTGTTTGAGCTTGAGTTCACCGGGTTTGGTCATTGCTTCCTCCTGAGTTCCGAGGCCAGGATAACCAACTTTCCGCCCTCCGGGCCGTCGCGTTGAATTGAAGTATACTGCATACATTCGCCCTATGTATACATTTAGTGCAGCACCATGAGCGCTCCGGATGCCGACGATTTTCTCGACTGCGCCCGCTGGCAGGCCATGCTCGACGGCGAGGCCAGCTTCGCCGCCGGCGCCTGCGTCGGCGTGCTGCGGCGCGCGGATTTCGCCGCGCACACGGGCAGCCTGGTGTTGTGGAAATGGCAGGGCGGCGCCATGCGCGCGCGGACCCGCAACTACGCCGGCACACCCGACCCCGACCTGGCGGTGCTGCTGGTGGTCGATCCCGCCGCCGCCGCGACGCTGCAACAACAGGGGCTGGCGACGCTGCGGGCCATGGTGCGACAGGGCGCGGTGCACCCGTATATACTGAAAACCATGGACCAACTGGAGGCCGGCGGGCTCGAAGATTTCATCGAAGATCTTTGGCTGACGGCCCCGCACCATTGATCAGGCCATCGCCATCATGACCGCAGACGCAAATACCCACGTGACCACCGACGATGCCAGCCGCTTCGGCAATCTGAATGAATGGCAAGCCATGCTGGACCGCCATGCCGAACTGTTTTCCGAGATGGTGCCGGGCTCGGCGGTCGGCTTCGTGGCGCGCAGCGGCTCCGGCATCATGCCCGGCAAGCACGCCGCCGGGCTGAAAAGCGCGCAGGGAGTAGGCCAGATGCTGGCCTGGGA
The DNA here is from genome assembly GCA_041665185.1 of Sterolibacterium sp. Taxonomy (GTDB): domain Bacteria; phylum Pseudomonadota; class Gammaproteobacteria; order Burkholderiales; family Rhodocyclaceae; genus JACRAR01. Next base: position 4,506 of record JBAYJH010000178.1, read on the forward strand.
AGTGCCGCCCAATAGTTCAGGCACTGCCGGCATGCGCGCCAGCTTCAGGAGCTACACCGGCTTCGAAGACACCCGTGTGGACCTGCTGTTCGTCGCCGAGGACGAGGCATTGCAGGCGATGCGCGCCGCGCTCGATGGCGATGCCCTGACCATCATCAAACGCCTGATCCGCAAAGGCCCGATCATGTTCTACGTGATGAAGAACAAATACCAGTTGCAGGACGCGGGCTACGAGGAGTTTCTCGATTCGCTCGGGCTGGCCTTTCTCGGCGCCTGCCGATGATTTTCACCAATCCCAACGGCGCGCCGGAACTGGCCTGCGACGAGTGCGGCTGCCGCTGGTTCGACCGCATGAACAACCACTGCTACGAATGCGGCGCCGAGGTGACGCCGCAGAATCTCGCCGAGATCCGCCAGGCGCTGGCGGCCTTCGAGGGACGGCACGAGCAGCAGGCCAATACCGGGGGAGCCGAGCCATGAGCATCCAGGTCGACAAGCAGGACCACGTCTGGACCATCATCCACGACCGCCGCGAGGCCCGCAACTCGATGGACCCGCAATCGGCCGACGACCTGGTCGCCGCCTTCCAAGCCTTCGATAGCGACCCCGAGGCGCGCGTCGCGGTGCTGTGGGGCGCCGGCGGCGCCTTCTGCGCCGGCTGGGATTTGAAGTACGCCGCGACCCTGGTGGACCTACCGGAACATGAGCGCGACGCCATCTTCGCCCAACTGGATTTTCCGCAAGGCGACGGACCCGTCCCGCGCGGCGCCATGGGTCCGACGCGGCTACAGCTATCCAAGCCGGTGATCGCCGCCGTCGAAGGCCCGGCGGTGGCCGGCGGCATGGAACTGGCCATGTGGTGCGATATCCGCGTCTGCGCCGAAGACGCCTACTTCGGCGTGTATTGCCGGCGCTGGGGCGTGCCCCTGGTCGACGGCGGTACGCTACACCTGCCAAGACTGGTCGGCCAGGGCCGCGCCCTGGAGATCATCCTCACCGGCCGCCAGGTGCCGGCCGAAGAAGCCCTGCGCATAGGCCTGTGCGAGCAGGTCGTGGCGCGCGGCCAGGCCCGCGCAGCGGCGGAAGCCCTGGCCCGCGAGATCGCCCGCTTCCCCCAGCAAGCCGTGCGCGCCGACCGGCGCAATGTCTATGCGACGCAAGGACTAGCCGAGCAGGAAGCGCTGAGGGTCGAATGGGGCAACGGCGTCAACGCCCTGGTCGAAGGCATAGCAGGCGCGGCGCGGTTCTCTTCCGGCAAGGGGCGACATGGGGATTTCGGGAAGATCTGATTTCGCTTCGCGTGAACACCAGCAGCTTGTCCCGTGTCGCAGGCCGGTTGCACCGCTCCATCTTTCCTCGTTGGATGCCGCTTGCCGTCATTCCGGATTAGGCGTTAAATTCACTGTGCATACGACTGCCCCGTGCGATTAAAGATTGATTAGCCCACTCATGACCGAACAATTTGTTTCCATTCTCATTTCCGCCTTGGTTGCGTTCGTCGTGGCACTACTTACTCATACCTTTGCGAGTATGCGGGACGTTTCCAAGCAACAACGTGAGCAACGTGTCGCTTATCTCGTAAGTGCGTTCCGTTCAATATCGAAGGCAAACAACCACCCAAGACTGCATGAGGTCGCAGACGATGTTGAACAAGCCATTTCGGATATTCAACTTCTTGGCACGCCAACCCAAATTGCACTTGCCAAGAAGGTCGCAACTGATTTAGGCACAATGCAAACAGCTAATCTCGACGCACTGCTTATCTCGTTGAGAGACAGTCTTCGAAGAGAATTATGTGAGAAGCCAGCGGACGGAAAGCTCGTTTGGCTGCGTATTGGTCGGGGGGACACACATGAAAATCGCCAACAAACTCCAAGGTCCGACAGGAGCCATCAACACGGACGCAAGCGATGAAGCAATCAAAGTGGGACCAAATGGGTCAGGACTGAATCTAAGGGGCCGTGTTCGATTTAATTTCCGTAACCGGCAAAGACCGCCCCAATCTGCCTTGGTGGCTAGTTGTTGAAGGGATGTGCGTATTAGGAGCTAAAGGGGTCAGGCTCCAACGGCACCACATTAGGCATATTGCTTATCGATAGAAGTATCAGGATCACATTGAACGCGACTGTTCGCTCTATTGGGGAGGCGTACATCCGGAATGCCCGCGTTATACTGGCGTTTTTACAGGAGGCTCTATGCGATATCGCATTGCTCTTCATCAATCGGACGAGGGATACTCCGTTTCAGTGCCGGGGCTCCCAGGATGCTGGTCGCAAGGCACTAGCGAGGCCGAAGCCATCGAAAACATCAAGGATGCCCTGCGTGAATACCTCGCCGTTGTCGATGAACAGCTCCGCGGTGAACAGGTCCGTGAAATCGAGATGACGGTGTAACTTTGCCGAAGATTCCCGGCATCAATCATCTCGATGTGATTCGAGCCCTCGAGAAATCCGGATTCGCCGTGGTTCGCCAAGGAAAGCACATCGTCATGTCCGACGGTATACGTATCTTGACCATTCCACGACACAACCCCGTCAATGCCTTTACGCTCGGCGGTATCGTTCGCGATGCCGGGCTGACGGTAGAGCAATTCAGAGAACGTCTTTAGACGCCATTCCCAGCCATGTGCAGCGTAGGAGGCTGCCATAGGAATTTCCGCCAGCGATGTAATCCCGCTCTCACATGCTCGCGCCAACTTCTCTGAACTTGCCGAAGAGGTCAAGGCCGGAGCGGAAAAGATCATCACCAAGAACGGTGAGAGCTATATCGCCCTGATCGACTCCAACCGGCTGGACTACTACCACCGGCTGGAACGCGAGCGCATTCATTTACTGTTGATCGGCGAGGCATCCAAAGGGCTCGATGATGTGGCCGCTGGCCGGGTAAAGGACGCCCATAGCGCAAATCAAAGCATCAAACGTCGGCACGGCGCCTGAGTTTCCAGCGGAACATCGTCTGTGGCAAAGAAAGTCGTCGTCCAGCCTGCCGGCAACTTCGAGCGAAATCTGGCCGGGATTGAACGCTTTCCGACTGAGGCCGAAGCGCCGCACACTTACGATGCCTTGCTGGATGATCTGGTCGACAGCGTAATTCCGCATCTCGAAAGGTTTCCCGCTATGGGGCGCCCCTTCCTGAGCCGCGCCCCCTGCTCGGTCGAAGCGACGACCGCGCTTGAGGCATTGCGGGCAAAGCTGTCCGCGCTGGTACCTGACCCGGATGGGCTGCGCGAGTACATCATGGACAACTACTTGGTGCTATACGCGCTGATTGGCGGCAACGTCCATTTGCTGGCGATAAAGCATCACCGGCAGCTTTCTTTCGATTTTCAGGGTCATTGGGGTGCAACATCGTCGATGCCATAGCACTAGACGGATTAGTGTCCCTGGCGTTCCCAAGCGTTTGCTATGATGCTTGCGAACGAAGAGAAGGAGCCCCGAACATGTCCGGTTTGGCAGTTGCCGAGTTGCCTGTCGCGGAAAAACTGCGCCTGATGGAATCCCTCTGGGATTCGCTTAGCCGCGACGCCGCAGGGGAAGCCGTGGTCCCCGAGTGGCACCAGACCATTTTGGCGGAGCGTGCCGGCCGGATCGATAACGGACAGGAACCCTCGTCTCCCTGGAGCGAAGCAAAGCAGCGCCTACAGCAATCGACCAGCTGATGCGTTTGCGCATCTCCCGTGCCGCCGAACAGGATTTACTGGACGGCGGCGCCTTTTACGAAATTCAGCAACCGGGAATCGGCGCCTACTTTCTCGACAGCCTGGTCGCCGACATCGATTCGCTGGCGTTGTATGCGGGCATTCCCGCCAGGCCTCACGGACGTTTTCATCGTGCCTTGGCCAAGCGGAGCGGCGCAAACGCACGCCGTCCTTTAGCTCATTCGTTAGGCCTCACATGACAATTATCGCCACCATGCGGCGCGCCCTACTTCTCTGCCTCGCCTGCATAGGGCCCGCCGTGCTCGCCGGTTGCTCTACCGCTCGCGTCGATGAACGCATGGCATACTGGAAAATCGAAACCGACGCTCACCTGAAGGTCGGGACCACTAGGGGTCAAGCGGAAGAATTCTTCGCCGCCCGAAACGCGACCCTCAAATGCTGCACGCGCCAACGACCTGGACCGGACCAGTACTTCGTACACGAGCGGAAGGTCGGCCACGCACTATGGACCGAGTACGACGTTGCGGTACTGGTCGAGTTCTCGCCCGCAGGCGAGGTGAGTGCCGTGCGCATAGAACGTTGGGGAGTGGGCTTTTGACAACCACGCTTTCGATCCGCGTCGAACAATCAACGGGGCTGTGTTCGATTTGATTCGCGTTAGCTGCAAAAACCTCCCTCACCTGAGTTGGCGACCATGGGCTGGGAGAGTTTGAAGGCGCTGGCCGGATGATCCGACACCGACAGTTCAAAGGCAACCAGCCGCATGGATAATTGCGACTGCGCACCTTAAGCGTATAGTTCCACCGCACAACACGGAGGCCAATTACGGGCGTTGCAGCACCAGCTACCAATGTTCGCGGAACCCAGAAGGGACGATTCACAAAATTGGAGTAGCTAGTATGCAAAAGCAACGGACAGTGTTCATCGAGCGCGAAGGAGACGGCCATGTCTCGCTCTGTCCGGATCTCGATATCGCCGGTGGGGACCGCGATGAAAGCAGCGCTGCACGTCTCGATGCAGGAGCAAAACATATCGAAGGCGGAACTGGCGCGTCGCCTTGGACTTGATGAAAAGGAAGCCCGGCAACACGGCACCAAAGTACCCGCCCTCGAACGAGCCCTGCAAGCCTTGGGCAAGCGGGTGGAACTCGTGGTGGTCTGATTTCGGTTTGGGGAGAAGAGATGTTTTCCACGCGATACGTTCTGCCCGTGGCGCTGTTGGCAACATCGGCCATGCCGTCCCTGGCCGATGAATCGGCGTTGCTGCGCATCATAGGCCAGGATCGCCAGTTCGTCGTCCAGACGCCTGCCGGACCGCTCACCATCACCCGGGTCATGACCGTATGTGCGCGCAACAAGGGCTACTTGCAGCCTCTGGTGCCGCAACCCGGCGTGCGCCCGGTAACCGAAATCGAGGTGTTGCAGGCGCTCAATGATCCGGCCACCATGGTGATCGACATGCGCGACGAAGATGAGCCGCTGGAGGCCACCATCCCGAACTCCTATCACATACCTTTCAATGAACTGGAGGATCGCATGGGCGAATTGGGTTGTGTGCGGCGTACCAACACCCAGTGGGATTGTGCCAAGGCTCCCGATATCATCGCCTTCTGTAACGGGCCGGTCTGCCCTCAAAGCCCCATTGGTATTGCCAGCTTGGTGCGGGCCGGATTTCCAGTCGGCAAGATTTCGTATTACCGGGGTGGCATGATGGACTGGGAGGCGTTGGGTTTGACCACGGTCAAGGGTAACAGGCCGACGACCCGGTAGTGCGAAGGGCCAGCGTGAATTTTGGTTATCCGTTGGCTACACCAAGTACTGCAATTCCAGGGAGGTAGGGCAATGATGAAATTCGGCAACTGGAATCCGCCGGCTGGGTGGAAAGACTTTCAAGTGAACGCGCCCAGATAAAAC
>JBAYJH010000179.1:0-9970 GCA_041665185.1 Sterolibacterium sp.
GGGCTTGGCCAGGGGTTTGGGCGGAGCGGGCGCAGGCGCAGGCTCTTCCATGAAATACTGCCAGCCGAACCAGCCTGCCGCGGCGAGCACGATGAGCCCGCCGACGATGAGCGGCAGCTGCTTCTTGTCGAGTGCGGGCGCCGCCTGCGCGGGCTTGGCGCCTCCGGGCTTGGGAATACCAAGCTTCGGCAGATTGAGCTTGGGAAGGCTGAGCTTGGGAAGATTAAGCGCCATTTCGGACTCCCTTTATCGCGGTTATTGCCCCTGGCCGACAGCCGTTATCGGGCCCCGAGAAGATTCTGCGGTCTATTGTAAGACAAAAGAATGGCTTACAGAACTTCGGCGCACGGGTGCGCCAGCGCCTGAGCGTGCGGCGCTGCGCTCACTGCTTCACGAATTTGAGGGTGAAGCGGTCGCTCTCGCCGATCGCGGCGTATTTCGCGCGGTCCTGCTCCTTCAGACGATAGGTCGGCGGCAATGTCCACACGCCTTCGGGGTAGTCCTTCGTGTCCTTCGGATTCGCGTTCACTTCGGATGCGCCTGCGAGCTTGAATCCGGCCTTCTCGATCAGCGCGATAGCGTAGTCCTCGCGCACGTAACCGCTCTTCGTCTGCGCTTCCTGCGGCAGATCGGCGCGTCCTCGATGATCGACCACGCCGAGAATGCCGCCCGGCTTGAGCGCCTTGCGGAACGCGCGCAGCGACGCCTCGGCCTCGTTGCGCGCGATCCAGTTGTGCAGGTTGCGGAACGTCAGCACGAAATCGGCGCTGCCCGGCGGTGCGATCTCGTGCAGATCGGCGTTGAACTCGGTCACCGCGACCTTGCCGTAAAGCCCGGGTTCGGCCTTGAGCCGCGCCAGCAGCTTCCGGTGATCGGCCAGGTACGGCGGCGGCGCCAGCGCGTCGCGGTCTGCGGCGATGTACAGCCCTTTGTCCTTCAGGTAGGGCGCGAGGATCTCCATGTAATAGCCGCCGCTGCCGGGCAGGATTTCGACCACCGTGCTGTCCGGCCTGACGCCGAAAAACTCAAGCACCTGGAGCGGGTGGCGGAAACCGTCGCGCGCGACGTTGGCCGGCGTGCGCGACGGCGATGCGAGCAGGCGCGCGAGGCTGCCCGCGTCCTGCGCCTGCGCCGGCGTCCACGCCAATGCGGCGAGCGCCAGCGGCGCTGCGGCGTACAGCCTGGCGAAAGTGAGCATGTACGCCATGCCGGGGCCGCGCGCGAGAACGAGCAGGACGACTGCGCCGATGAACAGCGGATAGGTGTGCAGGTCGATCACGGAATCCAACGCCGAGCTAAGCGGCGCGGCGCTTTTGGCCGCGTCCGCTTGAGCGCGAAGTTATACGTCTTTGCGACTCGACGAGACGACCCGATACGAACTTGTGCAGGACGCTCGCCATAAGCGTCTGATATGGGACACCTTCCTCTGCAGCTCGGGCCTGTAAGCCCTCCAGGTCCCGGGAAGAAATTCTTATGTTGACCCGCTTGTTCTTAAGCAACGTAGCCGCCGCCGCTGCCCGAAGCCGCGCGATCTCGCCTTTCTGGTTCCGAACGGGCTTCCACTCTCCTCGCTCGAAAGCGGCGAGAATTTCCTGTTCCAACAACGTTTCGCCGTTCATGTCACTTGTCTCCCGATAAGAAATCCCGCGTCGCTTTGCGGCTGGGCATGATGCTCTTCAAAAAGATCTCTCTTTCATTTTCAACGTAAGGAACGAGGTACGCGTAGTCTTGTATCCGCACTACAAGCATCTTCTGATGCCCGTACTTGGCCCGGTTCGGGTGATCCATGACGCTGAGAAGACCGTCCTGCGAAATCGCGGAAAGAACCTCTTCGAAAGAGACACCACGTTCCGCTTTGAGCGAAAGACTCTTATCTGGGTTCCATCGGATGGGCTTCATGCCCAAGATAATACACCCGTGTGCCTTATGTACTCAACACGTATAACGTTCACGGTGAGGGCCGCGCGCCGCTCTTGCGCGCGTCCCTCTCAACCGTTGGGTTAGCCCGCATCGCAGCAGGCCCATTGACTTCCGGCGCAGAACAAACCAAAATGGTTCCACTTTGGTTGGAGAACGCCATGCCGACAACACTGACCCTGAAGAACATTCCCGACGCCGTGTACGAGCGATTGAAGCTCTCTGCGGAAACGCACCGTCGCAGCTTGAACAGCGAGGCAATCGTGTGCTTGGAATCGGTGCTACTTCCGACCAAGGTGATGCCTGGTGAGAGGCTGGCACGGGCGCGCGAACTGCGCGCCGCGCTACCTCAAGGCAAGTTCCGTGCTCGTGACATAGACGCCACCAAACGCGAGGGCCGCCCGTGATTGTGGTTGACTCGAATGTGCTCGCGTACCTGTACCTGCCATGCGAGTACACCGCCGCAGCGGAAGCGTTGCTAGAGCGAGACTCCGATTGGGCGGCGCCAATTCTCTGGCGTAGCGAGTTTCGCAACATTTTGGCTGGCTATATACGACGCAAGGTCATTTCGTTCGAACACGCCAACAGCCTGCAAAGCGAAGCAGAGAGCTTGCTTGAAGGTTCTGAGTTCGAGGTTGATTCTCGTACGGTGCTCGAACTCGTACGCGATAGCGACTGCTCTGCATACGACTGTGAGTTCGTCGCGCTGGCAATAAAGCTCGACACTCGATTGGTGACAATGGACAAGAAACTGCTACGAGCCTTTCCGAAGCTCACCATTGCTCTCTCTGCGGGCTAACGAGGCTGTAGAAAAACCCGCTTTTGGCGCGACCGCCACTGAGCGAGTTGATGCAGTGTTGTTGTGTGCGGCATGTTGATGGTCGTTAGCGAATATGCGTCACGGGAAAGCGAATCGGTTCTTGCCATTTCTACCTACGTTCCATATCCATGATGCGCCAGCTTTTCGATGTTGTGAACCAGGCAATATAGATTCCACTGTGTATTCACCTTTGACCGAGTACGCAGCGTGAATCGATCCAGCCGCTTGTTGTGCCGCAGGTTGCCGAACACGGGTTCGACGATGGCGATGCGCCGAGCATAGAGCACGCGGCCCCGGTCGCTGTCGATCGCCTGCTTCATGCGCTCGGTGTAGTGCGAGGGCGAATCCTGGTTCTTCTCGAAGAAGGCCACCTGGCGCGTCGCGGTTCTCTCGGGGTAGCGCATCGGCCGTGACAATGGTCTGATCGGTGCGCATCGAGTTCGTCTTGTCCACCATCGGCAACAGCACGCTTTGCTCGCTCCCGGAACCATGGGCCATCGCCGCAACGATCACCTGCGCCTTGCCGTCCACGGCCGCTACCGCCGTGTAGCCCTGGATCACGCCCTTAGCGGTCGCCATCTTCGCGCTGTCGTTGTCGGTGACGTTGCTCTTTCGCACCGCCCCCTTCTCGGAACGGCGCTCGGCATTGGCGGCGAGGAACGCCCGGATGCGCTTCGCTTCCGCGCTCAGGCGCTCGATCCGCCCGGCATGCGCCGCTTCATCCTGCACCGTCTCGCCCCGTTCGTCGCGGGCTCGGTGCGCAGCCAGCATTTTCGCCACCGCCAATTCCATCCGGTCCGCCTCGTGGCTAAGCTCGGCGTGCGTGCCGCTTCGCCGCTTGTCAGCATTGCTCGGCAGCTTGACCCCGTCGATCGCAAACATCTGCTTGCCGATCAACCCCTGGCGCTCGCAGATCAGCAGCACCTGGGCAAAAATCGCTGAAACTTCCCCACCCAATTCGCGCACGAACTTCGCGATCGTAGTGAACTGCGGGGCGCTGTCGCCCGACATCGCCATGAATAGCACGTTCTCCCGGCACAGCCGCTCGATCGCACGACTGCTCACTACACCGCGGCTATAAGCAAGGAGCACAATCTTGAGCATTACCGCCGGATCGTAGGCCGGGGCACCGGTCTCGTCGTTGCAGTAGCGCGCGGCCACGCCGGACAGATCGACTTCGTTGTCGATGAGGTAATCCAGCGCGTACTCGAAGCTCCCCGTCATAAGTTGCGCCTCCAGAACAATCGGCAGGAACCTCGGGCTCCGGTCCACCAGCTTGTAGCGCGCCATCTTCTTCTCCCTCAAATCGTCTCTCTGCACTAACGATTGAAGGTGTTTATCGAGGACGCGTTTCAGGACTTTTTATACAGCCTCAACGTTCCAAATGAGGGGCGCGAGCCAGCAAGCGCAGCGCCGCTGGCGAAGCGTCCCTCTCGATTTGGCGGTTGGGCGTCGGCATCACCTTTGGATCGCTCCGTCAGAAGACACGAGTCAATCGATCTTTAGCGAGCGAGAGTAACCAGACGCCACGATCAAAAGGGTTCGGTGCGCTATGAAACGCATCTCGAACCGTGGGTAGTACAAGTTCCCAGTCCCAGGAGACACCTGCCTCTCTCACAACAAGCGCGACGTTGGAGCCGTAGCGCTTTTCGAACTTGCGGCGAAGACGATCAATCAGGATTTGCAGGACACTACCGTCAACCCGAGTGATGGGCATCTTCGCTGCGCCTTTCTTGACCTTGTGCAGCAGGGCCCGAAGTGCGTCAGGACTCTTGTGCTCCGATCGGCCCAAGAGTGCCTGAGCGTCCCGCAGGTTGTCCTCTGTGATCGTGACCTCTAGCCAAAGCTCGTCGCCGCTTGAGCTTACGCACTTGACGTCGGGAGATTCGCCTGGGCCCGCAACCGCAACAACGCGATAGTCCGTTTCCTCCCTCGCATTGTAGTGGGCGAGAAAGCCTTCGGCGGTTGCCCGCTCAATAGCCTGGGTCTCTGTGTCGCTCATCGTCCCTCCGCCGCCCAACGTGGAGCTAAGGGGCGCGCCGAAGGCGCGTCCCAGCGACCAACGGGAGCGAACTTGAGCGCAGGGTTAGGTGGCACTTTCAACCTCCTCTTGGCCGATTCGATTTACTCTTATATTCTCGATGATCTCGGCCACCTTGTCATGGCTGTCGACGAACCATGGTGTTACTCCGAGACTTCGCATGTCTAACTCGATCAATTTTCGTTGTCCGTTTGCCTGGACACGGGCATCGCCCCTCTTTCCGATAGCCGGGTCGCGGAAGACAGCGAAGTGCTGATTTTTGAAGCCTCTTTCCCTTACTGTGTCAATAAGTCGGCGGAGATTCGGGTCTTGCATCGAAAGACCGATGAACAGAACAGAGTAGCTGGTCAGTAGGCTTAGTTGCGCTATGTTTGCCCAAGAATATGGATCTGAATATAAGGCATGGTAGTCATCTTCTGAGAACACTATTCGCGCCGAGTCCAGTTCTTCGCCCCGATAGGTGAGCGGAAGGATGCCGTGCGGATGAAAAATCGTGACCTTGTCTACGCGGGACTCAAAAGCCTCATCTGGCGTAGCCACGACGCAATCTGTTCCATCCGTCAGAATTGCTTCAATCAATAGGTCGTCGAAATTAAAATTGCAGATCTGCCGAACACCGGACTTTGCGATGGCCCGAACGCAGCGCGATATTTGAACGTCCCCTGTGTATAGAGCTTTGTGTACTACCTGATTGAACTTCACGCCCCTCTTTTGTTTCGCGTACCTCGCCGCAAGGAGATTGGCTCCATTGCGAAGATGATCAGCAAAGCCAGGCGCGCTCCGCCAAACATCGTGAACTACTCGGTCAACAAGTTCCTTCCAGCCGGGAAGTCCGCATCCCATCGAGATTCCAGCGCCAACAAACAGAGCAAGACGTCTCTGCTTGTTCAGGGATTTCACAGTCCGCCATAGCGAAGGACGACGTGCCATGTGCCACCTAACGTGAAGCTCAGGGGCGCCCGCTTGCGGGCGTCCCTTGGAGCGTAGTGTTATGGCTTGAATGGCACATTACTATTTATACGCTGAGCAGCAAGCTTCCGCTCAACTAAGGGTTCACTCCATCGATAGTGTGCAGGTGCCGACAAGCGTTGAAGTTCCTTATCAACCATGACGATAGCTTGCCACTCTTGAGCTATAGCTGATTCTTTGTTATCAGCGCTGATAACGCTGGTCATCAGCTGACCACCGAGCAAGTCGAGCATTCCCTTGGCAGAAGTAAACTTAGGAGACTGTTTAATATCTGGTGTCCCAAGTGTGCCACCAGATGCAATTTCCGCATCATATGTTTTCAGGCGGACTGTCGCGTTAAAAGGCTCAGCCGGTCTAGTGGAATTAGCAACAGAACTTCCGACAGTTCCTCCTGCGAACAGAGGCGCGTAGCCGGGATGAAACACAATAACTTTTGGATCTAGCCCGCTGACCATTTGCCGTCCCTTTGGTCTGGGAATTGGCCCCCAAGCTGGTATCGTGGCATAGCCATCTTGATTCGTCAGCGCTTCCACTAGGTGCAAGTCATAATACCAAACGGCTCCCTTAAAGCCATTTGGTTCCATCACGATCCATCGAGCTATTACAGCCGCGTTTTCGATTGGTTTGCCTGTAACCGCATCTACAACCGAAATTCGGATGTCCTTTCCAGAATAACTTGGTGGTAAAGATTTGTCGCTAGCCGGATCACTGGATAAGGCAAAGTATCCAACGGCGACCAGAACCAATACGAATATCGATAGTGCGACAGACCTAGGGCTCACAATTGTCTATTCCATTGCGCCATTCGTTCACGAGCCATAACGTTTAAGCCCACCGGCGCGCGGCTGCGATGTGTGCTCAGGACGCGATGCATCTCGCGCGTCCGCGTGGGGCGAAGGGTTAGACCTCATTGGTATGACGGTTGGCTGGCGCCGTTGCTAGCCTCGATGTAACGCTAGATGAGTTGTATGAGAGCTTATGATGCTCGATAAGGCGTTCAAGCTCTGGATTCAGGCTCTCTGGATACGGGCTTCGAACAATAGTACGAACAAGCATTTGAACATCGACGGGGATGCGGACCCCGTTTGGCGCCTTCCGAAAACCTTGATTTCTGGGATCGACATCCCAGAAGACGAGTCTGAATTCGCGTTCATCCCGATACGGCATGTCCTTCGTTGCAACGTGATTGAACACATTTCCCACCAAAGTCAAATCGCGCTCGAAGTCGACATAGTCAACAACGCCGCCGGTGACAACACTTCGTGTAGCATCGAGTGCGCCCGTGAGACGCTCAAACGTGGTCTGAATGGCAAAGCCGCGGTCGGCATATGCCTTCCACATGAGGTAGGACTCGTGATCGTTCATGTGCCAGCAGTTGACATAGAAGAATCGCTGACTCTTCTGATACTCATCTACCTCGGCATACGCTTGTAACCGGGAGGCCCGGTTTTGATGCTGAAACCAGCTGGCGAGATGCTCGCGCGAGCGATTTGTGAGCGCACCTTCCTTTGCATCGTCAAGCGTGGGCAGGTGAGAAAAAAATAGTTCGCCGGACTGCAGTAGATCGAGAAGGCGCTCAGCGGAAAGGTAGCGCCACAGTACCTGCAACGTGTTTCCCGGGCCGACGAGGGTAGATGACTGCTCGTACATGAGGTCTAACGTCAATAATCAACGGCCGCCGAAGGCGGTCCGTTGCATTTGAAGTTAGCCGCCACGACAGCGCGAACCAAAATGTTTTTCGTACTCGCGATCCATTTGACCAGCAGCGCCCTTATGCTGGCCTTCACTGAATGATTTCTCTGTAGAAAGTATGACCCGAAAAGCGGCATATTCAGCGTATAGATTTTCTATTTGTTTTGAATGGTCTGATACGCCCTTCGCTTTCTCTACATAGATGTTGGCCGTTTTGGCGTCCCATTCCAGCACTCTTCCTAGGACTGCGTCGAGTCGAGCCGCATCGCTTTGACCGTATACAGAGATGCGCTGGCCGATCATGACCGCTTCGGCAAATCCAACGGGTGCACGGCCGTCGACTACCATTTGCTGCCGGGTACGTAAGTGACCTGCGAAATACCAGAACACCGCGTCCTCTCTTCTGCCGTTTTGATAAAACGCTGCGGCTGCCCTTAACAGCAGCACAGGCTCCTGCAAGTGGGCCTTGCCTTTTGTCACCTCTTCAGCGGCCGATATCGCAACCTTAGCGTCGCACGATTGCAAACGATCTGCGGTGGCACCCCCAGCCGCTTCAATCTCCGTGCTGACAAACAGAACGAAAGACAAAGCTATGACAAGCGGATTTCGATTAGAGAACATGAGTGTTCATGGTGGTTTTCGCCGATAGAAAAGGACATGGTGGTCACTATCATTGGGGGCTAACGTCTGCGTTCAGCGGCGCGCGGCTTCATGCGCGTCCGCTGCGACGCATAGTTAGGTTTTGACGCCAGCGACTACCGCTTGAATTCGGACGAGGGCTTTAAGTGACTGCTCCAGTTGCTTCTCAAATATCTCGGGCTGAGCCATTGCGGCGTCCGCAAGCGCTTGAAGAAAGCCTTGCACTTCCGGCAAAGTCAACCGGACCGTGTAGTTGTGGCGTGAGGTGGTTGAAAAATCTTTGACGCCTGACTGAACAATCGTTATGCAGGAATCGGGCTTGTTCCAAGCGAACCTGGGTGATTTCAACTCAATGCTGGATTCGCCAAAATCTGAGGATGCGCCTCGCCTAGAAATTTTCATGTTAATCCTTCCCCCTCGACGGCCACTTAGAACGTAAGCGTGGTACCAACTGCAACGAAGATGGCACCAAAATATGTAATGAATTCGGATGCCATGGTGCTATGCGAACATCTTGTAAATTATGAAAGCGCAAATAAACCCAGCCACGATGAATTTTACTTGCCTGCCTCGATGCCACTTTTCAAGCTGGAATCTTAATTCGTCATCACTGGGAGGTGTTTTCGTTGTGAAGAATGGCGAGCGAAACCACTTGACCTCCATATCGTTTGCTTCGTAATAAACATTCCTGTTTGGGGAGAAGTCGTTTGCAAAAGCGCTTATATCGGCGTCACCATAAGAGTTTTGCTGGGGCACACCGCACTCAAACACCCATATCTTGCGCCCAGCAACTTGCTTCTCGCTGTAGAGCATTTTCACAACACCATCACCTTCCATTGTGTCCTCCCAAAACCTAACGTAATATCAAGCACCGAAACGCCGAATAACATGGCGATTCCGTCATGGTGCGTGTCAACCGTTCCATGAAATCAACGTTTTGTTGTGCTGTATATGCATACAGGTTCTTGTTATCCCGCGCAGATAACGATGTTATTCCCCACATCATGACCCAAGATACTGTTTTTCAGGAACATTGTCTATCCGGTCCTCGACCGCCTAAGTTGCTGGAGCAGGTTCGCGCCGCGATCAGGCGTCTGAACTACAGCCGGCGCACGGAGGAGGCGTATGTTCATTGGATCAAGCGCTACATTTATTTTCATGGCAAGCGTCATCCGAATGAGCTCGGTGAAGGAGAGGCCACGGCCTTCCTTTCGTACTTGGCATCGGAACGCAAGGTGGCTGCCGCGACGCAAGGGCAGGCGCTGGCCGCGCTGCTGTTCCTGTACAAACAGGTGCTCGGGCGCGACCTGGGCTGGCTCGATGGGATGACGCGCGCCAAGCGTCCGGTGCGCCTGCCGACGGTGCTGTCGGTGCCGGAGGTGGAGGCGTTGCTCGCCGAGTTGCGCGGCGGTGCATGGCTGATGGCTGGTCTGCTCTATGGCGCGGGGCTGCGCCATTTCGAATGCCTGCGCCTGCGGGTGAAGGACGTGGATTTCAATTACCGCCAGCTTCTGGTGCGCGATGGCAAGGGGCAGAAGGATCGCGTGACGCTGTTGCCCGAGAAGCTGGTCGAGCCATTGCAAGCCCATCTGGTCAAGGTGCGGCGGTTGCATGAGCGCGATCTGCGCGAAGGTTATGGCGAGGTGCATCTGCCGTTCGCGCTCGCGCGCAAGTATCCGCGGGCGGGGTTCGAGTGGAGCTGGCAGTACGTGTTTCCGTCTAAAAATCGTTCGGTCGATCCGGATGACGGCGTCGTCCGCAGGCACCATCTGGACGACTCCGTGCTGCAGCGAGGGGTAAAGGCTGCGGCGCAATCCGCTGGCATCGCGAAGCGCGTGTCCTGCCACACGCTGCGCCATTCCTTCGCCACGCATTTGTTGCGCGACGGCTAC
>JBAYJH010000180.1:0-9936 GCA_041665185.1 Sterolibacterium sp.
CACGGCGGCGCGCAACCAGCCGATGCGGTCAGTGCGGTGATGTTCGGTGTGGCGGCGTGAGAATTTCATCGGCAATGCCCGTTCGTCGTGGGTTACGTATGTCCCGGTCGAGCGCCCTAGGTTTTCGTCAGCCAGTCCCTGAACGCAAAGATCAGAGCCAGGAGCAGACAGATCGTGATGCTTGCGCCTTCGGACAGGAACGATATGCCGAACGCCATGAAATAGAAGTGCGGGGCATATCGATCCTGCTGAGTGATTTGCTTCGCTTCGGTGCTGACGGCATTGGTCGCATGGACTGCCAGGAGGTGCTTGTCCTTCGCCGCGTGCCACCAGAGGCAATAGAAAGCCAGAGAGATCGCAAACACCGTCCCAGTATATAGATTGGCCGCCACCTTGGCTTCGGGATGAAGGAGATACTCCGCGAGCAATCCCGTCGGAAAGGGCAGGAAGGTCACAAAGAACAGCAGTAGTCCATTCCAGTAGAGGAAGGCGTGGTCGCTTCTTTGGATCAGGGTGAACATCCAGTGGTGTTTTACCCAGATCACCAGGATCGTGATGAAGCTGGTGATGAATGCCAGATAGCCGGGCCAAAGCAGCGCCAGCGCATGGGCCAGCCCCAGCTGTGCGACGTCCGGGTGCGCCGGAACCTTCAAGTCGAGCACCAGGAGCGTGATGGCGATGGCAAAGACGCCGTCGCTGAAGGCCTCGATCCGGCCCGTGCCTTCATCCTTCTGTACTGTCACTTTGATTCCTCTTGTCGGTGATGTCCACTCTCATCCTCTGCCGGGACGGATATGGAATCGAATCGTTAAGCGCCGGGTCCGCAATCCATGCAACGCGTGATCATTTCAAAACCGATGTGCAGCTGATGATTGAGATCCCGCAGCGCGCTGCGCAAACCTTCTTCAATGACCGGATGATAGAAGGGCATCTCCAGCATTTCGGATACCGTCATGCGTTTTTGCGCCGCCCAGGCCAGGAGATGCCCGATATGCTCGGCGGCCGGGCCGAACATTTCCGCCCCGAGAAACAAGCCGCTACCTTTTTCGGCATAGACCTTCAGCATTCCTTTGTTGCGCAATATGACCCGGCTGCGTCCCTGGTCGTCGAAGAACACTGATCCCACGGCGTAGTGATCCTTGTAGCGCTGCTCAAGCTGGTCCAGCCTGAGGCCGACGGATGCCACTTGCGGGTCGGTGAACACCACCGCCAGCGGTGTGCGGCGCAAGCCGGCGCGCACGTCGGGGAAACGCCCGGCATTCTCGCCGGCGATGCGGCCCTGATCGGCCGCTTCGTGCAACAAGGGAATGTCGTTGCTGGCGTCGCCGGCAATGAAAATCGCGCTGTCGCCGCATTGCAGGGTGTAGCGGTCGAACACCGGCACACCGCGTTCGTTCAACTCGAGTCCGGTCGTCTTCAATTCGAGTCCGGCGAGATCGGGAGTCCTGCCGGTGGCCGCCAGGACATACTCGAACTGTTCGGTTCGCCAGGTGCCATCCCGGTGCAGGTAATGGACTTGGACTCCGTCGGCGGCTTCTTCGACTGCCTTTACCTGCGCCGATGCATCCAGATAGAACTCCTCATTGAGGGTCCGGTCGGCATAGTCGCGTATGGCCGGGTCGTGAATGCCGGCAATGCCGCCGCCCACGCCGAACATTTTGACGGCGACGCCCAGGCGGCTCATCGCCTGTCCCAGTTCCATCCCCAGCACGCCCGGACCGAACACCGCCAGAGTCTTGGGCAAAGCCGGCAGATCGAAAATCGTTTCGTTGGTCAGCAAACCTTGGCTCAGCCCCTTCAACAGCGGGGGCAGGACCGGAATGCTGCCGGTGGCGATGACGATACGCCCGACGTGAATCGATTGACCCTGCGGCGTCACCAGGGTATTGGCATCCTGAAAAGCCACCTTGGCCGTCAGTCGGTCGCCTATGGGAATGGTTTCAATGGTCTCCAGCACGAAGCCGACGAAGCGGTCGCGTTCGCGCCGCACCCGCGCCAGCACTGCCGCTCCATCGACGGCGACGCCTGCCACCTGCACCCCGAATGCAGCGGCATGCCGGGCCTGATGAGCGACTTCCGCGGCGGCGATCAGCAGCTTGCTGGGCATGCAGCCGACACGGGCGCAGGTCGTGCCATAGACGCCGCCTTCAATCAGCAGGACTGAGTCGGTATGGCCCCGAGCGGCACGGTAGGCGCCCATGCCGGCGGTACCGGCGCCGATGATGGCGACATCTACATGAATTGCCGTCATGTGCGCTTGCTCCAAGTCGAATGCCAGCTGCCGGTGTCGATCGCCTGGCTGTGGAATTCCGGCTCTGCTCGCCTCATTTCGCCAGCCAGCTTGCCAGTTCGTCCGCTCCGCCGATGTGTTGTCCGTCGATGTACACCTGGGGCGTGGTGCCCCGCCCGGTCACCGCTTGCAGCGAGCTGTAGCTGACGCCGCGGCTGCCCAGTTCGATTTCCTCGAAACGCAGGCCCTTGTCGTCGAGCAGCTTGCGGGCGCGTGCGCAGTGCGGGCAGGCGGGCTTGCAGAACAGGGTGATGCGTGGCGGGGGCTTGGCCTTGGGGTTGATGTATTTCAACATGGTATCGGCGTCCGACACCTGGAACGGGTCGCCCGGTTCTTCCGGCTCGATGAACATCTTTTCAATCATGCTGTCCTTCACCAGCATGGAATAACGCCAGCTTCTCTTACCCAGGCCGATCGCGGATTTGTCCACCAACATGCCCATGCCCTGGGTGAATTCTCCGTTGCCGTCGGGCAGGAAATAGATGCCTTCGGCATTTTGCGCCGCTTTCCAGGTTTCCATCACAAAGGGGTCGTTGACCGCCAGACAAATCACGCTGTCGATCCCATACTCCTTGAATACGCCGGCTAATTCGGTATAGCCGGGCAGGTGGGTGCTGGAACAGGTCGGCGTGAAGGCACCCGGCAGTGCGAACAGCACCACTGTCTTGCCATTGAACAACGCCTCGCTGGTAATGTTTTGCCATTCATCATTAGCCCGGATCGGGAAAGTGACTTGGGGAACCTTTTGGCCTTCTCGCGACTTCAACATGATTTCGTCTACCCGGATGGTGGTTCAAGGTTGCAAGCGTACGCAACGTCGTAGGGGAAGTCGGTTCGCCAGCGAACCGAAGGTGACTATCACCGCGCCAGACAGTCGGCGTCGACAGGTGACGGGTTCAGCCCAGGTCCCCGGTGATGTAGTGCTGGAGTTGCTCGATGATGAATTTCTGCTCGGAAATGATGTCCTTCACCAGGTCGCCGATGGAGACAAGGCCGATCAGCTTGCCGTCGTGCATGACGGGCAAGTGGCGCAGCCGGGTTTCGGTCATCAATGCCATGCATTCCTCGTTGGTCTGGTCCGGATTCACATACATGACCACGGAGGCCATGACGTCGCGCACGGGCGTTTGTTTCGACGAAAGGCCCAAGAGGGCGATTTTTCGGGCAACCTCACGTTCGTTGACGATACCTACGACCTTTTCGTCCACCATGACTACCAACGCACCGATGTTCTTCTCATCCATCAACATGACAGCGTCGAACACCGAAGTCGTCGGCGTGACCGTGTAGACACCCTGCTCGGACTTTGACCTAAGAATTTGCGTGGTACTTTTCATGGATAATCCTCCAGTCGAGATGTCGTGGACATCAAATCAAATGTCGATTGATCCATCCGTGCGGTGCCGCGCATAGTGACCGGGATACGTGGCCCCCTCGTAACATCGTTCCCGCTCCTGCGAAGGCGTCCGCTTATGGACTTCCCGCCTGCGAATGAGGCCGGGACCCTGAAAATGAATAGCGGAGAAACAAGTGGCTGCCACCAAGTCGCAGATCGGTCAACGTCCCCCAACGAGCATCCCCCGGCGCAAATGTTTTCCCAGTGACCAGGCCGGGCCGCCGGTTGCCACCCTCACGTCCGGCAACTTGCGGCGCAATCGTCAGGAACTGCTCGTCGATCAGGTGCTCGGCGTAGAAGTCACCCAGCAGTCGTGACCCTCCCTCGACGAGAATCAACCGGTTGGAACGCATCCGGCACACCTCGTCGAGGATCGCGCGCGCCGGGATCGCGCGGCGGCTGGTGCCAATCGCGCGAATTTCGACCGAGTCGGACGCCGCTTCACGGCGTAAGCACCGCTCTCCAGCCGTCGTGGTAAGGATTAGCGTGTTGACTTTGCCGGAGGCGAAGATGGGCAGGTGCAGATCCACCGAACCACTCCCGCTGACGACCACGTTCAGGGGCGTCTCTGACTTCTTGAGATCCTTGCGTAGCCGCCGGTATTCGTCCGCCAACTCGGGGAAAATCGCGTCGGCAGTCCACACGTGCCGGCTGTCGGCACCCAACGTACCGGTGCCGATGATGACCACGTCGGCGATGGCGCGCAACAAGCCCATCACCATCCGATCTTGTGCGCTGAAGCCGCTGATGTCCCCACCACTGGCGTGTCCCGGCGAGTTGAGCGAGACGACGCCATCCAGCGTGGTCACGAAATTGCTGAAGACATGGGGATGGCCGCGTTTCGACGGTATGCGCAAGTTGCCATACCGGTGAGCCAGTCTTGGTGGCAGTTGCACTGTAGTTCCGCGCCTGGTTTCGAAAAGCGTCTGTAGTGAAGTCAACCTGGCGTTTTTATCAGTCATGATGTGCCTGCTGTCATTCTGTTCGGTGAGGAAATGGCGAATCGCACCTTCGTCAGCTCGGTTGGCGGGTTGGGAGGCGCATAAGTGGAAATTCCCCGATTACGTTCAGACCTCTGTTTCAATAGCTTCGGGGACCCGCAGTGCGGAATAACCCGTCCCAAAATCCGGTCAATGTCCCAAAGGCGGCGCCTTGGTCGCGGTGATGGTGAAAATCGTGTTGATTCTGCCGAGGCATAGGGTAGCCGCCAGGTGGGCGCGCTGAACTGTGCAGACGGTGGTGAACGACTTCCTGCAAGAGCAGTCCGACGCTCAGACCGCACGAAAACGCAGTGGCAAGACTTGCGGCCGCGCCGATAAATGCGGCCGGAATCACCACAGCGCCCACCAACATCAGGCTGAATGCCAGCGGGATCCTCATCGGCCGATCCGGATGTAGATGGTGTTCCAGGTGCCAACGTTTGAAAGGCTCCACGCCGTGCAGCACATGGCGGTGAAGCAGGTATTCGAGCAACGTCCACGAGGCCAACCCTGCCAGCATCAGCATGAACCAATTCGCCCAGCCGATCGGCGCCAGCATTGATATACTCGCCGTCGCGCCAGCGGCGACTAGCGGTATTGCCAGAGATTGTGGATAGGTTAGTGAGTACACTTGGTTTCGGCTTCGGTTTCGGTACCTGTTCCGGCGATGACGAGAATCGAGCCACGGGCCGACTTCGGTTCTTCCGTTCCCGTCTTGATCACCTGCTCTCGTGGTTTTTCGTGGTTGTGAGTGCGGATCTTATTGGGAATTGAGAGTTCCCCTGCCGATATCTTCAAGAGACGATCGTTTTACGATCCTAATCGGAGCGTATCCGCTCGCCGGCACCTACTCTGTTCGGCAACGAACATAGCGAAAAGCGCCATGTTGGCTGACCGCGTGGACGACTCACATCGCTTGATATCTTCCTGATTTCGCCATGCCGTTTCCGGAAGAGATCCAATCCGTCGACTGCTTTGTTAAATCAGGCCGCGATCTCAAACCGGTTTCGCCGCATATGCGCGGCAGCGCACATTACTTTCCGTCCGCATACACTAGGCTTGCACTTGCGCGCGTTGCGGCATTCGCCATATGGCAATAGTTGTTATCCAACCATGTGATGCGCATTCGCCGACGCAGCAATTGGCGTATGCCGTAATTGGAGAGCACGATGAGAAGCCACACCCTGGCAACGATAACAGCGTACCCACAGCGAAAATCCGGCGACTCTGTTGTCGGCTCCAGGTCTGCCGTCCTCGCGCTGCACTCTTCCGGATGTTCAGCCTGCAACCTGCGCGGGCTGTGCACACCCTGTTGTGGCCTGACTCGTGCCGAGTTTGATGTTGCTGACCAACTGGATTTTCATCGCACGCATGTGAAAAGAGGTGAATACCTGTACCGCAGCGGTGATCCATTCACCTGCCTATTCGCCGTGCGTAGCGGCTTCTTCAAGTCATTTGCGTTGAGTCCGAATACCTGCTGTCAGGTGCTCGGATTCTCCATGACAGGCGAACTACTTGGCATGGAGGGCATCGGACCGGGTTTGCATATCTGCAATGCCCTTGCGTTAGAGGACAGCGACGTCTGCGCGATGCCTTTTGTCGGGCTGCAAAAACTGGCACGCGAAATTCCCCGCCTACAGCGCCAATTGCACAAGACGATGGGCCGTGAAATTGTGCGCAACCACGAGGAGATGCTGCGCCTCGGCAGCATGAATTCCCATGAACGCCTGGCGATGTTTCTGCTCGACATATCGCAGCGCTTTGCTGCGCGCGGCTATTCGCCTTCGGAGTTCCATCTGCGCATGACGCGCGAGGATATCGGCAGCTACATTGGACAGAAGCTGGAGACGGTGAGCCGCACTTTCTCGAAGTTTCAGCAGGAAGGACTGATCAGCGTCGAGCAGAAGTTTGTTCGTATCCTCGATAGACCTGGCCTTGCGCGGGTGATGAACCGCGATCGCGTTTGAAATACGATTGCCGCAAGAGGGGCGGATTGTGTGCCGGCGTACAGAACCCGCGGTTAGGTCGCGCGAGAATAACTACAGGGCGGCTTCTGCACCATTCGCATCCGCCACCTTGACATTCACTGACAGGCAGCGCATCGGTCGAACCATTCGGCTGACTTAAAGGACGGATATCATGACCAAGTTCCAGCGGCAAGAAGTGATTCGCGTCGAATCCCCCGGTTTCATTGTGTCTTCAAGTCATCAGGCTTGTCGCTATGAAACATCTGACGGCGAACCGCTGGCGCCCGGCTACTACCTGGCGCTATGGCGGTCCAAGGAAGCCAAAGCATTCTATGACGATCAGACTCGCTATATCGGTCCGTTTTCGACCCAGACCGAAGCGCAACTCCTGTTAACCAGCGCTTTGGCGTTGAAGATCGTTGCGTTGGACATCGTCAAGCCAGTGAGCGGCAGTCCCATTGAATCGAATCATCGGGACTGGTTGCTTTCGCACAGCGGCCTGGTGCAGGCGGAGGGATAGGCATAGTTACAGAGAATTAGCCGTCACCTTCCCGCGGTACCCACGCGGGATTGCCTTCGAGCGAGGAACCAGGCAAGCGCCTAGCCTTGCAGCGTTTCACTCATTGGCCGGCAGTACTTCTCGAGTTCCTCAGGGATTTCGCAGGGGCAAACGCCGCAGTGCCTGTTGCCTGGCACTGCAAAATCCATGAACTTGGGATAGGGCAGGTCCAGATTTGCCATAATTTCTCTGAACTCATCCAAGGTCCGTTGTTCCCCGAGCCGGGGATTGCGCTTGCGTTCTTGTGCAATCGAGGAGACATAGCGATTCTTGTAGTCGTGCGCCGGATACACCAGGACATCGTCCGCCAGGGAAAACAATCTGTCCCTGACGCTGTTGAACAAGGCATCGGCATTCCCGCCCTGGAAGTCGGTGCGACCGCAGCCGTCGATGAGCAGTGCATCTCCGGTGAATACCCTGTCGTCACACAAATAGGAGAAATGTCCAGCGGTATGGCCTGGTGTGTGCAGTGGCTGAAGCGTGATGCCGCCTGCGTGGAGCGCTTGCCCATCTTCAATGCCCACGTCGGCGCACGGCAGATGGTCGTAGGCCGGCATGGCGATCTTGCTGCCGGTCTTGTTCTTCAGCGTCAACGCGGCGGTAATGTGGTCTGCGTGTAGATGGGTTTCCAAGGTATAAGCCAAGCTCAGGCCCAACCGGCGAACCTCGGCCAGGTCGCGGTCCGCCGTAACGATTACCGGATCGATCAGGATGGCTTGACCGGTCACCTCGCAACCGAGCAAATAGGTATAGGTGCTGGATAAGGGTTCGAATAGCTGGCGGAATATCATCGGGGCTCCTGACGCAAATCGATGCTGGGCGGCCCGGAACTGCGGCCTGGTTCTGGAATGATCATAGGCACATCCTTGCGGTATTGCTCGAAGTCAGCGCCATGGATAGCGGAAAGATCGCGCTCTTCGAAAAAGATTCCCAGGAAGATATAGGCCGTCATCACCAGCGCAAAGAATAGATGCCCCACGGTCATATGCGGGGTGGCCCAGAAGGCGATCAGGTAACCCAGCATCATGGGATGGCGCACGTATCGGTACAGGGCGTTTGCCTTGAATTCAACCGGGGTGTATGCCCTGCACCGCAGCCGCAGATAGACCTGACGCAGGCCGAACAGGTCGAAATGATCGATCATGCATGTCGACCACAGGACGATCAACCATCCCAGCCAGAACAGCCCCAGCAGACAGGCGTGGCCGAGCTGGTTGTCGACGCGCCAGATCGTGTCGGTCTGAGGCTGCCACTGCCAGCAGAGGAGCAGGAACAACATGCTGGCAATCAACACGTAGACGCTACGCTCCAGTGAGTCGGGAACGATCTTTGCCCACCATTTCTTGAAGCCTGGGCGGGCCATCACGCTATGCTGCATGGCGAAGAGGGCAAGTAATCCGGCATCGATGGCCAGATCGGCGATGAGCGGCCCGGAATGCCCCGAATCGATAGCCTTCAGCACCACCAGGTTGCCGACGAAGCCTATGGCATATAGCAAGCTGCCGAGGAATATCGTGTAGCTGAACATGCCGAACAGAAATCCCATCATAGCCATGCGTGCGTCTTTCCAGTTTGTCGGTTCGAGTGGTGGATCTCTGGCGTCATCAGCGGCCTGTAAGTGCTCGTGGCGCCGCTTGTTTGGCTTCTTCCTGTCGGCGCGGTGATCTGCCGTGTTACACGGCAGCCCAAGGTAACGCGTCGCCGCAATGAAGGTCTGTTCGCCAGCGAACCAAGTTAGGCAAAGTGACAGGCCGAGGCGGATGCAGCGGCCGCATTGTTGCCACAAAATGTGCTTTGTGCATAGCAGCATCCAGTGGCGAAAAGTTGTGTTAGAGTCAGCATCAGAGCGGGGCGCCTAATAGCTTCATTGCCGGAAAACAATTCAGGACTACCGGGATGTTTTCACTGCATGATCCCTTCCAGAACCATCTGCTCGCGGCGTTGCCCGCGGCGGAGTTTGGCCGCCTGGCGCCGCACCTGGAACTGGTTACCATGCCCCTGGGCGAAGCCCTCTATGAGTCGGGCGGCCATCTGCAATACGTGTATTTTCCGACCACTTCCATCGTCTCGCTGTTGTATGTGCTGGAGGACGGCGCGTCGGCGGAAATCGCCGTGGTCGGCAACGAGGGCATCCTCGGCATTTCCCTGTTCATGGGCGGCGAAACCACGCCCAACCGCGCCGTGGTGCAGAGCGCGGGCCACGGCTATCGTCTCAGCGCGCGCTATTTGAAGCGGGAATTCAACCGCAACGGACCGATGCTGCACCTGCTGCTGCGCTATACCCAGGCGCTGATCACACAGATGGCGCAGACAGCGGTGTGCAACCGCCACCACTCTCTGGAACAGCAACTGTGCCGCTGGCTGTTGTTGAGCCTCGACCGCCTGCCATCGGATTCCCTGGTCATGACGCAGGAACTCATCGCCAATATGCTCGGCGTCCGCCGCGAGGGGGTGACCGAGGCCGCCGGGCATTTGCAGCGCGCCGGGCTGATCCGCTACAGCCGCGGCCATATCGAGGTGCTGGACCGGCCGGCACTGAAAAAGACGGTATGTGAATGCTACGCGGTGGTCAAACTGGAATTCGATCGCCTGCTCGGGGATACCCCGCTGGCGCCCCGAACCGACAAGACGCATCGATCAGTTAGCCAGGTCGGGTAGACCCCGGCAAGACCGCAGTCCCTCGGACGCGTCCGCCTTCCACACAATGGAGCTCGGTTCGCGAAGATGTTCCGTGCCTGACGCCG
>JBAYJH010000181.1:0-9889 GCA_041665185.1 Sterolibacterium sp.
AAGAAGCCATCGATGTCACCCTGGCGGAAATGCGCGAACAGGCGATCGAACTGAAGAAGCGCACCGGACTCGACCTCCGCCCCACCATCAGCCGGCTGCAACTTGTCCAATCCCTGCCGGGCGGACGCCTACAGCTGTGATGCCGGGAACTACTTGATGCGGGTGAGGTGCGGACGGCCGGTCGGAGCAGGTGGCAGTTCGTCAACGCGCGGCTCGGCGGGCTGCACCGCTCCCGCGACCGGCGCGGCAACTTCAAAGGCCATCCCCTGGCCGTTTTCGCGGGCATAGATGGCGGCGATATTCTCGACTGGTATCGACAGCGCCTGGGCCACGCCGTTGAAGCGCGCCGAGAAGGTGATCAGATCGTTGCCCATCACCAGTTGATGGGTCGCTTCCGGGCCGAGATTCAGGACGATCTGCCCGTCCTTGACGTGCTCGCGCGGCACTCGGGTGCGGGCGTCGACGCTCACTGCCAAATAGGGAGTGTAGCCCTGATCCAGGCACCACTCGTGGATCGCGCGAATCAGGTAAGGCTTGGTGGAGGGAATCTCGGCCATGGAAAGCGCCCGCCGGCGAAACAGCCTAGCGACGCATGACCTTTTCTGAAGGCGTCAGCGCGTCGATGAAACCCTGGCGGCTGAATATACGTTCGGCATACTTCATCAGCGGCGCGGCGGCCTTGTCGAGTTCGACGCCGTAATGGTCGAGGCGCCACAAAAGAGGCGCAATCGCCACGTCCAGCATCGAAAATTCCTCGCCCAGCATGTGTTTCTGCTTGGCAAAGATCGGCGCCAATTCGGTCAGGCGGTCGCGCACGTGGACGCGGGACTTCTCGGCCGACTTGAGGTTCTTTTCCAGCACGTCGATATGGCTGAAGAGTTCCTGTTCCATGGTGAACAACAATTGCCGGGCGCGCGCCCGCATGATCGGATCCGGCGGCATCAACTGCGGATGCGGGAAACGCTCGTCGATGTACTCGTTGATGATATTCGACTCGTAGAGAACGAGGTCGCGATCAACCAGTACCGGCACGCGGTTGTAGGGATTGATGACCGCGATGTCCTCCGGCTTGTTGAACAGATCGACATCGATCACCTGGAAATCCATCTGCTTCTCGTACAAGACGATGCGGCAGCGATGGCTAAACGGGCAGGTGGTGCCCGAGTACAGGTTCATCATGGTACTGGTACCCCAGGAATAGTCGGCATCCCGCACCACGCGGCGTACCGCGGGTGAATTGTTTTCTCGATGCCCCATATGCAACATTGCGCGGTTCGATAAGTATAAAGGTTAATGAACGTCTTTCCAGAACTCGCGCTTGAGCGCGTAGGCAAACACGAACAAGACGCCCAGGGCGATCAGGACGACCACCCCCAGCTGCTTGCGCGTTTGTGCCATGGGCTCGGCCATGTACTGGAGATATCCCACCAAGTCGGCGACCAAAGCGTCGTATTCTTCCGGCTTGAGCTTGCCCGGCTTGGCGATGGCGAGTTTGTGGCCCTCGCCCATCACTTGCTGGCCTTGCAGTTCCCACAACACGTGCGGCATCCCGACATTCTCGAAAACCACGTTGTTCCAGCCGGTCGGCCGCTTGTCGTCGCGGTAGAAGCCGCGCAGATAGGTATACAGCCAGTCCGAACCCGAGCCGAACTCGGAAGCGCGCGCACGCGCGATGATGGTCAGGTCCGGCGGCGCGGCGCCGAACCACAGTTTGGCTTCGGCGCGCTGCATCGAAATCCTCATCAGTTCGCCAACCTTGTCGGCAGCGAACATCAGGTTCTCGCGGATCTGGTCTTCGGTCAGGTCCAGGTCGCGCAGGCGGTTGTAACGCATGTAGGACGCCGAGTGGCAGTTCAGGCAGTAGTTGACGAAGATCTTGGCGCCGTTTTGCAGCGCCGCCATATCGCCGGCCCTATTCGGCGCCTTGTCCAGGTGCAGTTCGACTCCGGCAGCCAGGGCGACCAGCGGGGCGAAGAGCAGAACGAAAAGAAGCTTCTTCATTATCCTGTCACCCTTTCCGGTTCCGGTTTGCACTTGTCCAGTTGGCTATAGATCGGCATCAGAAGGAAAAAAGCGAAATACAGCATCGTGCAGATTTGCGACACCAGGGTACGCAGCGGCGTCGGCGCCAGCATGCCGAGATAGCCGAGAATCAGGAAGCAGACGACGAAGATCGCCACGGCGCTCTTGAAGATCGGGCCTTTGTAACGGATGGACTTGACCGGACTGCGGTCCAGCCACGGCAGGAACAGCAGAATCACCACGCCGCCGCCCATCGCCACCACGCCCCAGAACTTGGCGTCGATCCAGAAGAAGTTGACGGTCACGGCGCGCAGCATCGAGTAATAAGGGGTGAAATACCACACCGGCGCGATATGCGGCGGCGTCACCAGCGGATCGGCGGGGAAGAAATTGTTGTACTCGAGGAAGTAGCCGCCGAATTCCGGCATGAAGAACATGATGGCGGTAAAGACCATCAGGAACACCACCACGCCGACGATGTCCTTCACCGTGTAGTAGGGATGGAACGGAATACCGTCGAGCGGGATGCCGTCGGCGCCCTTCTTTTTCTTGATCTCGATGCCGTCGGGGTTGTTGGAGCCGACTTCATGCAGCGCCAGGAGGTGGGCGGCGACCAGCCCGACCAGCACCAGCGGCACGGCGATGACGTGGAAGGCGAAGAAGCGGTTCAGCGTGGCATCGCCGACGACGAAGTCGCCGCGCAGCCAGATCGACAGGTCCGGTCCGATCAGGGGAATGGCGGAAAACAGGTTGACGATGACCTGGGCGCCCCAGAACGACATCTGCCCCCACGGCAACAGGTAGCCGAAGAAAGCCTCGGCCATCAGCATCAGGAAGATGAACATGCCGAACAGCCAGATCAACTCGCGCGGCTTGCGGTAAGAGCCGTACAGCAGACCGCGGAACATGTGCAGATAGACCACCAGGAAGAACGCCGAGGCGCCGGTCGAGTGCATGTAGCGGATCATCCAGCCCCACGGCACGTCGCGCATGATGTACTCGACGCTGGCGAAGGCGACCGGCACGCCGGACGCATTCAACGCCGCATCCGGCTTGTAGTGCATGGTCAGGAAAATGCCGGTGACGATTTGCAGCACCAGCACCAGCAGTGCCAGGGAACCGAAGAAGTACCAGAAATTGAAATTCTTCGGCGCGTAATACTCGGAAAGGTGGGCTTTCCAGTTGGCGGTCAGCGGAAAACGCTCGTCGACCCAGCCGAGCAATGCCGTCATTTGGGCTTTCATCGCTCAGGCCTCCTTGCCGTCTTGGCCGATGCCAATCACGATCTTGGTGTCGCCCAGATACTTGTGGGCCGGAATCTCTAGGTTGTCCGGCGCCGGTTTACCTTTATAGACCCGCCCGGCAAGATCGAAGGTCGATCCGTGGCAGGGGCAGAAAAAGCCGCCCGGCCAGTCGGCCTCGATACCGCTTTCGGCGCCAGTCTTGAATTTTTCGGTGGGCGAGCAGCCGAGGTGGGTACAGATACCGACCGCGACGAGAATTTCCGGTTTGATCGAGCGCGTCTCGTTCCGGCAATATTCCGGCTGCATCTGTTTGCCGGACTTGGGATCGCTGACCTTGTCGTCGGTCTTCTTCAGAGAGTCGAGCATTTCCTTGGTGCGATTGATGATCCAGACCGGCTTGCCGCGCCATTCGACGGTCAGCATCTGGCCGGGCGCCAGCTTGCTGATGTCGACCTCGACCGGCGCACCGGCCGAGCGGGCCCGCTCCGACGGCAGCATGCTGGCCACGAACGGCACCGCCGCGGCGAATCCCGCCACGCCGCCCACTGTCGCTGTGGCGACGATCAGGCGCCGCCGACCGCAATCCACCTTGTCATCTAAAGCCATGGTTCATCCCTGAATATGGAAAAAAATCACGCCCGAACCCTAAAGCCGACGAATTATACCGGAAACAGCAGGCCGATTAAAAGGCCGGATGGATGTTCAGTGGGAACTTTTGTCTGTTGCCCGCGCTATGGCGCCATCCGCACACAGTCGATCGATGTCATCCGGCCGGTAGCCGAGGGCCGCCAGCACCGCCTCGGTATGCTCCCCCAACCGGGGTCCCAGCCATTCCGTCGCACCGGGCGTCGCCGAGAGCTTGGGGACGATGCCGGGCAGCTTGAATTCCTTGCCATCGGGCAAATGCGCCGTCTCCAGCATGGACCGAGCCAGGAATTGGGGGTCGCGGAACATGTCGGCAACCGAATACAGGGGGCTGGCCGGCACCTGTGCCTCGGCCAGCAGCTTGAGCACGTGATCGGCGTCATGGCCGGCGACCCAGGCGTCAATCAGGGCGTAGATCTCCGCGGCGCGCAGGTCGCGGCCGGCGTTGCTGGCCAGCTGAGGATCGTCGGCGAGGTCGGCCCGGCCGATGGCTTGCATGAAACGCTTGAAAATCGCGTCGCCGTTGGCGCCGATGATCAGGTGTTTGCCGTCGCGAGTGGTGTGCGTCGATGACGGCGTGATGCCCGGCATGATATTGCCGCTGCGCTCGCGCACGAAGCCGAGCACGTCGAATTCCGGCACCAGGCTCTCCATCATGGCGAAAACCGCCTCATACAGCGCCACGTCCACCACCTGCCCCTGGCCGC
Organism: Sterolibacterium sp.; assembly: GCA_041665185.1. Lineage (GTDB taxonomy): Bacteria > Pseudomonadota > Gammaproteobacteria > Burkholderiales > Rhodocyclaceae > JACRAR01. Next base: position 4,619 of record JBAYJH010000181.1, read on the forward strand.
CATTGACCTCGCGATGGCGCAGCGCCATCAGGGCGCCGATGGCAGCCCACAGGGCGGCAATCGAATCGCCGATGGAAATGCCGGTGCGCACCGGCGGCCGGTCGGAAAAACCGGTGGTGTAGCGCAAGCCGCCCATCGCCTCGCCCACCGCGCCAAAACCCGCCTGGTGCTTGTAGGGCCCGCTCTGGCCGAAACCCGACAGGCGCACCATGACGAGACCCGGATTGTCCGCGGACAAGACCTCCCAGCCCAGCCCCAGCTTCTCCAGCACGCCGGGACGGAAATTCTCGACCAGGATATCGGCCTCGCGCACCAGCTTGCGGACGATCGCCACACCGTCGGGATGTTTGAGGTTGATCGCCACCGACTGTTTGTTGCGCCCCTGCACATACCACCACAGCGAGGTGCCCTGGTACAGCTTGCGCCAGCTACGCAACGGATCGCCCTCGCCCGGCGCCTCGATCTTGATCACCTCGGCGCCAAATTCCGCCAGGATGCGGCTACAGAACGGCCCGGCGATCAGGGTACCGAGTTCGATGACTTTGACACCCGCGAGAGGTTTCGCCATCTCAGTAGTCGCGACGCTCGTAGAACGCCTGGGCAATCGTGCCGGCGTCGGTGAACTCCAGTTCGCCGCCGACCGGCAGGCCGCGCGCGATGCGGCTGACCTTGAGGCCGCGGGCGTGCAGCAGTTCCGACAGGTAATGGGCGGTGGCTTCGCCTTCGTTGGTGAAATTGGTGGCCATGACGACCTCCCTGACCACGCCGTCGGTGGCACGCTCCAGCAGGCGATCGAGGCGGAGTTCCTTCGGCCCGATGCCGTCGAGCGGGCTCAAGCGTCCCATCAGGACGTAGTAGAGCCCCTTGAAGGCGTGCGTCTGTTCCATCATGTTGAGGTCCACCGGCATCTCCACCACGCACAGCAGGGAGGCATCGCGCTTGCCGGAGGCGCAGCGCTCGCACAGATCGTCTTCGGTGAAGGTGTTGCAACGCTGGCAATGGCGGGTCCGCAGCAAGGCCTCGGCCAGCGCATCGGCCAGCCGCTGGGCGCCCGGCCGTTCGCGCTGGAGCAGGTAATAGGCCATGCGCTGGGCGGATTTCGGCCCGACCCCAGGCAGGCAGCGCAGCGCCTCGATGAGTTTTTCGAGACTGCCGGGACCTGACATCAGAACGGCAGTTTCATGCCCGGCGGCAGCTGCATGCCGGCGGTGAAGCCGCTCATCTTCTCCTGGGCGGTCGCCTCGGCCTTGCGCACCGCATCATTCATGGCGGCGGCCACCAGGTCCTCCAGCATTTCCTTGTCGTCCATGACGGAAGCATCGATGCTGACACGCCGCACGTCATGCTTGCAGGTCATGGTCACCTTGACCACGCCGGCGCCGGACTGTCCCTCGACTTCGATGGCCGCCAGTTCGTCCTGGGCCTTGGCCATGCGCTCCTGCATTTGTTGCGCCTGTTTCATCAAGCCGGCAATGCCGCCTTTCATCATGCTGCTCTCCTCGCTGCTCGGTTCAATTAAGGGGTTTGATGGAAGCTTCGTTGATGGTGGCGTCGAACAATTCGACCACCTTGACCACGAAGTCATCCTGTTCGATGGCGGCAATGGCACGGTCCTGGCGTTCGCGCTGGATCACCCGGCTGCGTTCCACCGGGGTTTCCACCGCCGTGTCGGCCAGCACGATGTTGAGGCGCAGCGGCCGGCCATAATAATTCTGCAACTCGGCCTGCAATTTGTCCTGGTGCGCCTTGCCGAGCAGGTATTTGTGCGCCGGCGGCAGGCGCAGGGTCACCGCATCGGCGCCGACCTCGACCAATTCGCAATGCATGGCCAGGCCACGCACCATGCCGCCGAGATTCAACTTAGCGGTAATTTCGTGCCAGTCATCCGCGGCTTTGCCGGTTGGCGCTGCCGCGGCCGCCTTGGGTCGAGCGGGCGGCGCAGGCGACGCAGCCAGTGCAGGCGATGCAGACGCCATGGCAGCTTTGGGCGCCGGCGCGGCGGCGCCACGCGCCGGGGCTTGGGGAAGCTCCGATCCGAGAGGTGCCGGCGTCTCCGGACGGAAGGCGAAGAGGCGCATCAGGGTCATGCTGAAACCGGCATACTCGTCCGGCGCCAGCGCCAGGTCATCGCGGCCGTGGATGGCGATCTGGTAGGCGAGTTGCAGGAATTCCGCATCGAAGCTGGTGGCATACGGCGCCAGACGCTGCCGTTCGGCATCGTCGGCCAGCGCCTGCGGCGCAAACTGCGCCAGGGCGATGCGATGGAACAGGGTGGCCAGTTCCTGCAATGCCGAGTCGAAACTCAGGCTGCGCGCATCCATCGTATCGGCCGAACCTACCAAGGCCTGCACGTCGCCGGCGACCAGGGCGTCGAGCAGGGTGTACAGATAATCGTCGCCGACCGTGCCGAGCATGTCGCGCACATTGGCTTCCTCGACCCGGCCGGCGCCGTGGGCAATGGCCTGGTCGAGCAGACTGAGGGCGTCGCGCATGCTGCAGGCGGCGGCCTTGGCCAACTGCTTGAGGGCCGGTGGTTCGCAAGGCACGCCCTCCTCCGCCAGAATGCGGGTCAGATGCGCAATGATGTGCGCCAACGGCATCTGCTTGAGGTTGAATTGCAGGCAGCGCGACAGCACCGTCACCGGAATCTTCTGCGGATCGGTGGTGGCGAGGATGAACTTGATGTGCTCGGGCGGCTCTTCCAGCGTCTTCAACATGGCGTTGAACGCCGAATTGGACAACATGTGGACTTCGTCGATCACATACACCTTGAAGCGGCCGCGCGTCGGCGCATAGGTGGCGTTCTCCAGCAGTTGCCGCATCTCGTCGACCTTGGTATTGGTCGCGGCGTCGACCTCGATCAGGTCGACGAAGCGTCCGCCGTCGATCTCGACGCACGAAGAGCAGGTGCCGCAGGGCGTCGAGGTGATGCCCGTTTCGCAGTTGAGCGCCTTGGCCATGATGCGCGCGATGGTGGTCTTGCCGACGCCGCGCGTGCCGGTGAACAGATAGGCGTGATGCAGCCGGTTCTGGTCCAGCGCATGCGTCAAGGCGCGCACCACATGCTCTTGGCCCACCAGCGTGGAAAACGACTTGGGGCGCCACTTGCGCGCGAGAACTTGATAGCTCATACGGCAGAATTTCGGACGATGGGTATAGATCGAGGGATAAGGAAATGGCGAGCCTTACCCCCGGCACTTGCAGTAAATGGCTGTGGCTGCTTCCTTCCGGACCTGACCAGGTTCACCACCCCGCAATGCGGGGAGGCCCGCCGCCGCGGATTCTAACAGATCAGCCCGGTCGCGACGAAAAAACGCGCCTGCGTCACGCTAGTCGCCGTCGCCCAGGGAAGCCTCATCCGCCCGCGACGGGCGGCCAGATGGCGAGCACTTCGCCCTCTTCGAGCATGCGCGTGGCGCGCATCCCCGGCGGCACGAACACCCCGTCGATCAGCACCAGATGGCAAAGCTTTTGCGGCAGGGCGTAGCGCTCGATCAGCGTCGAAGGGGTGGTTCCCGGCTCGACCTCGAGATCGAGCCGGTTGGTCTGGCGTGCTTCGGCCGGCAGGTAGTCCGACAGTGTGGCGTAAAGCTTCAGCGCGACCTTCATGCAGATCCTTGCGCCGCCCCGAGGTAAGCCGCCATGAATTGCGTCGGATCGGCGAGCAGCCTCCCCTTCCACGCGCCCAACCGCACCCTGCCCTGGATCAGGCCGCGCAGGGCGCCGACGTGGTCGGACCAGCCGAGGCTGGTGGCGCCGATCAGCACATCCTCGCCGAACTGGAGGGACAGATAGCGGAATTTTTCCGCGTCCAGCAACTCCGCGCTGTCGCCGCCGTCCGCCTTGCTCTCGCCCCACCATTGCCCGAACGAAGTGGAAATCAGCCCCAGGGTATCGAGTACATTGATCGCCAGGCTGCCCTGGAACGGCGACAATTTTCCGGCCATGTTGGCGGCCGCCACGCGCGCTTGATCGGCGGCGTTGGGCTGCACGGCGTTGAGCTGGGGCAGGCCGGAAATCAAGCCGATGGATTCGGTCACGTCGCCGGCCGCGTAAATGCCGGGCACGCTGGTCTGCAAGCTATCGTCGACCAGCACGCCATCCTTGGTTTTGACGCCGCTGCCTTGCAGGAAGGCGATATTCGGCCGCACGCCGGTGGCGCTGATGATCAAGTCGGCCGGCAGCGATTCGCCTGAGGACAGCTTGGCGGTGAGTTCACCTTTGGCGCCGTTGGCCTGGGTGATCGCCTCGACGCGCGTCGACACATGCACGCGCACCCCCTTCTCCTCGACCCAGCGCCGGATCATCCCGCCGGCGGTGGCGTTCATCATGCGCGGCACCATGCGGTCGCCCATTTCCACCACGGTGAGCCGCACGCCGCGCGCGGCCAGCGCCTCCATGATGATGCAGCCGATGAAGCCGGCGCCCATCTGCACCACCCGCGCACCGGGCTTGGCCTGGGCGATGATCTGGCGCGCGTCGGCCAACGTCCAGCAGGTATGCACGCCGGGCAGATCGATGCCCGGCACCGGCGGCTGCACCGGGTGCGAACCCGTGGCGATGAGCAAGCGATCGTAGGCCAAGGTGTCGCCGTTGGCGAGCTTGACGCTCTTGGCAGCGCTATCGATTTTCTCCACCCGCGCATTCACCAGGCGGATATTCAGACGGGAGAAATGCTCGCTATCCTTGCGCAGGTGGGTGCCCTGCTCCGCGATGTTGCCCATCAGCAGATAGGGAATGGCCATGCGCGAATACGGCGGCTCCGGCTCGTCGCCGGCCAGCACGATCTCCGCGTTGGCATCCAGCTTGCGTAGCGTTTCGGCCGCAATCACGCCGGCCGGGCCGTTACCGATGATGACATGTTTCATATCGAGTTCCTCAAATGAAAACGCCAAGGCGCCGGCTCAGCCGCGCGCCCTGGCGTGGAGCGATGACTCAGAGCCCGAGACGCGACAGGGTTTCCTTGGTCGGTACGCCGTTGGCGTCCCAGCCGCGCACCTTGTAGTACTCCGGGCGCATCTTGTCGATGCCGCTGACCAGCCCCTTGGCCGGGCCGGTCTTGGCCGGCTCGGTCTTCAGGCGCGGCGGCAGGTCGTCGTCCTTGGCGGTGAAGCCGGCGGCGTTGTTGAAGATGCGCTCCATGTTCCACACGCGCTCGCCCAGCAGCGACAGCTTCTCCATGGTCCAGTCGCCTTCGCATGCCGCGTCGAGTTGCGGCTGCAGGTCGGCCAGGGTCCAGGCAAAGGTGGTGAACACGCAGACGCCGGCCGA
>JBAYJH010000182.1:0-9889 GCA_041665185.1 Sterolibacterium sp.
ATATCGTCCCATTCCCGGGCGATGGCCCTTCCTGGCAGGCCGCCCTGGCCGGCCACGTCGATGCCACCGCGAATAACCTGGGCATCGTCTACCCGCAGATGCGGGCGGGCAAGCTGCGCGCCCTGGCGATCATGTCCGACAAACGCTCGCCGATCGTTCCCGACATTCCCACGTTCAAGGAGCTGGGATACAACTTCACCAGCGGCTCGTCGCGCGGATTCGCCATGCCCAAGAATACGCCCAAGCCCATCGTCGATATGTTCGCGAATGCGGTCAAACAGCTGATGAGCACCGAGGAGTTCAAGGCAAACGCGCTGAAGACGGCTTTTCCCTACGATTACCAGGGGCCGGAAGAATACAGCGCTTATATGAAATCGCTGGACACGGTCTATAGACCCCTTTGGGACAAATTCGGAAAGTCTGCGGACGGCGGCAGCCCGAAGAAATAGCGCCGGCGCGAGCGGGAGGGCCCATTCCGGTCTATCCCGCCCGCAGATTCGACGGACGACAGCCCTTCCTTGCTTTCCGCAATGGCGCGCAGCCATGCGATCTGTCGAGGGGCTCCAATGTCCGCAGGAGAGGGGTTCACATGAAAATCGGTTCAATCGCTTTCGCCGGCTTGATGCTTGCGGTCGGCCTGGTCTACGGGACCATGGCCACGTCCATGCCGCGGGGCAGCCTTGCCTACCCGGGTCCCGGGTTCTTCCCCATGGTCGTCGGCGTATTTCTTATCGCCACGGCGCTGGGATGCCTGCTCCAGGAAATCGTGCTGCGCAAGCGGGGCAAGGACCCGGCGGCCTCCTCCCATCCCAAGGACGATGCAGCCGCCCCGGAAGGGCGCAACGTGGGGAAAACCGTCCAGCTGACGGCGCTCATGATCGGCTACATCTTCATCCTCAAACCGCTCGGCTTTCCGCTCGCCATCTGCGCCTTCCTCGCGCTTGCGATCCGCATCTTCGGCTACCGCCGCTGGCTTCCCACCCTGGCGATGGCGGCGATCATCGCAGGCATTTCCTACGTTTCGTTTGTTCTCTGGCTCAAAGTTCCGCTGCCTCTGGGGATACTTGAAGAGGTTCTTGGATAAAAGGAAACAACATGGACCTCTTCAGCGGACTTATTCACGGCTTTTCGGTGGCATTGACGCCCACGAACCTGCTTTTCGGTTTCTTGGGGGCGGTGATCGGTACCATCGTCGGCATCCTGCCCGGCCTCGGACCTCTGGGTACGATGGCGCTCCTGCTGTCGCTGACTTACGGATTCGACCCGACCGCCGGCATGATCCTGTTCGCCGGCATTTACTTCGGCGCGATGTACGGCGGCTCGACCACTTCCATTCTGCTCAACATCCCCGGGGAGGCCGCCTCGGTGATTACGGTGATCGAAGGCTATCAGATGGCGCGTCGGGGCCGCGCCGGGGCCGCACTCGCGGTTGCCGCCGTGGGCTCCTTCGTCGCCGGGACCATCAGCCTGATTGGCCTGAGTTTCCTCGCTCCCACGCTGGCCATGGCGGCCCTCAAATTCGGGCCTCCCGAGTATCTCGCCGTCGCGCTGGTCGGGCTCGTAATCATGTCGCGACTCACCGAGGGGAACCTGCTCAAATCGCTGATGATGATCGCCCTCGGACTCGCCCTCGGAACGGTCGGCATGGAAACCGTGGCCGGGTATATGCGCTACACCTTCCACCAGCCCCTCCTTGCCCAGGGGATCGATTTCCTCCCTGTCGCCATGGGGCTTTTCGGCATCTCCGAGGTGCTGGTCACCGCAGAACAAACGATGGGCAAGGTGCAGCTGCAAAAGGTCCGTTTTCGCGAGCTGTGGCCGACACGCGTGGAATGGAAGCGCTCATTCTGGCCCATGATCCGGGGATCATTCACCGGCTTTTTCGTCGGCCTGGTCCCCGGGCCGTCCCCGGTCATCTCAACCATGGTTTCCTATTCGATGGAGCGCAAGCTCGACAAATACGGCGAGTTCGGCAAGGGCGCGATCGAAGGCGTGGCGGGACCGGAGGCAGCCAACAACGCCTCGGTCGGCGCCGCCTACGTCCCCTTGATGGCGCTGGGGATCCCGTTCACTCCCGCCATGGCTGTGGTGATGGCGGTGCTGCTGATCCACGGAATCAATCCCGGCCCGCTGCTGATGACCGAAAAGCCAGACCTATTCTGGGGTGTCATCGCCAGCATGTACATCGGCAATTTCATGCTGCTCGTGTTCAATCTGCCCCTGGTAGGCGTATTTGCCAACATCATCCGCACGCCGCTCTATCTGCTCATGCCGATCGTTCTGGTGCTGTGCCTGGTGGGTGTCTACTCGGTCAACAACTCGATGCTCGATATCTGGATCATGATCGGCTTCGGCTTGTTGGGCTATTTCCTGCGGCGGCTGAAATATGACCTGGCGCCGCTGGTGCTGGCCCTGGTACTGGGCCCGATGATGGAGAGAAGCTTCCGCGAGGCGATGATGATCAGCCGGGGCGACCTGTCGGTGTTCGTGAACCGTCCCATTTCGGGGACGATCCTCGCCGTCGGCGCACTCGTCCTGGTATCGCCCCTTTTGCTCGCATGGATCAAACCGATCTTCAAGCGCGGGCCACGGTAATCCGCGAAGCGCACTGCAGCTGAGGCAGTCCGGCGCGCGGCGCCGCCGCTCACTCGATCTTGCTTGCGTCGCCGGTGAATTCCATGGGCGTGAAAAAACCGCCGTGGAACTGCGCCGAGATTTCGTTCTCGACTTCGCCGCGCGCGAGGATTTCCACCGCGTAGATTTCGGCATCGTCCTCGGGCCGGTAGCCGAGGAATTTCACGTTGCTGTTGTCCCAGCGGCTGCGCAGGTTGTTGGACACGCCGTACACGACGATGTAGTGATAGTCCGGATGGTCGATGCAGCGCGCGACCAGCTGCACCATGTCGCGGTGGCTGATCCAGGTGAGCAGCTGGCGCGCATTGTCGGGCCGGTCTGGATTGCGGAAAGTGCCGATGCGCAAACACGCGACCGACAGGTCATGCTTGTCGGCATACAGGCGTCCTAGCGCCTCGCCGAACACCTTGGACACGCCGTAGCGCGTGTCCGGGCGCGGCTGCACCGTGTCGTCGATGAAGCGCTCGCGCCGGTGAAAACCGACCGCGTGGTTGGAGCTCGCGAAAATCACGCGCTTGACCCCGGCGCGCCGCGCCGCCTCGAACACGTTGTAGCAGCCGGCGATATTCGCCGGCAGGATCTTCTCCCAGGCATCCTCCACCGCGATGCCGCCCAGGTGCACCACGCAGTCCACGCCCTGCATCATCGTCTCGCAGGCCGCGGCATCGGCGAGATCGGCCTGCACCAATTCCTCGCCCGGCGCGGCCTCGCCCAGGGGCGCGATGTCCGACAGGCGCAGGCGGTATCTGCCGCCGTACGCGGCGCGCAGCACCTTGCCGATGGCGCCCGCGGCGCCGGTGATCAGAATGCGTTTCAATTTGTCTCCGCTACACCCGTGCTGTGCGCCGTGAAGCATGCAATCCAATACGGCCCCCGTGCGCGGCGCGGCCTTCTCATTAGATTAGCGAAATCCCCTTCGAATAATAGCGCGATTCGCCGCGGAACGAGGCGGCGTCGTTCCTCCTATATCGGCTTGAACTTTTCTTTACAAAAATAATACGGCGGCCAGGCAGATCTTTACCGCACTTTTATGCCACTTTTTCTATGCTTTGCCTATGAAAGTTACAGGTCTTGCCAAGAACGCAGGCGCGGGATTGACGGACCAGTGGACAAGGAGTTCCAACATGGATCAGCTAATTTTACGCAATAGCCGTGATATGCAGCACTTCAACGAGGACGATTGGACGATTCTCGGGTGGCAAGTCCACCGGATACTCGACCGCGCGGGAACGCATGACAAGGACACGAACAGAAAAGACATCAGCAATACGGGGACCATTATTGGCCTCGTCTATTACAGCTTGCTGATTGTATTCATGCTCTTGTATCTGACGTGAACACTGCCGGATGTTTACGCGCGTTTTACGCCGGCGGCGCGATTCTTTACATCTTTTTTACAGTGCGCTGCCTATAGTTCAACTTGGACTTTCGGCAGCTGCCGCGCAGCGGTTTGAATGACGAATATCACAACTGTACGACGGCCCGAGCATAACTTAAGCAATCGATTGAATTTGCAGGGGGTAAATATGGACGATCTCTTCTATCTCGGACTGACGGTGGCGTTTTTCGCGCTCAGCGTGGCGCTCGTCTATGCGCTGGAAAAACTGGGGAGGCCGCAATGAGCTGGCTCTACATCCTGAGCGGGGTGCTTTCCCTCGCGATTTTCGTCTATCTGATTATCGCTTTGCTGTTTCCGGAGAAATTCTGATGACTGCCAACGGCTATCTGCAAATCGCGTTCTATCTCGTCGTCGTCGTCGCGCTGGCGAAGCCGCTTGGCGCGTACATGGCGAACATCTACGAAGGCAAGCCTGCGTTTTTGAACCGCATCGGCGCTCCATTCGAGCGCCTGATCTACCGCCTCTGCGGTGTCGATCCCGAGAAGGAGATGCGCTGGACCCAGTATGCGCTGGCCACGTTGTGGTTCAGCCTGTTCGGCATGCTGCTCGCCTACGCGCTGCAGCGGCTGCAGAACTACCTGCCGCTCAATCCCGCCGGCATGGCCGCGGTGTCGCCCGACTCCTCGTTCAATACCTCGGTGAGTTTCAACACCAACACCAACTGGCAGGGCTACGGCGGCGAAGCGACCATGAGCTATTTGACGCAGATGCTCGCGCTCACGGTGCAGAACTTCGTCTCCGCGGCGATGGGCATGGCGGTCGTGATCGCCTTGATCCGCGCTTTCGTGCGCCAGAGCATGCAAACGATCGGCAACTTCTGGGTGGACCTGACTCGCGGCACGCTTTACATTCTGCTGCCGATCTCTCTCGTGCTCGCGCTGGTGCTGGTGTCGCAGGGCGTGGTGCAGACCTTTTCGGCCTACCAAACCGTACCGATGGTCGAGTCAGTCGAATACGACACTCCCAAGCTCGACGCCGCCGGCCAGCCGCTCAAGGACGAGAAGGGCAACCCGGTGACCGAGAAGGCAACGCAAAAGGAACAGGTGATCGCGGTCGGCCCGGCCGCCTCGCAGATCGCAATCAAGCATCTGGGCACCAACGGCGGCGGCTTTTTCAATGCCAACTCGGCGCACCCGCTGGAGAGCCCGACGCCGCTGACGAACTTCCTCGAGTTGCTGGCCGAACTCGTGATCGCCGTGGCGCTGTGCTTCACTTTCGGCAAGATGGTGGGCGACAACCGCCAGGGCTGGGCGATCTTCGCGGCCATGGCGGTCGTGTTCGTGAGCCTGATGGCGGTGGCCGTGTGGGCCGAGACCTCCGGCAATCCGGCGCTCACCAAACTTGGTGTGGACCAGACGGCTTCGGCTGGCCAGTCCGGCGGCAACATGGAAGGCAAGGAAACCCGCTTCGGCGTGGCAAACTCGGCGCTGTTCGCGGCCGTCACCACGACGACTTCGTGCGGGGCGGTGAACTCCATGCACGATTCGTTCACCCCCCTGGGGGGCCTCGTGCCCATGTGGCTGATGCAGCTCGGCGAGGTCATCTTCGGCGGCGTCGGCTCCGGCCTCTATGGAATGCTCGTCCTGGCCGTCGTCGCGGTATTCATTGCCGGGCTGATGATAGGCCGCACTCCGGAGTATCTGGGCAAGAAAATCGAGGCGTACGACATCAAGATGGCGGCGATCGCGGTACTAGTGCCGCTGTTTACGGCGCTGTTCGGCACTGCCATCGCCGTCATGATGGATGCAGGAAAAGCCGGCGTAGCCAATCCCGGCGCACACGGCTTTTCCGAGATTCTGTACGCCTTTTCCTCGGCCAGCGGCAACAACGGCAGCGCCTTCGCCGGACTGTCGGCGAACACGCCGTTCTACAACACGGCGCTGGGCATCGTGATGTTCTTCGCCCGCTACTGGATCATCATCCCGGTGCTCGCGCTGGCCGGATCGCTGGTGGCAAAAAAGAAGGTCCCGGCCGGCCCCGGCACGCTGCCTACGCACACGCCAATGTTCATTTTCTTTCTGGTCGGTGTGGTGATCGTGATCGGCGCGCTGACCTTCTTCCCCGCGCTCGCGCTCGGGCCCATCGTCGAACACCTCGTGCTCTACGGCATCAAGTAATGTCATTCGAGCCATTGCAGATTTCAGGAGTCAGTCTATGACAAGCCAAGCCCTTTCCCCAACCCCCTCGGTTTCGAGGGGGCTCGTCACGCCGAGCATCCTGCGGGCGGCGCTGGTCGAATCGTTTGTGAAGCTGCTGCCGCAGCATCAGTGGAGAAATCCGGTGATGTTCGTGGTTTATCTCGGCAGTCTTCTCACCACCGGCCTCTATGTACAAGCGCTGGGCGGTCACGGGGAAGCGCCCGCGGGCTTCATCCTCGCGGTGACGATCTGGCTATGGTTCACCGTGCTGTTCGCCAATTTCGCCGAAGCCGTCGCCGAGGGGCGCAGCAAAGCGCAGGCGGCGGCGCTGCGCGGCGCCAAGCGCGACATCATGGCGAAAAAACTCGATGCGCCGAGCAAGACCGCAAGCTGGTCGCTCGTCACCTCGGCCACGCTGCGCAAGGGCGATGTGTTCCTGGTCGAGGCCGGGGACTTCATTCCTGCCGACGGCGAGGTCATCGAAGGCGTCGCATCCGTGGACGAATCGGCCATCACCGGCGAATCGGCGCCGGTGATCCGCGAGTCCGGCGGCGATTTCTCCTCCGTGACCGGCGGCACGCGCCTGCGTTCGGACTGGCTGGTAGTGCGGGTGAGCGTCAACCAGGGCGAGGCGTTTCTCGACCGCATGATATCCATGGTGGAGGGCGCCCGGCGGCAGAAGACGCCGAACGAGATCGCGCTGACGATTTTGCTGGTGAAAATGACGCTGGTGTTCCTGCTCGCCACAGCGACGCTGCTGCCGTTCTCGATTTACGGCGTGGAACTCGCCAAGGCGGGCAACCCGGTGACCATCACCGTGCTGGTGGCGCTGCTGGTGTGCCTGATTCCGACCACCATCGGCGGGCTGCTCTCCGCGATCGGCCTCGCCGGCATCGGCCGCATGCTGCGCGCCAACGTCATCGCCACCTCGGGCCGCGCCGTCGAAGCGGCCGGCGATGTCGACGTGCTGCTGCTCGACAAGACCGGTACCATTACCCTGGGCAATCGCCAGGCCTCGGCATTCCTGCATGCGAGCGGCGTCAGCGAGCACGATCTGGCCGATGCGGCCCAGTTGGCGTCGCTCGCCGACGAAACGCCCGAAGGCCGCAGCATCATGGTGCTGGCCAAACAGAAATTCAACCTGCGCGAACGCGACGTCGCCGCGCTCGGCGCCAGTTTCGTCGCGTTCTCGGCGCACACGCGCATGAGCGGCGCCGACATCGGCGCGCGCCAGATTCGCAAGGGTTCCGCCGACGCGATCCGCGACTGGGTGGAGGCACAGCACAACCGGTTTCCGGCAGAAGTCCTGGTCATCATCGACAACGTCGCGCGCCGCGGCAGCACGCCGCTGGTGGTGGCCGAGTCCACGCCGGAATACGTGCGCGTGCTCGGCGTGATCGAGCTCAAGGACATCGTCAAGGGCGGCATCAAGGAGCGCTTCGCCGAGCTGCGCCGCATGGGCATACGCACCGTCATGATCACCGGGGACAACAAGCTGACCGCCGCGGCCATCGCCGCCGAGGCCGGCGTCGACGACTTTCTTGCAGAAGCGACGCCCGAGGCCAAGCTCAAGCTGATCCGCGATACCCAGGGCCAGGGACGTCTGGTGGCGATGACCGGCGACGGCACCAACGACGCGCCGGCGCTGGCCCAGGCCGATGTCGCGGTGGCGATGAACACCGGCACCCAGGCGGCGAAGGAAGCCGGCAACATGGTGGACCTCGACTCCAACCCGACCAAGCTGATCGAGATCGTCGAAATCGGCAAGCAGTTGCTGATCACGCGCGGCTCGCTCACCACGTTTTCCATCGCCAACGACGTGGCCAAGTATTTCGCCATCATTCCGGCTGCGTTCGCGACCACCTATCCGCAATTGAATGCGCTCAACGTCATGGGACTCGCGAGCCCGGCAAGCGCGATTCTGTCCGCGGTCATTTTCAATGCACTCATCATCATCGCGCTGATCCCGCTCGCGCTCAGAGGGGTGCGCTACCGCGCGGTCGGCGCCGCAGTGCTGTTGCGCGACAACGTTCTGATCTTCGGCGTCGGCGGTGTAATTGCACCGTTCATCGGCATCAAGCTGATCGACATGCTGATTGCCGGCCTCGGCCTCGCATAAATTTACGATTCAAGGAGCTGATCATGTTTCGAGAACTTAGAGCCGCTGCGGTAGTATTGCTGGTGTTGAGCATCATCACCGGCCTTGCCTACCCGCTGCTCGTCACCGGCATCGCCCAAGTTGTATTTCCCGCACAAGCAAATGGCAGCCTGATCGAATCCGGCGGAAAGGCCGTGGGCTCGGAGCTCATCGGCCAGGCCTTCGCCGATCCGAAGCATTTCTGGAGCCGCCCGTCGGCCACCTCTCCGTATCCGTACAACGCGAGTGCCTCCAGCGGCTCCAACCAGGGACCGCTGAATCCCGCGCTCACCGATGCCGTAACCGCACGCATCAAGGCCCTGCGCGATGCCGATCCGGGCAATATCGCCGCAGTACCTGCGGATCTGGTTACCGCCTCGGCGAGCGGGCTCGACCCGCATATCAGCCCCGCCGCCGCCGAGTTCCAGGTGGCGCGCGTGGCCAAGGCGCGCGGCCTGAATGCGCAAAAGGTGCGCGCCCTGGTTGCGCAAGCCACCGAAGGCCGCCAGTTCGGCTTTCTGGGCGAGCCGCGCGTCAACGTGCTGCGCCTCAATCTGGCGCTGGACGCCTTGCGCTAGATCATCGGATGCAACCGCGCAAATCCGGCAGACCAACCATGAAATATCTACATTCTCTGGCGCAGCACTTAACCGCCGTACGCGCGCCTCACCCCCGCGAGCACCGGCTGTATCTGCCGCTGGTGGTGGACGAATGCGACGTCCTGCGTGTCCGCAAAGCCGTGATCCGGAGCGCGGACGGCAAGGTAGAGATCGTGCGCTGCGCGCCGGTTCGCAACAGCAGGAAAGTACGGCTCACCATCGAGCTTCAGCCCGGGATACTCGACGAAATGATCTGCCGCATCCTGCAATCGGTTGAAGCGGGCGAGTTCGGGAAGATTGGCCTTGCTCACTGAGACCTTTCTGCAGTGTCTCATCCGGGTGCGCGTCGCACAGTTGCGCCGGCGATACTCGGCGCGCAATCAGACGATGTCCAATCGACGCAAGCGCGCCGCGCGAGCCGGGGCAGGGCTCGCACTAGTGCTAACGATAGTGACCCAACCCGCTGGTGCGGTCGGGCCCTTCATTTCGCCCGTCGAAGTCGCCACAGCAACCTGCGGCAAATCGGCGCTTGTGCAACATCCCGGGACGATCGAACGCACGGAGGTGCTGTATGGCGAGAAATCGGTCCGAATCGAAGTCCAAATCAAGCAGAGCGACGGAAAGAGGTGGATTGTCCTGTGTGATGGGACATCGGGGAATATATTAAGCACGATTGACCTTGATGCTCCCTGAATGTGCTCAAACTACTCACCGGGTCGGCAATCACAATATTCGCCTCGCGCAGGGCGTGCTAAGGGTTTGGCTGCCAGACTTTTCCTCAACTTTCAGAAAGGGTGTTGCCATGCGCAAACTACTACTTGCTTCAGCCGTGTCGGCCGTATTTTCCCTGCCTTTGACGGCGTTCACCGAAACGGCAGCTGCCGCCGAGCCGGCTCCGTCCTACACTTTTACCGGAAACTTCGGTCTTTACAGCCAGTACATTTTCCGTGGACTGACGCAAACCAATACCAACCCGGCGGTG
>JBAYJH010000183.1:0-9860 GCA_041665185.1 Sterolibacterium sp.
AGCGCCGGCGACCTGATGCCGGCCGACTGCCGCCTGCTCGAAGCCAGGGATTTCTTCGTCAACCAGGCGCTGCTGACGGGCGAATCCTATCCGGTCGAAAAACGCGCTGGCGACCTGGCAGCGCCGGTCGACGAGCTCAGTTCCGCCGACAATGCGGTGTTCATGGGCACCTCGGTGATCAGCGGCATCGCCACGGCCATGGTGTGCCGTACCGGTCCCGCCACGGCGGTCGGGAAGATCGCCGACTCCCTGGCGGCCAAGGCGCCGCCCACTGCTTTCGAGTTGGGGACGCACAGCTTCGGCATGCTGATCATGCGCCTGACCGTGCTGCTGGTGCTGTTCGTCTTCCTGGTCAATGCCTTCTTCCACCGGCCGCTGCTGGAATCCTTCCTGTTCGCCATCGCCCTGGCCGTCGGCCTGACGCCCGAGCTGCTGCCGATGGTGATCACGGTGACCCTGTCGCACGGCGCGCTGCGCATGGCCAGGAAACAGGTCATCGTCAAGCGCCTGGTGGCAATCCATAACCTGGGCAGCATGGATGTGCTGTGCACCGACAAGACCGGCACCCTGACAGAAGCGCGCATCCGCCTCGAACGCCATCTCGATGCGCAGGGGCAGGACAGCGCGCGGGTGCTGGACCTCGCCTACCTCAACAGCTATTTCGAGACCGGCCTCAGAAGCCCGCTCGACGATGCGATTCTCGAACACCGGGAGATCGACGTCGGCGCCTGGCGCAAGATCGACGAAGTGCCTTTCGATTTCGAGCGGCGCCGGGTTTCGGTGCTGGTCGACCGGGGAGAGCAACGCCTGCTGGTGGTCAAGGGCTCGCCAGAGGACATCCTCAGGCTGTCGACTCAATACGCGTTGGGCCAGAGCGAGGTGCCGCTGCCGCTGGACGAGAGTGTGCGGGCTTCGCTCCAGGCCTTGCAGGACAGCCTCGGGCGCGAAGGCTTCCGGGTGCTCGGCATCGCCTGGCGGACGGTCGCCGCGGACCATCCGCATGCGCTGGTCGATGACGAGACGGAGCTGGTCTTCGCCGGCTTCGCCGCCTTTCTCGACCCGCCCAAGGAGAGCGCCGCGCATGCCCTCAAGGCGCTGGAAGCCAGCGAGGTCAGGGTCAAGATACTCACCGGCGACGGCGAGCTGGTCACCCGCCATCTGTGCGACCGGCTCGGCATGAATGTCACCGGCGTATTGAGCGGCGGCGAGATCCAGGCGCTGGACGATGCTTCCCTCGCGGTGCGGGTCAAGGAGGCCAACCTGCTGTGCCGTCTCACGCCCAGCCAGAAGAACCGCGTGATCCTGTCGCTGAGAAGCCAGGGACACACCGTCGGCTATCTCGGCGACGGCATCAACGACGCGCCATCGCTGCATTCGGCGGATGTCGGCATCTCGGTGCAAGGCGCGGTCGACGTCGCCAGGGCGGCGGCGGACATGATCCTGCTGCGCCAGGATCTGAACGTCTTGCATGCCGGCGTCGTCGAGGGACGCCGCACCTTCGCCAACATCATGAAGTACATCATGATGGGCACCAGCTCGAATTTCGGCAACATGTTCAGCATGGCCGGCGCGACGCTGTTCCTGACTTTCCTGCCGATGCTGCCGGTGCAGATCCTGCTCAACAACCTGCTCTACGATGTGTCGGAACTGACGATCCCGCTGGACCGCGTGGACAACGAATATCTCGCCCACCCCAAGCATTGGGACACCGGCTTCATCCGCCAATTCATGTGGGTGGTCGGGCCGGTCAGCTCGATATTCGATATCCTCACCTTCGTCATCATGCTGAAGGTGTTCGAGGCCGGCGAGGCGCTGTTCCACACCGGCTGGTTCATCGAATCCATCGCCACCCAGGTGCTGGTGATCTTCGTCATCCGCACCCGCGGCAACCCCTTCAAGAGCCGGCCTAGCACGGCGCTGACGGTGACCTCGCTGGCCGTCGTGGTAGTCGCCGCGGCACTGCCGTACACGCCGTTGGCGGCCCACCTGGGCTTCGTCGCGCCCCCGGCGTTGTTCTTCGTGATCCTGCTGGGGATGGTGCTGAGCTACCTCAGCGCGGTGGAGTTGGTGAAACGATGGTTCTACAGGCGTTTCTCGGCGCCGTGAAGTAGGCGCCGGTCACCACAGTCTCCGATCTCCGTTCCCGTCACAGCTTGATCTCCAGCGCCGCGCCGTACTGCGTGCGGGTCGTTCGCCCCGCCAGGCTGCCGTAGCCGCTGTCGAGGGTGGTGCGCGACCAAGTATCGAACGGCGCCAAGTTGTTGGCCGACAGGCGCAGCGACAGGCCGCGGCTGAAGGTCCATTGCGCGAACAGGTCGAGCGCGCGGGTGCGCGAGACTTCCAGGGCCTGGGATTCCGTTTGCCGCGTCGCGTAGCCCGGCGTGAAGGCCAGGCTGGCGCCGGTGGTCAGCGGCAGGCCGGCGAAGCGATAGTCGAAGCCGAACGTGCCCGACCAGGGTTGCTGCCCATCGAGACGGTTGTTGGGCGCCGGTACGGCAGCCACCTGCGAGCGATAGAAATTCAGGGCCATGCGCAAGTTGAGCGCCAGTTTGGGGTCGAACAGCGCGGGCAGCAACTCGCCGGCGCGGCCTTTGGCCTCCAGTTCCAGGCCGGTGGTGCGCGCCTTCGAAAAGTTTACGGGCTTCGACACCCAGCGCGGCACGCTGGCCCATTCGACCGCCTCCAGGCTGATGACGTTGCGCATCAGGCCATTCACCCGGCGCTGAAACAAGCCCACACTGAGCAGGCCGCCGCCGGCAAGATATTTCTCGAACGCCACATCCACGCCGGTGGCCAACTCCGGCCTGAGCAGCGGATTGCCGATGCGGTCTGGGGAGAGTTCGGCGTTGGGGCCGCCGGTGTTGGTGAACAAGGCACTGACCGACGGCCGTGCCAGCAGCGCGTTCAGGTTCGGTGCCTTGTAGCTGCGAGTCAGGCTGGCGCGAATCAGGTCGCGCCCGTTGGGATCGAGCTTGTAGTTCAGGTGCCACAGCGGGGTGAGGACGCTGCTGACGTTCTTCACCGTCGTCGCCATGCCGCGGCTGTCGGTGGCGATCTGCTCGTTGCGTAGGCCCAGGTAGGTCGACCATTGCGGCGACAGTTCCCATTCGTCCTGCACAAACAGCGCGCGCCGGACGATGCGCGCGGCAAAGGGCTGGCCCTCGAAGTCCGGCAGTTGCGCTATGCCCAGTTCGCTGACCTCGCGTTTCTCGTCGCGCTGGCGCCATTCCAGATCCCAGCCCAGGGTCAGCGTCTGGTCCTCGCCCAGCAGTTGCGCGAGCTTGCCGGCCTGGGTAACGCCGCGATCCTGGAGGTCGCCGCGCGTGTTGCGTTGCGGATGGCCGTCGCGAAAGGTCTGGTTGTCGAAAGTGCCGCGCGAGTTCTGCAAGCCGGCCTTGAGTTCGACGCGCCGGCTGTCGCTGAGGCGATTGGTGTATTGCAGATTGCCGCGCAGGGCCTGCCAGGTGCCGTGGTTCTCGGCGTCGTCGTCGAGGCTGGGCAGCCCGGTCAACACCTGGTTGGTATAGCGGGTCTGGTTGTTCCAGTAGCCCTTCTGAAGGAAGGATTGCACCGCCAGTGTTTGGTCGTCGCTGATCTTCCAGTTCACCCTTGGCGCGAGGTTCACGCCATGCCCCCACAGCGGCTGCACGCCGTTCTGGATCGCCTGCGCCGCCTGGTTGTCCGTTCCCGGCATGCTGCGCTCGTTGAAAAAGCGGTGCTCGTTGCGCCACTCGAAGAGCGACAGCGGCAAGGACAGGGAGAAGGCGCCGATGCGCTCGCCCAGGGTGACGTTGCCATTGGCGGTCGGCCGCCCTGCCGCATAGCCGGCGCCCAGGCGCAGGTCGCGCTGCGAGACTCGCGGCGGCTCCTTGAGGATGATGTTGATGGCGCCGGCCACCGCCTGGGCGCTCTGGTCGGCGGTCGGCCCCTTGGTGACCTCGATGCGCTCGACCTGCGAGGGATTGAGCTGGTCCAGGGCAAAACCGGGCGGCGCCGGATCGCCGTTGATCAGGATCAGCGTGTAGCCCGCGCCCAAGCCACGCATGCGCGGCGAACTGCCCTGCATGCTGACGCCGGGCAGGCGCTTCAATACGTCGGCGACATTGGTGTCGCCGTACTTGTCCATCTCTTCGCGGCCGTAGACCTGCTTGGCCACCATAGCCCTGCGCCGCAGGTCGGTATCGCTCTGCGGGCGTGCGCTCACTTCGACGCGCTCGATGCGGGCGCCGGGCGCGCGCGCCGGCCCCTCGCCCAGGCCGGGCGCCAGTTCCTGGGCGTAGGCCGGGACAAGCACTGACACCCACAGCAGCGCCGACAGGCGCCGAACGGCAACTCGTAATTTCAAAGGACGCTCCAGGGAAGATGGGAAGGCCGGTACTTCCCGCATTGGCCAAGGCCCGGCAGAGCGAAGTTTATCCGGATTTCAGTCCGCGGGTCCGCCATGCGGTCGGCAAATTCCGATGCGCTGGAGGGACTGCGCCATTGGTCCGACCGGCGGTCCGGTACAACCGGGCAATCGCCGGCCAATTGCCGGAAGTGGTTGCAAATTATCCCTGGCGAGGTACACTTGCCTTGGTGACTGAATGAACGTTCATTCTCCCGGTCGCCCGCGTCGCCCACGTTGCGCAGCGCGCCCATAGACCGGCCCTTGAGCGATCGCCATGTGATACGAAGTCGCGAGTAAGATAGCAAAAAGGAAAGAACATGAGGTACGCCGAGACTGGCTTCAATCTGGAAATCGATCTCACTACGGGGAGCATCGAGAAGGTGGAGACCGCGAGCGATCTGGCCGAGTTCTACCTGGGCGGCCAGGGCTCGGCGGCCAAGCTGCTGTGGGAAAGAGTGGCGCCGGACACCGACCCGTTTTCACCCGACAATCTGCTGGTATTCAGCACCGGCCTGCTGCATGGCACGCCGCTGCCTGCCTGCAACCGCACCGTCGTCAACACTTTCTCGCCGCAAACCAATCTGATGTCGCATTCCCTTTTCGGCGGCTTCTTCGGACCGGAGCTGAAGTACGCCGGCTACGACAAGATCATCATCCGCGGCAAGGCCCCGGACCTGGTCTATCTGTACATCAACAACGACAAGGTGGAAATACGCGATGCCACGCATCTTCGCGGAAAAGGCTGCACCGAGACCGGCGATCTCTTGAAGAAGGAGTTGAAAGACCAGCGCGTGCAGGTGGCCGCCATCGGCCTCGCCGGCGAGAACCGGGTGTATATGGCGTCGATCGACCACAACCACGCCAGCGCGGCGCGCGGCGTCGGCGTCATCATGGGCGACAAGCGGCTGAAAGCCATCGCCGTGCGCGGCACCCGTGCGGTCAATGTCGCCCGCCCCGCCGAGTTGTTCGAGATGAGCCATCGCCTGCACAAGAAGATGGCCGACAGTTCCGGCTGCGGCGACTGGATGGCGGTCGACGAGGACGACAGCTTCCATCACAACCATTTCGCCTGGGGCAACGCGCGCACGCGGCGGCCTGGGTACTGGAGCGCAGAACGACAGGAGCGCTGGACCAAGTTGAAGTACGACAACATGGACCGGCAGACGGGCTGCTACAACTGCCCGAAGAAATGCCGCAACGTCATCAAGATGCCCGGCCAGCAGCGCTTCGGCTATAAGTGTTTCGGCAAGGATACCTACCATATGGCGGCCTTCCTGGAACTCGACTTCAGTTACGAGATCCTCGGCATCGCCCAGGAATACGGCGTTGACTCCTACTCGACCCCACAGGTCATGGCTTTTGCCCTCGAACTGCTCGACGCCGGCATCTTGACCGACAAGGATTTTCCGGGAATGCCGGAGGACGTCAGGGGCCGCTTCTTCTACCTGCTCGACAAGATCGTGCGTCGCGAAGGAATAGGCGACATCCTGGCCGACAGCGTCTCTCACGCCGCGCGGCGCATCGGCAACGGCGCCGAAGCCTACGATCACAATACAACCAAGAAGTTCGAGCAACTGCCGATCAAGCTGGGCAAGTTGAACCCCGCCTATTTCCTGATGATCGCCACCGGCGAGAAGATGAGCATCACCCAGATCGAAGGCTCCTTCCCGCAGGACCCGCTGCCCACGGAGGAACAGCGCCACGAGTTCGTCAACAAGTGGGAAGCGGTGCCCGACGAGAAATTCAAGCGCTATTTTCTCGACTGGAAGAAGCGCAGCGACATGACGGACGAGGCGACCTGCGACATCGTCGACTGGAACGAGGCGATGCATTACATCGACGATTCCCTCGGTCTTTGCGGCTTCGTGTCGTCGTTCCGCGGCCAGTTCGGCGGCGACGTGCCGTATCACATGAACAACATTCCACAAGCCATCGCGCTGGCCACCGGCACGGCGATGGACAAGCCCAAGCTGTGGAAGAGTTTCCAGCGGATCCGCACGCTGATTCGAGCCGTCAATGTGCGTAGAGGCCTGCGCAGGAAGGACGAACGCCCACCCGAAGACCACTGGGCGGTGCGCGACGAGAAATACGAACAGGAACTGCTGAGCAAGTATTACGCCTTCAAGGGCTGGAACAGCGAGGGCATCCCCACCCGCGCGACGCTTGAAAGCCTGGACCTGGCTTACGTCGCCGACGACCTCGAACAAAGAGGCATCCTGGACCCGGCCGACGGAGGTTCGCGATGAATCCCGGAATGGGGACGAAGACAGTCCAGGAGATCCTCGTCAATGTCGACAAATGCACGGGCTGTCGCGCCTGCGAGATGGCCTGCTCGGCGTTCCACTCCAATCCCAAGTTCAGCAGCATCAATCCGGCCAAGGCCAGGATCCATGTGGTATCCAACGAGCTGACCGACGAGTACGTGCCGATCTTCGCCGGCAACCACACCAGGTCCGGCTGCGACGGCCGCCACGTCTACACCATCGACGGCAAGACCTACAGCGAATGCAGCTTCTGCCGGGCGTCCTGCCCGACGCGGGACAATTTCATCGAACCCGATTCCGGCCTGCCGCTGAAATGCGACATGTGCGAATCCACGCCGCCGCTAAAGCAACCCTGGTGCGTCGAAGTGTGCGGCGAAGACGCGCTGGTCTATAGCGAGCGGGAGGTGGAACGGGACCAGCCGACGCCGCTGGTGGCCGGGCAGCTCGAAGTCGGCCTGCAAGCGCTAATGAGGCAGCACGGGATGGAAGCGGTCATTGCCCGGCTGCAAGAACTGGGCAAGGAAAAATAGGTCGGCGCCGCATCATCCGCAATTGCGTTCGCCCAAGCTGCCGCATCCGGTGAGGCCGGTTCGCGCTAAGATAGCGTTTCCGCCACGAGGAAGGGTCCCCAGATGAGTTCGACGCACGACGGTGGCTGCGCCTGCGGCGCGATTCGCACGGGTTCAAGCCCACCCGCCACATCTGGACCCGCTCGGCCCACGACTGGATGGTCTTTCCTGTCAACCTCGATGTCCGTGCGCAGGCTTAGGCGACACCAGCGACACCAAGGCGCGACCTTGGGAAAATGGCCATGAACGCGGTGCGCAATCTGCTGGAACAGCGCTTTGCTGGGCTTTACGCCGCCATCGAACGGCTGATCGTCGCGGCGGAAGCACAGTTCAACGCACAATCCAGCCAGGCGCCGTCGGAATTCCTCATTGAGCACACCCGGCGCACGGCAGCCATCGCCCACAAGATCGCGGCGCTGGAAGGGGTGGATGCCTTCCTGCCGGTGGTGGTCGCCCTGTTCCATGACGCGGGCAAGTTTCATGAGGGGGTATACCACCAGGACGGCATACCGGAAGAGGAACATGCCGCGCTCCTGGCGGGGAAGATGCTTGCCGAGTTCGGCGTGGAACGCGGCGATATCGACGCCGTGCTGGCCGCGCTGCGCGCCCTCTACGACGAACGGCTGCCCTGCATCGGTCCCTGTCGCATCGTCCAGGACGCGGACCGGCTCGACAAGCTGGGCGCGCTGGGGGTGGGCGCGTTCTTCACCAAGGCGGCGCTGCGCGGACGCGGCCTGGTCGACGCCTTGGCACAGGCGCTGAGCAGGGAACTGACCTACGCCCAGGCGGCACCGCGATCGATGTTTACTGCAACCGGGAGGAGGCTCGCGACGGAACAGGGGGCGAAGACGATGGTCTTTTTCGACCAGCTCCTGGAACAGATGGAGAGCTGGGGCATCGCCGCTTTCGACCGCCACGTCATTCTCCTCGACGAGGATTTCCGCAGCCGCGACGGCGCCATGGTGCGCGGCATGGAAGTGAGCATCGCCATGCCGCGCCACTGCCCGGATTGCGCCGCGCCGCTGGCGCTGACGCACCGGCGTGAGCAAGGGGTGAAATGCGAAAGATTCATCGCCTATTTCACCTGCGACGAATGCAGTTACAGCGGTGGAACCTCTCTGTGTCTGCCGGTCCTGGCCTGAACTCCCGCCGTCAGGCGGCGATGATCGGGATCACCCGGCGGGCGGGCTCGGGCGCCTTGGCTACCTGGACCGGCTCCCTGCGCTGGCCGGGGAAGGCCAGCGCTTCGGTCAGAAGATAGGCCGCCTGGGCGTATGAGGTCGGGCACAGGGCAAAGCATTCCTGGCAGTCCCAGCATTCCTTCTTGGCGACTTCCGGAATGAAGCTGATCTCGCGCTTGGCGCCGTTGTCGATGAAGCCGACGGCATTCTTCTGCTTGACCTCGTTGCAGTAGCGCACGCACAGGCCGCATACCACGCAGAAGGATTCCTTGCGCTCGAAACGGTCGCGGTCGGCGCCGTACTCCTCGGCCAGCTTCACCAGTTCCGGGGCGTCCGGCGCGTGGGCCATCAACTCCTCGACGAGCACCTTGCGGATCTTGTCCACCTTCGCCGAGCGGGTGCGCACGACGATATCCTTCGCCACCGGATACAGGCAGGAGACGACATAGCTGGTCCAGCCGCGCGACTCCACTTCCACCATGCACAAGCGGCAGCCGCCGAAGGCCTCCAGCTTTTCGTGGTGGCACAGCGTCGGGATGTAGATACCCGCCTGCTGCGCCGCCTGGAGCACGGTCATGCCGGCGGTGGCCTTGACTTCCTGGTCATCGATCTTCAGGACGATCTCGCTCATGTCGCTCACTTGTCTCCACTTCCGCCGGCGCTGTTAGTCTTAGCAATGCGCGACTCGTATTCGGGCTTGAAGTAGCGGAACATGCTCTTCAGCGGGTCCGGCGAGGTCTTCCCCAGCGCACACAGACTGGCCGTTCCCGTCACCTCGGCCAGGTCCTCAAGCCGTTCCAGATCGCCCGCCTTGCCCTTGCCCTGGGTCATGTTGGTGAGGATGTGCAGCATCTGCGGCATGCCCTCGCGGCAGGGCGCGCATTTGCCGCAAGACTCGTTGACCAGGAAGTCGAGCAGATAGCGCGCCACCTCCACCATGTCGGTATCCTCGTCCATCAGCAACAGGCCGCCGGCACCGATCGGCGCGCCGAGCTTGGACATGCCGTCGAAGTCCAGTGGCGCGTCGATCATGTCGACCGGGATGGAGCCGCCCATGGCTCCGCCGAAGTGGATGGCCTTGAGGGCCTTGCCGTCGCGCACGCCGCCGCCGATGTCGAAGACCAGGGTGCGTAGCGGCGTGCCCATCGGGACTTCGACGATGCCGCTGTTCACCACGTTGCCCGACAGGGAGATCAGCTTGGTGCCTTTGCTCTTCTCGGAGCCGATGCTGGTGAACCATTCGGCTCCCTTGCTGATGATCTGCGGCACGTTGGCCCAGGTCTCGACGTTGTTGAGGTTGGAAGGCTTGTCCCAGATGCCGGACACCGAGGTGCGGATGTACTTGGGCCGCGGCTCGGGCGGATTGCCTTCGATCGAGCGCATCAACGCGGAAGACTCGCCGGAGACGAAGATGCCGACGTCGAAGTGCAGCTCGCACTCGAAGTCGAAGCCGGAGCCG
>JBAYJH010000184.1:0-9780 GCA_041665185.1 Sterolibacterium sp.
CCACTACGGCTTCACTGCGGAACAGGTGGCGGCGGGGCATTTCAACGCCCAGATGTTCAATTCCTTCCTCGACGGCACCAAGTCGGCAATCGAGATGGCGGCGGTCGCCAATGCCACCGGGCTGACACCTGCGCCCCAAGGCCTGCTGTTTCCAGCATGCGGCGTCGATGATCTGGCGCGGGTGTTGCGCCCCGCTGCGGCTGGCGGTCAGTTGCATCATGCCGGCCAGGTGGAAGTGATCTCCAGCCTGGAACGCGACGGCCGCCCGGTTTTCCGCGATCTGCGTTGGGGGGTCTATGTCACTTTTGAGGCATCCGGAGACAGCCAGCGCGACTATGTCGAACGCTGCTTCAAGGAATACGGTCTCATCACCGATCCGTCGGGGCATTACACCGCCATGTACAAGCCCTGCCATTTGATCGGCCTGGAACTCGGCATCAGCGTCGCCAGCGCGGCACTGCGTCGCGAACCGACCGGCTCGCCGTCGGTGTGGCTGGCTGACGTCGTCGCCACCGCCAAGCGCGATCTGGTTCCCGGCGAAATGCTGGATGGGGAAGGCGGCTACACCGTCTATGGAAAGCTGATGCCGGCGGGCGACTCGCTGGCTTGTGGCGGTCTGCCGATCGGCCTCGCCCACCGCGTGAAGTTGAAGTCCGCGGTCAATCAGGGGGCTCCGGTACGCTGGCAGGACGTCGACATCGACATGACCAGCCAGGCCGTCACCGTGAGGCGGGAGATGGAGCGCTGCTTTAGTTCGGCCGACCAGGCGGGCGCCGACCGCTAAGTTTCATGATGCGCGGGCTACGCCCCGAAGGAAGTCCCCTGGTGGGACGCCCCCGATCATGAAAGTTAACGGCATTCCCATGGTCCCCCACCCCCGGCCCCCGCCCCGGGGCGGGGGGCTAAGTGTGCTCGCTACGCTCGACTACACCCATGCGCCCTCTTCGGCGTATTTCACGTTAACGGCGTATCACGTGCTCCGTTTCAGCTGATCGACATAGAGCTTCCAGCGCGCCACGTATTGTTCCGCGCCAGCCAGCATGTTCTGGACTTCCTGCTCGGTCAATTGGCGTACCGCCCTGGCCGGTGAGCCGAGAATCAGCGATCCCTCGGGATAACGCTTGCCTTCCGGCACCAGCGCGCCGGCTGCGACCAGGCAGTGCCTGCCGATTACCGCGCGATTGAGGATGATGGCGCCGATGCCGATCAGGGAACCGTCGCCGACGGAGCAGCCGTGCAGCACCGCCCGATGACCAACGGTGACGTGCTTGCCCAGGGTGAGGCCGATGCCCGCATCGGTATGCAGCACTGCATGGTCCTGCACATTGGTGCCTGCGCCGACGGTGATCCGGTCGTTGTCGCCGCGCAATACCGCGCCGAAAAACACACTGGCGCAGGATTCCAGGACGACCGAGCCGAGCAAGGTGGCGTCGTCGGCAACCCAGGTATCGGCGGCGCAGAGGGGCTTTCTGTCGCCCAGTGCGTAAATTGGCATGGCGTGTTTTCCGGGATGAGGAAGCGGCATCCGGATTTTACATGGCCCGGAAAAGGGCGTAAGGCCAAGCTCCCGGGAGCGCGCATAAATCCACACTTTACATAATGTTTCTGGCCGGCGATAGTAAGTATCTAGAAAGAATCGCGGCGCTATACTGCCGATACAATTTCATACAATAGTCGTCAGGAGGGAGCCATGGGAACTTTCTGGAAACTTTACAATTGGTCCGAGCGTGAGATCTGGAACACGTTGACCAAGAAGTTGATGAGCTTTCTGTTCCTGTTCTTGCTGGATCTGGCTTACCTGATGGTCTATTTCGAGCAGCAGCGGAATATTGCCGAGGAACTACAGCGACTCAACATCGGCGCCGAGGCGATGCAGCATATCAACGGCCATCTCGAAGCCGGATTCACCGTGATGCTGATTCTGACTGCCGTGGCGCTGGTTTGGAACGTTCTCCAGATTCTTTACATGCGCTACCTGATCGTCAGGCCGATCAAGGCCATCAGCAGTATCTTCGATGAAATCGCGCGGGGCGAGGGCGATCTTTCCCACGATCTGCCCACCACCACGCACGACGAACTGCGCGGACTGGCAGAGAGCTATAACCGTTTCGCCGTCAAGATGCGCCAGATCATCAGCGAGGTGCGCAAGAAGAGCGTCAGGATTGCCCGCGAAGCCGTGGTGGCGAAGAAGAACGTGGTCGCCACCTCAGCCCGGGCGACACGCCAGGGTGAAATCACCGAAGCGGTGTTTGGTTCGAGCAACGAAGCGACCAAGGCGATCAAGGAGGTATCAGAGTCGACCGAGGTGATTTTCCATTCGACAGAATCCAATCTGGTGATCGCCAATGACTCGCTCGACGAAATGCGGAATGTCGTCAGCAAGGTGCAATCGGTCAATCAGAAGATGCAGAAATTCAACGAAACCGTCAGTGGTCTGGCACAACGCTCCGACAGCGTCGGCAAGATTGCTGCCCTCATCAAGGATATTGCTGGCCAGACCAACCTCCTGGCGCTGAATGCCGCCATCGAAGCCGCCCGCGCCGGGGAACAAGGCCGGGGATTCGCCGTGGTCGCGGACGAAGTGCGCAAGCTCTCCGAGCGCGTGCATCTAGCGACGCAGGAAATCAACGACAACATATCGGGGATGAGTTTGCTGGTCACGGACACCCTGGCCGAGAATGAGCTGATCAAGACCGATATCAATCAAACCGTGGTGGTGGTGGAACGCTCTTCCGACGAGTTTCAGAAAATGGTGAGCGGATTCGAGCGCACGAAGGACCAATTGAACCAGATCGCTTCGGCGATGGAGGAACTGACGGCGACCAACGGCCAGATGCACGACGCGGTCACCCTGGTGCACGAGATATCGGCGGAAGTTTCCAGCAGCATGCATACGTCGGAGACATCGGCGGTAACGCTGGCCACGGCCACCGAGGGTGTGCAGGAACTGGTGTCGCGCTTCAAGATCGGCAACGGCGCCTTCGATTTCAATGTCGAGCAGTCCCATCACTTCCGCGACTCGATCGTCGAGAAGCTGGCCGAGCTGTCAAAGAGCGGCATCGATATTTGGGACCAGGGCTACAAGCCGATCCCCGGCACCAATCCGCAAAAATACGAAGTGAGCTACGTCAAGGCTTTCGAGCAGCATATCCAGCCGATTCTCGAGCGCTATCTTGCCGCGCTCAAAGGCGGGGCGTACACGCTCATTATCGACAATAAGGGCTATGCGGCGATCCATAACACCAAGGTATCGAAGCCCCTGACCGGTGATTACAGTACCGACTTGATCGGCAACCGCACCCGCCGCCTATGGGACGACCCGACCGGGCAGCGCGGCGCGAAGAATACCCAGCCCTTGCTGCTGCAAACTTATGCCCGTGACACTGGCGAAATTCTTTCGGAATTGAACATGCCGATCGTGATCGGCGGGCGCCATTGGGGAAACATCCGCGTCGGTTGCGATAGCAACGTGTTGATGGAAGAGTGACGCGGGTTGGATGATGGCCGCGAGGACGGTCAATTGCCCTTGATGGCTTCGACCAGGGCTTTATCGGAAACCATGATATGGTTGATCAGCCATTCCCTGAGAAAATTCAGCAGTGATATCGATAGCGTCGCGGAGCCGGCTTCGAACTCTGATTTGAAGGCGAGAATTTCGCGGACGAAGTCGGCATGCTCAGCCTTATGTTCGACGATGTGGGCGTAATGGTGGGTCGCCATCAAGCGCTCTTCCCGAGCAAAGTGGGTATTGAAGTAATTGACAAGTTGTTCGAGTATCTTGCCACAGACTTGTCGGCCCTCGCGCTTGAGCATGGCATCGGTTAATTGATTGACCAGCGCCACCAATTTCATGTGATCGCTGTCGATCTTGTCATGTCCGAGCTTGAATCGATCGTTCCATTCCATCAGGTCCATGGTGGTCTCATTTATCGATTGGTGATATCTTGGATAGTTTAAAGAGTACCACGCCAGCCGTCCGGTTTGGGACGAAGCCGGCGTGTCGCGTTGTGGCTTCGGGCGGGTTTGGTCCCAAGCAAACGCACAAGGCTGACGCGGTTGGCATTGTATGTCAGGCGGAGCTTTCATGACCAAAACCGATCTCGTGGATTTCGAACTCCTGTCACGATGCAAGCTGTTGGCGGATATCCCCAACGACTTGCTGATTATGCTGCTACAGGCCGGCACTCGCAGACACCTGGAAGCCAAGGACATCGTTTTCAATCGGGGAGAAACGGGCAGCAGGATCTATTTCATTCTGAATGGCGGCGTAAGAGTCGGTACCTTGTCGCACCAAGGGCAGGAGATCATTTTCGATGTCCTGGTGACGGGGGATTTCTTCGGCGAGATGTCCTTGTTCGACGATAAACCGCGGACTGGTACGGTGACGACCCTGGTCCCCACGACCTTGTTCATGTTGGGGAAAAGTGAATTTCTCGCCGCGCTGGAGAAATGTCCGGCGATTTCCATCCGACTGATACAGGTTCTGGTCGGCCGCTTGCGGATGATGGATTCCTTCATCGAAGACGTGATCTTCCTGGATGCCGCCGAGCGCATCGCCAAACGCGTCATCGCTCTGGCGCGCTTGTTCGGCCGACCGGGCGAGCGGGATGAGATCAGGATAGACCTCAAGGTATCACAGCAGGAACTGGCCAATCTGGTTGGCATCACGCGCGAAAGCGTCAACAAGCAATTCCGCGAATGGGAGAAGGCAGGGGTCATCGCCATCGACAAGGGCTGCCTGATCCTGGAGCAGCCGAAGTTTTTTGAAGCATTGGCCGCCAAAAGAGAGTAGTCGGGGGAGTAGACCGCCTGCTTAAATCGCCCGCCCGCCGATCGCCCGCAAGAATTCGCTGCGCAGCTGGTCGGAGCGTTCGAAGGCGCCGGTGAACGCCTGGGTTACCACGCGTTCGTCGCCGCGCCGATCCTCACCCAGCAACAGGCATAGCTGTTCCGCCTCGACCACGCAGGCGGCGCCCTGGGCTTTGCCGTGTTGCATCAGTGCCTCGGCAATGTCGCGAGTCATCCATTCCTGGTAGGTGAAGCGGTGGCCGATGGCATCGACCAGCCGGGCGATGCGCCCGAAGCCGTGCAGGCGCCCGCCGGGCAGGTAGGCGACATGCGCCAGACCGCGGAACGGCACCAGATGATGCGGGCACACGCCGTGCACGGCGATGCCGCGGATCACCACCATGTCGGTGCGGTGATCGTGGAAGCCCTCCCCCAGCGCCTCGGCCGGGTCCAGGTCATAGCCGCCGAGCAGGCGCTTTTGCCACAACTCACGCACCCGCTCGGCGGTTTTCCCCATGTGCGTCATGTCCGGCGCAATGCCGCAGGCGCGCAATAGAGCGCTGACTGCCTGCTCGAAAGCCGCTGGATCGAAGGAATTCTGGCGCTCGATGCCGATGCCGGCAGGGGTGGATGGGGCAGGTTGGTGATTGGTGCAATTGGACATGGTGGTGTTCTGGAGGCTGCGATGGCGAAAATAATACACGCGATGAGGCAACTCGCGCCGCAAACATTGGAGTGGCCCGACAATATCGACATCGGCGACGATTCGCCGAAGATGCCAGTTCGTTGAAAGATCCCGCCCATAGCCCACGGCCAACATGGCTTCGGGCGCCGTTCCATACTCTCGGTACTTGTGCATAACTACCGAAACTATGGAACAATCCCGCCATGGTCACTACTGAGCGCCGCATCCATACTCTTCTGCGCCGGGCCGGCACGGCGCGGTCGCGGGAGCTGGTTGCGGCCGGTATCACCCGCAGCCAGCTCTCGCGCATGGTGGCGGCGGGCCAACTTGTGCGGGTGGCGCGCGGCCTGTACGCCATGCCCGGCTACCAGAGCGGCGAACACGGCGCGCTGGTGACGGTGGCGAAGCGTGCGCCCGGCGCGTTGTTCTGCCTGCTCACGGCGCTGCGCATTCACGATCTGACGACGCAGGCGCCGTTCGAAGTCTGGATCGCCATCGGCAACAAGGACCATCCGCCACGCCTGGACTATCCACCGCTGCGCACGGTGCGCTTCTCCGACACCGCGCTGACGGCCGGCGTGGAGTCACGCCGTGTCGATGGCGCGAAGGTGCGAGTCACCAGCGTGGCCAAGACCGTGGCGGACTGCTTCAAGTTCCGCAACAAGATCGGGTTGGAGGTGGCCCTGGAGGCGCTGCGTGAAGCGCGCCGGGCGAAGAAAGCGAGCGCCGACGAGTTGTGGCGCTATGCGAAGATCAACCGCGTCACCAATGTGATGCGCCCGTATTTGGAGGCTGTGGCGTGACTGTGGGCTCGGTCGCGTCGATTCACGCACGGCTGTTGAACCGGGCCAAGGCGCGCGGCGAGGCCTTCGATCTGGTTCTGACGCGCTATGCCATCGAGCGCTTTCTTTATCGTCTCTCGTTGATGCCGGCACGTGACGTCTACTGGCTGAAAGGTGCGATGCTGTTCGACCTGTGGTTCGACGTGCCGCATCGGCCGACGCGCGACGCGGACTTTCTCGGCTTTGGGCCGGCGGATACCGAGGCGCTCGCGACCACGATAGGTGAAATCTGCGGCGTCGTCGTAGATGACGGCATGGACTTCGACCCCGCTTCGATCGCAATCGAGGAAATCCGTGAAGATGCCCGCTATGGTGGCCTACGCGTGCGTTTGGTGGGCCGGCTTGGAAATGCTCGATCCACGGTGCAACTCGACGTAGGTTATGGCGACGCGGTGACGCCGGGACCGGAGGAGGCCATCTACCCGACCCTACCGGACGATCAGCCCGCCCCACGCTTACGTGTCTACCCGCGCGCGGCGGTGGCGGCGGAGAAGTTGGAGGCGATCGCGAGCCTCGGCATGGCAAACAGCCGGATGAAGGACTATTTTGATTTGTGCGCCCTGGCGCGTGAAGGTGTGCTAAATGCCCCGCAATTGGCTGATGCCATCTCAGCAACGTTTCAGCGCCGCGGAACGGCACTGCCAGTGGACGTGCCGCTCGGCTTGAGTGATGGGTTTGCGCGCGACATAGCGAAGCGAGCCCAGTGGAAGGCCTTCCTCGGCAAGAACCGGCTCGATGCGCCGTCGCTGGCCGAGGTCGTTGAGGAGATTCGCCGTTTCATTGCCGAGCCTTTGAAGTTGGCGTGGCAATGAAGGGGGACGCGATGACTGGATTGAATGAATCCATCGTCGAAGATGCTGCCCTGAGCTGGTTCGGGGAGTGGGGCTATGCCATCGGCCACGGCCCGGACATGGCACCCGGCGAAGTCGCGGCGGAGCGGGGGACGTGTAACGGTACAGCCAAAGTTTCTTGGGTATTGATTTGTCATCCGATAGCGATTCTTCCCGTTCCGTCGCGGTAATCGGCGGCGGTCCCGCCGGACTGATGGCGGCGGAAGCGTTGAGCCAGGGCGGGCAGGGCTTGCGCATCGACGTCTACGACGCCATGCCTTCCGTGGCCCGCAAATTCCTACAGGCGGGCAAGGGAGGTTTGAATCTCACCCACAGTGAATCGCCGGAAGAGTTCCTCTCGCGCTACGGCAGCCGCAGCGCCCAAATCTCTCCGCTGCTGGAGCATTTCGGATCGCAGGCGCTACGCGACTGGGCACACGAACTGGGTATCGAGACCTTCGTCGGGTCATCGGGACGGGTGTTTCCCAGCGGCATGAAGGCCGCACCGCTGCTGCGCGCCTGGCTGCACCGTTTGCGCCTCGGCGGAGTGAACATCCACGTCCGGCATCGCTGGTGCGGCTGGACCGAACCGGGCCAGACGCTGCTGTTTTCCACGCCGCAAGGCGATCTCAAGGTGCATGCCGATGCGCTGGTGCTGGCGCTGGGTGGCGGCAGTTGGGCGCGGCTGGGTTCGGATGGCGCCTGGGTGCCATGGCTGGTCCAGCGCCAGATCCCGGTAGCGCCTCTGCGTCCCGCCAACTGCGGCTTCGACATGGCTGGATCCGGCTGGAGCGAACATTTCCGTACCCGCTTCGCCGGCCACCCGGTGAAGAATGTCGAGATTAGCTTCGCCGATGCAGCGGGCATTCTGCGTCGCAAACAAGGCGAGTTCATGGTGACGGCGACAGGGGTCGAGGGCAGCCTGATCTATGCCTTGTCCGCTGCATTGCGCGATGGAATCGCCACCTCGGGCGCCGTGACCGTTTACCTCGATCTGGCGCCCGCATGGGAGTCGTCGCGACTCGCCGCGGAAGTGGCGCGGCCGCGCGGTTCCCGGTCGCTGGCGAGCCACCTACAGAGCCGGCTGGGCATCAAGGGGGTGAAAATGGGCTTGTTGCGGGAACTGCTGGATGCGCCGGACCTTGCCGATCCAGCACGGTTGGGCGCCGCCATCAAACATTTGCCGCTCGGGTTGGGTGCGACCCGTCCGCTGGACGAGGCGATCAGCAGCGCGGGTGGCGTGGCCTTCGAGGCGCTCGACGCCCACCTGATGGTGCGTTCCCTGCCCGGCGTATTCTGCGCGGGAGAGATGTTGGACTGGGAAGCGCCGACCGGCGGCTACTTGCTGACCGCCTGCTTTGCCAGCGGCCATGCCGCCGGACTCGGGGTGCTGGAGTGGCTTTCCTGTCTATGAGGAGGCGGGTTCTGTCGGCGCCGGTTCGACCGGCTCGGGATTCGCGTTAGCGTCGGAGGGCGCGTGGTGCTTCTCCAGCTTGCGTTTCAGTTTTTCCTCGTTCTTCTTTTTCTTCGCCAGTTCTTTCTGGCGTTTCTCAAACTGAAAGTTGGGTTTTGCCACAATGTCACCTCTTAATTAATAAATTTCAAATCGTTCCTCGCCGGCGAAGGGCCGCTACTGCGGCGCAAAGAACCTCGAATTCATTTCTTCCAGCCCCAGCATGCGGAGCAACTCATGCAAGCGCTCGGTCGGTCGTCGGCGCGGCAGGCTCCGGTCACGAGCGATGATGAGCTCGTTCTTCAGCGAGTGCTCCCATCCCACCAGTTCAGTCACGCTGACCTGGTAGCCATGCGCTTCCAACTGGAGGCAGCGCAGGACATTGGTAATGTGGCTGCCAAATTCCCGGGTATGCAGCGGGTGGCGCCAAAGCTCGGCCAAAGCGCTGCCGGTGAGTATTTTACCCTTGTTTTTCCTGAGGATGGCTGCGACTTCAGCCTGGCAGCAAGGTACCAGCACGATATAAGGGACTTTTTTCTCCAGCGCGAAGCGAATCGCGTCGTCGGTGGCGGTATCGCAGGCATGCAGGGCGGTCACCATATCCACGCGCGCCGGCAGAACCGGCGATGCCATCGATTCCGCCACCGACAGGTTGAGGAAGCTCATGCCGGGGAAGTTCAATCGTCTGGCCAGATCCCGGGACCGGGTCACCAGTTCGTCGCGCGCTTCGATGCCATACACATGGCATTCCTCGTTCAGCGCCTTGAAAAACAGGTCATAGAGTATGAAGCCCAGGTAGGACTTGCCGGCGCCATGATCGACCAGTTGGATGTCGGCATGCGCCTGGCCGATTTCCTGTAGCAGCGGCTCGATGAATTGATGAAGGTGATAAATCTGCTTCAGCTTGCGCCGGCTGTCCTGATTCATCCTGCCGTCGCGCGTCAGGATGTGCAATTCCTTCAATAATTCGATCGATTGACCTGGCTTGATGTCGTGCATGGTGACCTGGAACGTG
Source organism: Sterolibacterium sp. (assembly GCA_041665185.1). GTDB lineage: Bacteria > Pseudomonadota > Gammaproteobacteria > Burkholderiales > Rhodocyclaceae > JACRAR01. The sequence goes on from JBAYJH010000184.1 coordinate 9,614, forward strand.
CGGGAGTTGCCTCAGCGGCGGAGCAGTATAACGCGCCTGCCTGCCGCAGCCGGGCAGCGTGATATTCGGCGCGATGGCGAATATCAGGCGTCATCCAGCGTCAGCACGGCGGCACCCTGAAACTCCCCGCGGCGTAGCTGTAACAAGGCCTGGTTGGCCTGGGCGAG
>JBAYJH010000185.1:0-9756 GCA_041665185.1 Sterolibacterium sp.
ACCATCTCGTCCAGCGCTGCCTCGGCCACGGCGTCGGTCTTGTTGCGGCTGCCGCGCCGCAATTCGTCGACTATCTTGTTCTTCAATATGGAAAACACCCAGGTCTGGAACGACGACGCGCCGGTGAACCGGGCGGCGCCTTCCATGGCCGCCAGCAAGGCGTCCTGCACGGCATCCTCCGCTGCCTCAACGGAGCGCAGTTGCAGGCGGGCAAAGCCGATCAGCCGCGGACGGATGGCGGCGAGGCTGGCTTGCGTTTCTTCCGGGGTGAGCTGGCTCATGGCGGCGAATCTACCGCGGCGCACCTACGCTGTCCATTGCAACCGCGACGAGTCGGAAGCGGGCCGATGTCGCGACTTACTTCGGCTGATAGGTATCCAGCTTGATGCCTTCGCGGGCCATCGCCGCGGCGACCGGCGGCAGCTCGGCGAGACGCCGGACGTAATCCTGGTAAGCCGGCAGGGATGCCGGATCGATACCGGCGAGACCGGCCCAGCGCAGGAACACGAGGGCGTAGGCATCGACGAAGGAAAACTGGTCGCCCAACAGGTAGGGAGCGGCCTTTTCCAGCATTCCCTGGATTCGCTCCAGGTGGCCACGGAACGCACTCTGGGCGATACGCCGGATTTCCGCCTGGGATTCCTCGCTGTCGACAAAGTTCTTGGGGCGGAAAATACGGGTGAAGGTCGGGTGAACGGTGTTGTTCATCCAGGCAAATGTGGCCATGGCTTGCGCGTGTTGCCAAGGGGCGGCCGGCAATAGCCCGGCCTCGGGATAACGCCGGTCGAGATAGTCGCAGATGGCCACAATCTGATTCAGCGGCTTGCCGTCTACCACCAGAACCGGGACCAGACCCAGGGGATTCAACGCCAGATATTCGGGCGTGTGCTGTTCGCCCTTATGCAACTTGACCGCCTGAGTCTCGAAACTTTCTCCCGTGGCGGCCTTGATCGTTTCCAGGCCGACGTGGGGGACAAAGGAACAGGCACCGGGACCGTAATACAGCATCAGCATGAAATATCTCCTTGGTTATTGCGTGAAAAGCTCGTCGCCCGGCGTGCTCGCGCCTTCGGTCAGACTATTTAACCAGAGCACGCTCCACCGCGCGCTTGAGATCGTCCGGATCGAAGGGTTTGGCCAGGTAGTCGAAGACGCCGAGTTCTTTTGCGCGTATCTCGGTATCGATCTGGTCCAAGCCAGTGACCATGATGACCCGCACATCGGAGTGTAGCTCCTTGAGCCGTTGCAGTACCTCCATGCCATTCATCTCCGGCATCAAATAGTCCAAGACAATCAAATCGAATTGGGACGCCGCGGCGCTTTTCAAGGCATCCCGCCCGCTCCTTGCGTAATCGACCTGGTAACCGCCCTCGTCCAGAATTCGCCGGTAGCAGCGAATCAGGATGTCCTCGTCATCTACAACCAATATTCTGGCACTCATGAAATTCTCCGGCACATATCGGGGCGTCAGGGGCCCCCGGTTTCAAGCATAATTGGAGTCGCCTTTCGCCCGGAATTCTCACACACCAGCGGGAAGTCGGGAAGCAATCAATTTTCTAACTCGCATCGTCGTCAGACCACCCCCCGTCTCATGAAATCGTTCAAAAACAGGGTTTGCGCCCCCACCCCCAACCCCCCGCCCAGGCGGGGGCTACAGGTTGCTCGCTGCGCTCGCGGGTTACTGGTGCCCGACTTTGGGGTTAGGGTACGGGGCGCTTCGTAACTGTATTTCACGCTAAGAGTTCATCCCATGCCAGACCTGGATATCTTTTGGTACTCGTACCTGATCGCAGTCATTCTTGCCGCGATCAGCCTCGGTTTTTCCCTCAAATTCGTTCTGCCCGCGCTCCGCCTGCGTCAGGCATCTTCAAGAGTCATTGCGGCGCTGGGAAAAATCCGGACCGAAAAGCCCGAGGATATTCGCGACGTCATCGCCAGAGACGCGATGGCTTCGAGCAGGTTCTCGCGCGTCTGGGGTGAGTACGCGCAAACGCTTCATCCGCAACGGACCGGGGCCGGTCTGCGCTGGCGCGCCACCACCCTGGCGGAGACATTCTTTACCGATCAAGCGCTGGTCGATAATCCGTTGAAGACCGAATATTACAAGCACTTGCCGGGCATCCTCACCGGTCTTGGCATCATCGGCACGTTCACCGGGCTCATCATCGGACTCGGCCATTTCGACGTCTCCCTGGATCCGGGACAAACCCAGTACCAATTGCGCATGCTGATCCATTCGGTCGGCCACGCTTTCATCGTTTCCGCGGTGGCCATCACCCTGGCGATGGCATTCACTTTCATCGAGAAATCTCTCGTCACCGTGTGCTATCGGCAAGTTGAAGACATCCGCCAGTTGATCGATGGGCTCTTCGACACCGGTGCCGATGTCGAATATCTCGAACGCCTGGTGTCCGCTTCTGAACTATCCACGACGCAGGCGCGCGAGATCAAGGATGCCATCGTCGGCGAACTGGGTGCCGTATTCTCCGCGCTCGTCGAGAAGCAGATCGAGGCCTTCGAACGCAGCGGCGCCAGGACCTCGGGCGAACTTGGCCAACTGCTCGGCGCCAGCCTGGGCGGTCCCATCAAGGACATGGTCGCCGCCGTCAGGGACACGAACACAGTCGCCGCCGGTCAGGGCGAGTCCATGACGAAGATGGTCGGCGAAGTCATCACCCAGTTTTCGACACGGATGCAGGATATCTCCGCCGCGCAAACGCGGGAAACCAGCGAGCTCCTCGGCAGAACCAACGATGCCCTGCGGACGACGGCAGAACGGTTTTCCAGCATGGCGGGTAGCCTCCATGACTCCGGGCGCGAAGCCGTCGAGGCGATGGGCAGGCAGCTCCAGGAGACGGTTTGCGTGACCCAGGAAAGCCAGGCCATGGCTCGGCGGCAGATGGGCGAGCACGCAGAAGCAATGCTCAGAGCCATGGCGGACTCGCAGCTTCAGACCAACCAGCTTGTCGAGAAGCTGGTTGCCCATCTTGAGAGCGAAGTCGCCGCGGTGGTAGTCCGTATTCATACCGAGACAAAGTCAGTGGCCGAGTCGCAGCGGGAACAGTCGGAGCGCATGGGCCAGGCCACGCAGCATTTGGCGACTGAGTTTGCCGGACAGCACGAACGCATGGCGGCGCTTTCGCTGGCCACCAACCAGAGCCTGGAACGGGCAGTCACGCACCTCTCCGGCGCGACACAGGAAACCATTGCCGGCATGCAGGCCGGCGCAAGCCTGCTGGCAGCGGCAGCCCGGGACTTCGCCGACGCCGGCAATGGCGTCGCCGGCGCCCTGGCATCATCGAAGGCGGTCATCGAAGAGATCGGGGCGGCAAGCGCCGCGCTGTCCACTACGGCAACGGCAGCCCGGCAGATGTTCGGCGAGCATTTGCAGGCCGCCGAAAGCTTTGCCCGGATGGTGCAGGATCTGCGGGATACGGTCAATCTTGCCAAGCGCGACGCCGCAATGAGCGCCAGCCTGGTGGACCGCCTTGAAGCCGCGGCATCGCGCCTCGGTGTTGCCCAGACGCGTGCCGATGAATACCTGCAAGGGGTCACCCGCGTCCTGGATCAGGCCCATCAGGCTTTCGCCGACAACATCGAGCGCACCTTGCGCGAGAGCAACCGCCAGTTCCAGCACGAATTGTCGCAAGCGGTCGGGCTGCTCTCCGGAGCGATCCAGGATCTCGGCAATACCGTCGAAACCATAACCGACGCGAGACGTTGAAGTGTTCCAGACGGGTCTGCATTCGTCTCCGCGCCGTCCGCCACGGGACCAGGCGGAAAAGCCGTTCTGGATCTCCTTTTCGGACTTGATGACATCGCTGATGGTGCTGTTTATGGTCACCATGGCGGTGGCCTTGCTATCGATTACCACCGGAGTGAACAAGATCGAGGCCGAGAAAGTGGCTCGGGATGAGGCCATTCGCGCCTGCATGGCCGACGTCCGGACAATCGCGGCGGGCGATGGATACGCAGGAGTCTCGGTGGCAGGCAATGCCATCGAATTTGGGCATATCGCCGAATTCCAGAAGCGGGGCCATGACCTTCCCGCAGAAAACAGGACGTTTCTACGGAAATTCATGCCGCCGTTGCTGAAGGCCGCCCGCTCGGAGAAATGCGCACGGTGGCTGAAGCACATCACCGTCGAGGGATACGCCAGCCCCGAAGGCTCCTATCTCTACAACTTGAACCTCTCGCTGCAACGATCCCAGCGCGTGCTCTGTTCCTTGCTCGATTCGCGCGCGCCCGACGCTCTCTCGGAAGACGACAGAAAATTCATCCGGATGATTTTTCTGGTCGGAGGCGTGTCCTTCAACGCCACCAAGGACAGGCCGGAGAGAAGCCGGAGGATAGAGTTGAAGATGGAATTCCGGGAGGTGGGCGAGAGGAAAATCGCCCACCCCGAGCTACCCTGGGACGACGATCCGCGCTGCCCGCTCGATCAGGAAAAATGATGTTGACGGACCTGGAACTGCTGAGGTCCCGCCTCGCCGATTCCATCGGCGGCGGCAGGCGGATGTCAGGACCATGGGATGTCCCCGGCCTGATGGCGGAGCGGGTGGACGGCATCCGGCAGCAATTCGGCGGCCGCATGGGAGATGTCTTCGATCGGCAGGTCGTGGCCCGCGCCGTGGCGGAGTTTCGCCAGACGGGAAAAGTCGCGCTTATCCACGACCTGAAATATGTCTGTTTCGGCGCGGGCTACTTTGCCGCCGATGGCTATTGCCTGTTGGCCGATGCGCCGCGGCTGGAGCATCTGCTCAAACGGGTGGCGACAGCCCCCGGGCGCTTGAATCGGATGCGCATATACCGTGCATTGCTGCGGTCCTATTGGGCCTTCCCGCTCCACGGCGGGAGTGTCCCGGCAGAGGCGCTGAATGGATGGAAGCGCCTGCGGGATTGGCTGAGAAACCGGTATGACGAACTGGCGCTGAGCCGGACACGAAAGCCGGTCTGGTTTTCCATGCTGGCCCCTCACCTGGACCTGCTATCCGACATGCCCTGCGCGAGGTTTTCGCCGGAGTTGCTCGAAGGTGACGCGACCGGCCTGCAACGGGCGATCGATACGCTACAGATTCCCGAGGAGGCCTGGGTGAAGGAGGAAGCGGTGCTGGCACAGCTTCGGGCCGGCGCGGCCGAACCCGACGAGCGCTTCAAGGCCATGCTGCCCCGCCTGATGGAAATTGCCGCGGGGAAAGCCGGGATAGCGGTTACCGACATGCTGGCCCGCAAGTGCCTGGCCATCCTGCTCGCCCGTTGGGCGGGATGCCTGGATTATCGGCCCTGCCCCGACTTGTTCCTGGCTGCGCTCGATCGGATGGGCACGCCATGGGCCAACCGGCCGCTTTGGGACGACCTCATCCTCGATGCGAACTCGGGTTCATGCGCGGAGACCCGCGAGATGGTCGGCAACTGGCTGAAGGAAGAACTGATCGAAAACTACTTCTTGTCATCTTCCCAGCCCCGCGGAACGGCCGAACTTTGGAAGACGTTTTCCGTATTCGTCGATGAGATGTGGGTTGGTCTGGGCGACATGAGGAATGGCACGGACTCCCTGGTGCAATACGCCCGGTATTGCCCGATCGAGACTCGGACCGGACAGTCGCCGGCGCTCCTGATGAGGATCGGAGCGCATTTCGTCGTGGTGAGAGACACGGACCGCGATGGGGTCATGGCGGCTCCCTGGCATGGCCTGGCCGAAAAATGGCGGGCGCATCTGCGCTCAGGATGGGAGGCCGGAGCGCTCGATCTCGGGGAAATGCTCGCGGCAACGCCGCATTCAACATGCCTGGCGGCCGGCAATACGGCGCAGCTCGAAGAGCAAGTCCGCGCGCTGTTGTTGAACAGAAACGCCTGATCACGATCCGGCGGAAATTTTCTTCTTCTTAGTGATTCCGATCACTAATTGAATTGCGCGGGCATGCCAGAATTCTTCCATGAACTCGCGGAACATCCTGGTGATCATCGCTGCCATCCTGGTGCCGGGGGGCGTGCTCTTGCTCGCTCCCATGCTCTACCGCTGGATCAGGCAGCGTAAGCTCTTCGGCGCAACGGCGCCATGATCCATGGCGGCCGCGTGATATCTACCCGCGAGCCAGGCTAAAACCCGCGTTGCCAGAGCGGCCTTAGCGGCGCCTGTTCCGGACGTTCGATGGCGGTGCGCAGTTGCCGCAGCAATCTCGGCCGATCCTCCCCCAGCGTTCCCTTGAGTACCAGCCGATTCGAGGCATGGTCGCTACGGAACACCGTGCGCCGGAGTTGGAGTTCCTGCATGAAGCGCTCCAGTTCCTCGAATAATGCCACTTCCGGAAGTGGCTCCCACTCGGGGAAGCCGGCGCGAAAGCGCGCCTCGCCCTTGGGGAAATTCACCACCAGGATAGACAGGTATTCGGGTTGGGTTTCGTTCGCCAGCAGAGCCGAATTGTCGGCATGCGGCTGCGACAAGACCTTGCCGCCGAGGCCGTTGAGGATCATCACCGAACGCTTGATGCCGGCTTCGCGCAACATATCCAGCGCCGCGCGGGTCGAGGCGTGAGTCTCTCCCTTGTTGACCTTCGCCAGCACCGAGTCGTCGCCGGATTCGGCGCCCACGTATGCCAGCGCCAGTCCGGCCTGCGCCAGATCGCGCAACTCGCTCACCGTTTTTTTGCGCAAATCGCGCGGCAGGCAATAGCTCGACACCCGATGCACCACCGGCAGGTATTCGCGGATCGCCTCCAACAGCGTCAGCAAACGCCGCGTCGGCAACACCATGGCATCCCCATCGGCCAGGAAAACGCGCCTGATGCTGGCGCCGAAGCGTTCGCCGCAGCTGCGGATGCCGGCCATCACTTCCGCCGGGTCGCGGGCGCGAAATTTCTTCTGCGGCTCGGTGTACATCTCGCAGAAAGTGCAGCGGTTCCATGAGCAACCGTCGGTGATCGGCAGGATCAGCGAATCGGCCTCGCTGGGCGGTCGGAAGACCGGATCGACGTAGCGGATGGGAAAATTCACCGGCATGGTCACCCCACCGTCAACGGTTTGCCATTGTCTTTCGGGCCGATTGCGAGCAGGAAGGGCACTGCCTGTTTGGCCCATTGCTGCGCCGTCGGGTAGCCGCCCGCCGCCGCGCCGAAAGTGCTGCGCAGCATCTCGGTATCGATGATGCCCGGATTGAGCGGCACAGCCACCATTCCCCGGGGCAGTTCCTGGGCCAGGGCGCGGGTCAGTCCTTCGATCGCCCACTTGGTGGCGCAATAGGGCGCGACCTCGGCATCGGTCGAACGTCCCCAGGCGGAACTGAAATTCACGATGACACCGTGTTTCGCCGTCACCATGGCAGGCACAAAATGACGGATCACGTTGGCCACGCCTTTGATATTGACGTCGATGACGGCGTCGAAGTCCGCGGCCGGCACCCGCCACAGCGATGCGTTCCGATTGATCAGGGCGGCATTGTTCAGCAACAGGTCAGGGGTGCCATGGGACTCGATCACATCGAGCGCCCATGCCTGTACCTCGGCATCGCTGGCGACATCGACCGCGTCGAAACGATGGGGAGCGCCGTGGCGCGATGCCAATTCCATGATCGTCTGCGCGTTCCGTCCGCAACCAACCACCTGGTGCCCCAGGCGAACGAACTCATCGGTCATGGCGCGGCCAAGACCACGCGTGACGCCTGTGATCAATATCCGGCGCAGCCGTGAAGATGGCGCGGCGGAAGCACTCGAACTGTTGCCCGGCATGCGACGTTCCTCCATGTAACCTACAACCACCTTTTCATCGAATAGCCGCCGATCAAGGGACGCTGTAAGGCCGCCGACAGGATCTGCCGACCCCATTTGAATTCCTTGTAGAGGACCAGGAAACGCCAGATGTCACGCATGACCTTGGCGCGGTCGCGCCAACCCAGCGCCATCAGCGCCGCCGGAAAATCGGCTTCGTGGGGACGATCGAAAGCGACCTTCAGGGGATTCCACTGGTCGCTGGTGCGCCGCACTTCCGAGGCGATCATGCGCCGATACATCTCCTGCACCGGACGGTTGCGCAGCCTTGCCTCGACCACCGCTTCGCCGCTGATCGCACCCGAATGCAAGGCGCAACTCATGCCTTCGCCGATCATGTTGAGGAAGCCGGCAGCCTGACCGGTGATGAGCACATTGCCATTGCCGAACACATAGCGATTGATCAGCGAGGGGCCGAAATTCTCGCCGCAACCTTCGTCGTCATCATCCTCGGGTTCGAGGATGACCCCGTGTTTGGCGGCGAGGTAGTCCACCACAGTGCGGTGCTTGCGGGCGAAGTTGTCGCCGCGCTTGAAGCCCACGCCGACGATCTGGCGGCCGTCACGCGCATGGCTCCAGGTGTAATGGCCGAGGCCGGGATGAAACCAGAAATGGAAGTACTGGGGATCGAGCGGGCATTCGATGATCCGGTGAAATTTCTGGCCGACGAAGAACCACGGAATGCTCTGCGGATAGTCGGGGTACAGCGCACGGGTCACCAGCGAACTCGGTCCGTCGGCACCAATCACCTGGCGGGCGCGGTACGCGACAGGCTCGCCGCGGCTGCGCGCCGAGACGACGACATGATCGCCACGATCCTGCAAGCCGACGAACGAGGTCTGGTCGTGAACTTCGGCGCCGCTGCGCTGGATCGCCCAATGGTCGGAATACTTGCGATGCAGGTGCGGCGTGGTGCCGCCGAAAAAATCCATCGGCATCGACACCATGCTGGGAAAGTGAAAGGTCACGCCGCGGCAGGAGGCCGGCTCATGCAGCACCTGGGGCGGCAGCGGGCCGAAGTTCTCGAGCAGGAAGCGATGCCCGCGCGGCGACAATATGCCACTGCATATCTTGTGGCGCGGCAACTGCTTGCGCTCGATCACGATGGTTTCCAGGCCGGCATCGACCAGGCGCTTGGCTGCTGCCGCTGCGGCAAGGCTGGCGCCGACGATGAGAACATCCACACTGCGCATCAGCAGGCTCCTTGCGCGAGTTCTTCCACGGACAACACCGGCCAGGCGCCGAGGCGCTCGAATACGCTGCGGTCGGCCGGATCCTCCACCACGATGCGTTGTATCGTCCGGCCGTGCACGATCCACCGCGCCTGGGCCAGGTCGTCGCCGGCCGCTACCTGGGTGGCGAGTGCCGGCAGGCGGGCCGGGATGGCGATACGCTGCAAGTCGAGATTGAGCATGCAGCCGGTTTCGCGATGCAGCTCATCATAGACCTGCACACGGCGTTGGTAGTCGGCGTGATAACCGCCCGGTTCGATGACCAGCAGGTCGCCCGGGGTCAGTCTCTTGCGCAGCACGGATCGGGTACTCAACGGTGCTCCCGGCGTTCTGCCGGCAGGCGCGGATTCGCTGGAGTCAAGTCCCAGGCGGCGCCGCATCGAGCCCATCATGCCGGGCAGGTCGATGCGCTCGGGACATACCGGCGCGCAGGCGCCGCACAGGTTGCACCATTGCGCCGCCGCCGCGAGATCTTCGATCGCGGCGCCGTGTTGCAAGGCCTTGCAGCAACCGAGGGGCGTCAGTTCGATGTCGCGGGTCTGCCGCCATATCGGACAGACCAGCAGGCACAGCGCGCAGCCGCTACAAGCGGCGTGATGGGCCTGCGCAGGCGCAGGTTCTAAGGTCGCCAGGTTCATCAGAAGATCACATCGCGATTGAGAATCATCGCCGGATCGGCCCGGCGCTTGAGCGTCAGCTGGCGGTCAACCAGGGCGTCACCGAAGACGCGCCGGATATAGCCTTTCATCATGCCACCGAAG
>JBAYJH010000186.1:0-9751 GCA_041665185.1 Sterolibacterium sp.
CACCCAGGCCTACGCAAACCGCATCCTGTTTACCGGCAAGCGCGCGAGCGGCGTGGAATTCCGGCACGGCGGGGTGATCCACACGCTCCGCACGCTCCGAGCACGGCGCGAAGTCATCATCAGCGCCGGCGCCCTGCAATCGCCCCAACTCCTGATGCTATCCGGCATAGGCGCCGGGGCGGAGCTACAGGAATTCGGCATCCCGGTGGTCCACGATCTGCCGGGGGTCGGCAAGAACCTCCAGGACCACCCCGACTACGTATTCAACTACACCGCCGACAGCCTCGACCTGCTCGGCCTGTCCCTGCCCGGTTCGTTGCGCCTGGTCCAGGACATCGCCCGCTACCGGAAAGACCACAGCGGCATGATCGCCTCCAACGGCGCCGAGGGCGGCGGCTTTCTGAAACGCTTTCCGGACTCGCCGGCACCGGATTTCCAGCTGCATTTCGTCGTCGGCATGATCGACAACCATGCCCGCAAGCTGCACTGGGGCCACGGCTATTCCTGCCATGTCTGCCTGCTGCGGCCCAAGAGCGTCGGCACGGTCAGCCTGGCCAGCGCCGACCCGGCGGCGGCACCGCGCATCGACCCGAAGTTCTTCGACCACCCCGACGACCTCGAAGCGATGGTCGACGGCTTCAAGCTCACCCGACGGCTGATGGACGCGCCGGCATTCACCGGCATCCGCAGCGGCGAGGTCTACACCTCGGGAATACACTCCGACGATGAAATCCGCGAAGAACTGAAGAACCGCGCGGATACCATCTATCACCCGGTCGGCACCTGCAAAATGGGGATCGACGCGCTGGCCGTGGTCGACCCCCAGTTGCGGGTGCGCGGCGTCGAAGGCCTGCGCGTGCTCGATGCCGCGGTCATGCCGACGCTGATCGGCGGCAACACCAACGCCCCGACGATGATGATCGGCGAAAAAGCCGCCGACCTGATCCGCGCCGCTTAGCCACGGGCGCCTAGCGCATGCCGTAGGTGCCACCCATCATCGAGGTTCTCGGCACGTAGGTGGTGCCGTCCGGAAACGTCACCGTCCCGCCGTTGGCAACCGTCACGCCATAGCCCATGCCCGCCATGTATCTGCCTTGCTGACCTTGCGCCGGCACATGCAAGGGTGTGTAGGTAGTACTCACCCCGTCGACGATCGTCGTCACCGTGCCGTCTGCATTGAAAGTCACCGCACCGCGGGGGAGCAAGCCCGCGTCGGTCATTTGGGCAATCATGTCCGCGGGCGTCAGCGGAGGAATCGTCACGCCGTTCGAGAACATGAAACCCGCGGGCATCACCAGGCCTGCCGGCGGCGAGAAATCCGCCGGCAGGGAATAGCCTTGGAGCGGCGCAAAGCCGGCGGAGAAGTGCGGCATCTCCCCTAGCGTGCTCTGCATGAAAGCGAACTGGAGGTTTCCCGGACAAAGGTACGATACCTTGTCCTCGGCGAACGTGCAGTCGGCGATGTTCGCCCCGGCTGGAACATTCGACGGATCATATTGCGACGGCAGAAAGGGAACCAGGCGCATGGCGCCCATGGATACGCTGCCGTCAGCGCCAATGTTCGCCCCCATTGCTTGGAGCCCGTGGACCAGATACGGCGGCAAATCTGTGGCCGCGGCGAGCGAAGAAAACGTGATGGCCGCTGCAACGACGGTGGTCTTCAATATATGTGCAGGCATGACAATTACTCCTAAGAAGAATGCTTCAATGAAATCTGGGAATTCATGGGATCGACTCTTATTGCCCCCGTCGGTCCCGGGTAAATCCGTTCGCGAAAAGCGCACCACTCAACGCCACTAGGTGCCTTGCAGGCTCAATGCGGTCGCCATGTACTGTCCGCCCGAATACAGGACGTCGACGCCGACACGCCCACCGGACATCATCCCTCTGCCACCCATCATCCCGGCGCCCTGGATGGTGACAGCGTTGAGCTGGATGGTCAGTCCGTTCAACATGAAGCTGGTGGGGGTCACGTTGTAGGCGACACCCTCCAAGTGCTTGATTCCGGATACGGACATCGCCGACATCTGGACGAAGTTCATGACCGACGTCGTCAGTACGTTGTTGGTCACCATGCCGCGAACATTGACCGGCTGACCTATCGCCAGGTTGGCGGGAGTTCCATTGGTGTAGAACGTCGATGCGCTGGCCGTGCCGCTCAAGACACCGCCGGAAGGCAGGATCATGGTGTAGCGGCCGGTCGCGGCGTCATAGCTGGAGATGGTTCCCATGAGGTCCAGCATCGCGCCGCCCGGGGCATTGAGGGGATTGATGGAGACGATCCGGAGCGTGGCGGCTTTCACCGCGTTGTTGACCACCGCGCCGAAGACCTCGACGAAGACGCCATCGGCCAATTGCGCCGCGGTGCCGCCGGTAACGCTGGCGGTGGCGGCGTCTATGACGACGCCCCTGACGGTAAAACTCGAGGTCGAGACGAAATTCAAGACGGTCCCGTGCAATTCGACCGACGCCGCCGGCGCCGGGGCATATACCGTGACATTCGACGCCACCAGCTTGTTGGCGGCGACATCGAACTTGCCGACCGCAACGACATACTTGCCGTCGGAGAGACTGGCTCCGCTGGGCGATATGGCTGCGTTGCCGGCGTCGACGGCGATGTTGCGGATCTTGAAGCTGGCGGCGCCGGCATAGCCGGAAATCGCGCCGGACAGGCTGAGGTTGCCGCTGCTGCCGACCGGCCACTTGATACGCACGGTCGCGGCGGCAATGGTGTTGCCGATGGGCGGGGAGTCGCTCCAGACGGTCACCAGTTGGCCATTCGTCAGGGCGCTGCCGGCGGGACTGAGCGTGGCCGCTCTGGTCGTAACGGTTTGAGTGCCGATGACGAAACTCCCGGCGGCGGCGTTGTATTGGTCAACGTAGCCGGTGAGCCGGACGCCGGTGCCAACGGGTTTCTGCGCAATCAGGGTGGCCTGCAAACTAGTCAGGCCGTGGCTGTTGGTCTTGAGCAGACCATAGACGGCGACCCGGTCGCCAACCTGAATTGCCGCCGGGAACGCATAGCCGGTCAGGGCAGTCACCGGTCCCTGAGCGGTGTCGAGGTTCCAGGTCACCTCGGTGCCCAGCACGGTGATGCTGTTTGCGGTGGCGCCGGTGACGATGCCGACCAGTTCCGGCGACACCATCATCGCGGTGATCCTGTCGTTGGCATCGACGCTGAACTCCAGGCTATGCCCCAGCATCATGCCGGTCGAGGCCATCGCCATGGCCGGCCCCTGATCCTCTTCCGACAGATAGCTGGCGATCGTATCGTCCCGACGCATGCCATCGACAATCAAACTTCCGAATCCGGTCAGTACGCCGAGAACCTTGGCTCCGGTGCCGCCCGAACCGACTTCGGCCAGCAGGGTCGACACCGCCCCCCCGCCGCAGCCCGAGAGCAGCAGGCTGGCGGAAATTGCCAATATCGCCGGGATACGTGACATGGAAGTCTGAAACATGGAGTTCTCCTGAATGAAGGGTTGGCCGGCGGCGTCAGCTGACGGGGCCTTGGTAGTAATACATGCCGAAGCGCACCCGCTGGTTGGCCTCCGGCCGGCCTTCGTCTCGGCGGCAAAGCTTGGTTGCCTCGGCGGCGACCCGGCGGAATGCGTCCGCCCAGATCTGGCGGGAGAGTGCGCCGAGCGCCTCGGCCGATTGCCGACTCAGCTTGTTGGCATAGACGCTCTGTTCCAGGAGCGGTTCGGCGCCACTCTCGATGTTGTGGACCGCGGTGGCGATGTGATCGCCGACATTGGCGGCGAAAAGCCGCAACATCTCTTCGAAGCCGGCTTTCGGCACAAAGGCGTCGGCGCACAACATCAGCTTTTCGCTGCCGTCTTCGCTATCCAACTGTCGGACTACGCCGAGCCGGACGAGTTCCTGTAGCAGGGTTCGCGGATGAACGTCGTTGGACACCGACAAGGCGAGCGCATCGAACGACCCCGTCTCGCCGACGCGGTCAAGCACCCGGGGCTTGCCGCGGGCATCGCAATACGCCGGATCGTTCGCCCAACGCGTGTAGAGCACCATCACGGCATTCAAGTTCGGCGATCGGGGCAACGCCTTGCCGGCAAGACGCCACGCCCGCACATCCTTGCGATGAACCCCGGATAAGGTGCTGACACTGGAATCCGTCACCCGGGCCTGGTCGGCTTCGAGAACTTTCTCCGCCGCTTCGGCGAAGGTCGCCTTCAACGCACCGGCAAAGCGCGAGTAATTCACACCTTCCTGCAACAACAGCGCCACCAGCGGTTCCGCAAGGCGCAACGCGGCGGCCAGGGCAAGATCACTGCGGGATTCGGACATGGTATCGACACGGGACTGGGTTGTTAAATGGGATTAAATCCCATATCTAGCCCAAAGTCAACCCCCTGCGAAGCGAATCGACTGTTCGCCATCAATACCGGGCCGAAGATTACAGAAGTGTAATGTTCGAGTCAGCTTGCAGTAGGCCTGGATGCGGCACACTGCGGTCGTCTCGATTCAACCGCCAATCCACGCCTGGAGAATGAAATGAACAGCGCACTGACAGCCAGTCTCGTTGCCCTCGCCACCACGCTCTCTACGTCCGCCCTGGCGGCAGACGACCATGCCGGCCACGCCGCCATGCACGGCGCAACACACCCAGCAGCGCCCGCCGCAGCATCCCTGGCCGACGGCGTGGTCAAGAAGGTGGACAAGTCCGGCGGCAAGATCACCCTCGCCCACGGTCCCCTGGCGAATCTCGGGATGCCGGCGATGACCATGGTTTTCCGCGTCAAGGAAACGGCCTGGCTTGACCAGATGAAGGAGGGGGACAAAGTCCGTTTTCTCGCCGACAACGTCAACGGCAGCCTGACCGTCGTCGAGCTGGATAAAGCCAAGTAAGCTTGTCGATCTTCTCCGGGAGCCTGCATGCGAAACCTCATTGCCACCGCGGCGATTCTTCTCTGCCTGGGCCTGCCGATGCCCGTGTTGGCGCAGGAAAGCGCGCTCGGCAAGAGCGTCAACAGCCTGCTCGACTACGCCAAGGAGAGAAATCCGGAATACGCCGCCATGCGCCTGGAGGCCGACGCGGCCCGGGAGCGCATCTACCCGGCCGGGGCCCTGCCCGACCCGGTGTTGCGCACGGAATTGCAGAACATCAGCAATTTCGGTTCTGACGCCGGTCCCAATCTGCTGCCCGGCCGAGTCGGCGGCACCAAGTACACGCTGATGCAGTCGCTGCCATTTTGGGGCAAACGCGATCTCAAGCGGGAAGCCGCCGCTGCCGAGGCCGATGCGGCGCAAGGCAAGGCCGGCGTCACCTGGACGGAACAGGCCGCGCGCATCAAGAGCGCGTACGCCCAGTATTTCGCGGTGGCACGGCTGATCCGTCTGAACCGGGAGGTCATCGACCTGATCGACCGCATCGAGGGCATCACCCAGGTGCGCTACGCCAGCGGGCTGGCACCCCAGCAGGACGCCATCCGCGTCCAGGTGGAGCGCACCGCGATGAGAAACGAGCTGATCCAGATGGAAATGGACCATCACCATGCGCGCGTCCGCCTCAACGCCCTGCTGGCGCGACCCGCCCAGTCGTCGCTCGCCGAGCCGGAGCGCCTGAGACCGATACCGCCTGCCTCCAAGCTCGACTTCGCGGCACTGGAAGAGCGCCTGCGCGGCAGGAATCCGCAACTCTTCGCCGATGACGCCCGGATACGCGCGGCTGAGAAGAACCGCGAGCTGGCCTACCGCAACCGCTACCCCGACTTCACCGTCGGCGTTTCGCCGATGCAGACGGGCAACCGCATCAACGAGTGGGAGCTGATGGTGGAATTCAACATCCCGCTCCAGCAGGAAAGCCGCCGCAGCCAGGAGCGGGAGGCCGAGAAGATGGCCGATGCGGCGCGCGCACGCAAGCAGGCGACCGTCAACCAAGCCCTGGCCGATCTCTCTGAGAACCTTGCCGGCATCGACGTAGCGCGCCGCGTGGAAATGCTCGCGCAAGTCAGCCTGTTGCCCCAGGCCGATCTGACCTTCCAGGCGGCGCTGGCCGGCTACGAAACCGGCAAGGTAGATTTCGCCACCCTGCTCGATGCGCAGCGGCAGATACGCAAGGCCAAACAAGACATCGTCAAGGCACAGGCCGAGCAGCAGGCGCGCCTGGCGGAAATCGAACGATTGATAGGGGAAGATCTATGATCAATGGAAATCCCGGCGGGATGACCGAAGGACCCCCCCGTGGGGTGAAACTCGGACTAGGAATTGTGGTTGCCCTCGGCGCGTTGGCATTGGCAGCTAGCGGCGGCTACTGGACTGGCACCCGCAGCGGCGAACATGCAGCCTCCTCCGTCGCCCAGGCACCGGCGGTTGCCCCAGCGGCCGGCAAGAAGGATCGCAAGCTCCTCTATTACCGCAACCCGATGGGCCTGCCGGATACCTCGCCGACACCCAAGAAGGACCCGATGGGCATGGATTACATCGCGGTTTATGAAGGCGAAGAGGACGGCGGGGAAAGCCCGCCGGGCTCGGCCAACCAGATCAGGATCAGCACCGAGAAAGTGCAGAAGCTCGGCGTCAGGACCGAGGCGGCGAGCCTGCGCACGCTCGACAAGATCGTCAGCGCCGCCGGCCGCATCGAAGCCGATGAACGCCTGCTGTACACCATCGCCCCGAAATTCGAGGGCTATGTCGAACGATTGCACGTCAATGTCACGGGCCAGGCCGTGGCCAGGGGACAACCGCTATTCGAGGTCTACAGCCCCGAACTGGTCTCGGCCCAGCGCGAATACGCCATCGCCATGCAAGGCGTGCGGTCGCTCAGGGAAGCGGGCGGTGAAGCGCAGAACAGCATGCAGCAACTCGCCGATGCCAGCCTCGCGCGTCTCAAGAACTGGGACATTTCCGAAGAGCAGGTCAAGACGCTCGCCAGGTCCGGCGAGGCGAAACGCACCCTGACTTTCCGCTCACCCGTCAGCGGCATCGTCACCGAGAAGAAGGCGGTGCAAGGCATGCGCTTCATGCCCGGCGATGCCCTCTACCAAGTCGCCGACCTGTCCGCAGTGTGGATTATCGCCGACGTTTTCGAACAGGACATCGGGCTGGTCAAATCCGGCGCCAAGGTCCAGATCAGGATCAACGCCTACCCCGGCAAGGTTTTCGAGGGAGCCATCACTTACATCTACCCCACGCTGAAAGCCGAGACCCGCACCATCCCGGTCCGCGTGGAACTCGCCAATCGCGGGCAACTGCTCAAGCCGGGCATGTTTGCCCAGATGGAACTTGCTGTCGGCGCAAAGGCCAAGGTCGTCACCATCCCGGTCTCGGCAGTGATCGACAGCGGCACGCGCCGGATCGTCCTGGTCCAGCTCAAGCAGGGACGTTACCAGCCCCGCGAAGTCAAGCTTGGTGCGCGTAGCGATGATTACGTCGAAGTCGTCGAGGGAGTGAAAGACGGTGACGCGGTGGTGGTTGCCGCTAATTTCCTGATCGACGCCGAGAGCAATCTGAAGGCCGCCGTCGGTGGCTTCGGCCAGGCACCGGGCGGTAGCCCACCTGAAGCTCAGGCTGGCGCCAAACCGTCGACGGTAGACCATAAGGCCGAAGGCAAGATCGAAGCCATCGACGCCAAAGCCGGAACGGTAACGATCGCCCACGGTCCGGTGGCGAGCCTCAAGTGGCCGGGCATGACCATGGATTTCGCGCTGGCCAACTCGGGACTGTTGGGCAAGCTCAAGCCCGGTGCCACGGTGGCGTTCACCTTCATCGAGCGAAAGCCCGGCGAGTGGCTGATCATCAAGCTGGAAGGCACGGGCGCCGCGCGTCCGACTGCCCATTCTGGCTCCGGCTCCGGCCACTGAGGCAGGTATCGCCATGCTCAGCAAGATCATTGCCTGGTCGAGCAGGAACACCTTCCTGGTCCTGCTCGCCACATTGTTTGTGGTCATCGGCGGCGTCTACGCGGTCCTGAAAACTCCCATCGACGCGCTGCCCGACCTGTCCGACGTGCAGGTCATCGTCTACACCGAGTACCCCGGCCAGGCGCCGCAGGTAGTCGAAGACCAGGTGACCTACCCGCTCACGACCTCGATGCTGTCGGTGCCGAAATCCAAGGTGGTGCGCGGCTTCTCGTTCTTTGGCGCGTCCTTCGTCTATATCATTTTCGAGGACGGCACCGATATCTACTGGGCGCGTTCACGGGTGCTGGAATATCTCAACTTCGCTTCCGGACGCATGCCCAAGGGGGTCACGCCGCAGATCGGCCCCGACGCTACGGGCGTCGGCTGGGTCTATCAATATGCACTGCTGGCCAAGGACCGAACCCTGGCCGAGCTGCGCGCCATCCAGGACTGGTATGTGCGCTACCAGTTGACCAAGGCGCAAGGCGTGGCGGAGGTCGCTTCGATCGGCGGCTTCGTGCAGACCTACCAGGTCACCGTCGATCCGACGAAGTTGCGCGCTTACGGCATTCCCCTATCGAAGATTTCCCAGGTCATCCGGGACTCCAATCGCGATGTCGGCGGCCGCGTCATCGAAATGGCGGAGACCGAGTACATGGTGCGCGGCAAGGGGTACCTGCGCGGCAAGGACGACATCGAACTGCTGGTGGTGAAGAACGACAAGGGCACCCCGGTGCTGATCCGCGACATCGCCCGTGTCGAACTCGCCCCGGACGAACGGCGCGGCCTGACCGAACTCAACGGCGAAGGCGAGGTGGTATCGGGGATCGCCATGGCCCGCTACGGGCAGAACGCGCTGGAGGTGATTCAGAACCTCAAGGAAAAGATCGGAGAAATTTCCGCCGGTCTGCCCGACGGCGTAAGCATAGTGACGGTCTATGACCGCTCGGAACTCATCCATCGGGCCATCGACACCCTGAAGCGGACCCTGGCCGAGGAATCCATTATCGTCGCCCTGGTCTGCATGCTCTTCCTGCTGCACGTGCGCAGCGCGCTGGTCGCCATCCTGATGCTGCCGGTCGGGATCTTGATGGCTTTCATCGCCATGCGCCTGCTCGGCATGAACTCCAACCTGATGAGCCTGGGCGGCATCGCCATCGCCATCGGCGCCATGATCGATGCGGCCATCGTCATGATCGAGAACGCTCATAAGCACCTGGAGCGGCTCAAGCCAGGAGAATCGCGCGCCGAGGCGATGATTACCGCCTGCCAGGAGGTGGGACCGGCGCTGTTCTTCTCGCTGCTGATCATCACCGTTTCCTTCCTGCCGGTGTTCAGCCTGGAAGGCCAGGAGGGCCGCCTGTTCTCGCCGCTGGCCTACACCAAGACCTTTTCCATGGCCGGCGCGGCCCTGCTCTCGGTGACCCTGGTGCCGGTGCTGATGATGCTGTTCATCCGCGGCAAGATCATGCCGGAAGCCAGGAACCCGGTGAATCGCTTCCTGATCTGGGCCTACCGGCCGATCATCGCCGCGGTGATGCGCTGGAAGAAGCTGACCATCGTCCTGGCGGTGCTGGCCATGGGTGCCTCGATCTACCCGGCCGCCAGGCTGGGCTCCGAGTTCATGCCGACGCTCAACGAGGGCACGCTGTTCTACATGCCGGCCTCCCTGCCGGGAATGTCGATCACCAAAGCGGCGGAAATTCTCCAGACGCAGAACAAGATCATCAAGAGCTTCCCCGAGGTGGCTTCGGTCTACGGCAAGGCGGGGCGGGCCAACACCGCGACCGACCCGGCACCGACAGAAATGTTCGAGACGGTGATCAACCTCAAGCCGGAGGCCGAATGGCGGGCAGGCATGACCACCGACAAGCTGGTCGCAGAACTCG
>JBAYJH010000187.1:0-9678 GCA_041665185.1 Sterolibacterium sp.
CGCGCAAGCTGCGGGTCAAACAGATTTTCGCTTCGGTCACGGAATAATCCAACGCCGTGGAGTGTATACGGGTCGAGAATTCCCGTTTTCCCCACAGAGAGGAGCAGTCCATGAAATTCAAACAGCTTGTTGTCGCCCTGAGCGCCGTTGCTTTGTCGTCCGGCGTTCTCGCCCAGGCCAAGCCTGAGCAACAGATCAAGTGGCGCCAGTCGGTGATGCAGGTGCAGGGCTGGAGCATGGCTCGCATCAAGGCGAATATTGAGGGAACCTACAACAAGGACCAGGTCGTCCAGGCGGCCAACATCCTCCAGGCAACGGCCAACGGTGGCCTGGGCAGCCTGTTTTCGGCCGGCACCGAAAAAGGCAGCGGCTGGCACGACTCCATGACCAAGCCGGAAATGTTTACCGACGGCGACAAGGTCAAGGAAGTGGCGGGGGCCTTCAACAGGGAGGCCAACGAACTGGCCAGGGTCGCCGCCAGCGGCGATGCGGCAGCGGTCAAGGCGCAGTTCGGCAAGGTCGGGCAAGCCTGCAAGGGTTGCCACGACAAGTTCCGCATGGAAGACAAGAAGTAAGCGCGATCGGGATGCTCCGCGGGCGGTCACCCGGTGTTGTGCCGGGTGACCGTTTTTCTTGTGCGCCTACCAGCCGGGGGTGGCGGCAGGTTTGGCCGCCGGCGCGGCGGTTTGGCTTGCGGGTGCCTTTTCAAGCAGCGCGCCGCTGGCTGCCCAGCAAGCCGCAAATGCCAGCACCAAGGCCACGAGCAAGGCCGCCGTGCCGCCGCCGCGCGCCGATTCGCCGGCCAGCGTTTCGGGAACCTCCCTGGTGCCGGTCAGCATGGGCGCGATCAGCGGCTCCTTGCGCACGTGAACATAGAACAGGATGGCGGCCAGGTGCAGGCCGATCAGGCCAAGGACCAGCCAGGCGCCGCGCTTGTGCCAACCGCTGATCCAGTCACTCAAGTCCTTCGAAATCGCGTTGAAATAGGGACCGTTGAAGGCGATGTCGTCGTTGGCGAATAATCCGCCCAAGGCCTGGCAGAGCAGGAGTCCCAGCATTGCGAGTACCGACAGGGCACCCAAGGGATTGTGGCCGACACCGCTCCAACTGCCGCGCAGATAGCCGGCGATGGTGGCGGGGCCGCGCACGAAGCGGCTGAAGCGGGCGTGGGTGGAGCCGATGAAGCCCCAGGTCAAGCGGAAGGCCAGCAGGCCGATGATGATGATGCCGGCGCGGCCGTGCCACTCCATGGCGTTGCCGCCGGTCCAGCCGGTGACGAATGAGGTGGTGACGAGCGCCAGCAGCGACCAGTGAAACACCCGCGTGGGCAGGTCCCAGAGCTTGATGCGGACCATGATGGTCGCGACCGCCGAGTTAAACGACCGCCTCTTCCTTTTCCTTCTTCGGTTGGATGAAATGTTCGCGCGAAACGCCCAGCCACATCACCAGGGGGCTGGCGACCAGGACCGAAGAGTAGATGCCGAAGAGGATGCCGATGGTCAGCGCCAGGGCGAAGTAATGCAGCGCCACGCCGCCGAAGATCAGCATCGAGGTGACCATCATCTGGGTGCAGCCGTGGGTGATGATGGTGCGCGATATTGTGCTGGTGATGGCGTGGTTGAGGACTTGCGGCGTGGTCAGGCCGCGCTTCTTCTTGAAGGTTTCGCGCACCCGGTCGAACACCACCACCGACTCGTTCACCGAATAGCCGAGCACCGCCAGCACCGCCGCCAGCACCGGCAGCGAGAACTCCCACTGGAAGAAGGCGAAGAAGCCGAGGATGATCACCACGTCGTGCAGGTTGGCGATGATGGCGGAGACGGCGAAGCGCCATTCGAAGCGCATCGCCAGGTAGATGACGATGCCGATGACGACCAGCAGCAGCGCCATGGCGCCGTCCGAGGCGAGTTCCTTGCCGACCTGCGGGCCGACGAATTCGACGCGCTTGAGTGTCGGCGCGTTGGTCGCGGCGGCGGCCTGGAGCGACGCCATGACGCGCTCACTGACCTTGGCGGTGTCGCTGTCCTTGGCCAGCGGCACACGGATCAGCAGGTCGCGCGAGCTGCCGAAATTCTGCACCTGCGGGTCGGAGAAGCCGTCCTGGATCATCCGGTTGCGGATCTTCTCGACATCCGGCGCCTCGGCGTAAGCGACTTCCAGCAGCGTGCCGCCGGTGAACTCGATGGACAGATGCAGGCCCTTGGTCACCAGGAAAACCACGGCCAGGATGAAGGTGATCAACGAAATAATGTTGAACACCAGCGCATGGCGCATGAAGGGGATGTCTTTCTTGATACGGAAGAATTCCATGATCTCGTCCTTACTTGGTGGCGCCGGGTATCCACACCTGGCCGATCGACAGCTTGTCGACCTTGCGGCGCGAACCGTAGATCAGGTTGATGAGTGCCCGCGACACCACCACCGAACTGAAGATCGAAGTCAGGATGCCCAAGACATGCACCACGGCGAAGCCGCGGATCGGGCCGGAGCCGAAGATCAACAAGGCGACGCCGGCGATCAGGGTGGTGACGTTGGAATCCAGAATGGTCGCCCAGGCGCGCTCGTAGCCGGCGCGGATGGCCGCCTGCGGCGACTCGCCGTTCCTCAGTTCCTCGCGGATGCGCTCGTTGATCAGCACGTTGGAGTCGATGGCCATGCCCAGGGTCAGGGCGATGGCGGCGATGCCCGGCAGGGTCAGGGTCGCCTGCAACATCGACAGCAGGGCGAACAGCAGCATCACGTTGGAGGCCAGCGCCACCACCGAGACGAAACCGAACAGCAGGTAGTAGAGGCTCATGAAGGCGGCGATGGCGATGAAGCCGCCGACCGTCGAATGGAAGCCCTTCTGGATGTTGTCGGCGCCCAGCGAGGGGCCGATGGTGCGCTCCTCGATGATGTCCATCGGCGCGGCCAGGCTACCTGCGCGCAGCAGCAGGGCCACGTCGTTGGCTTCGACCGTGGTCATGCGGCCGGATATTTGTACACGTCCGCCGCCGATTTCGCTGCGGATCACCGGCGCGGTGACGACTTCGCCCTTGCCTTTTTCGATCAGCACGATGGCCATGCGCTTGCCGACACTTTCGCGGGTGACATCCTTGAAAATGCGGGCGCCGGCCGAGTCGAGCGTCAGGTGCACCGCCGGTTCGTGGGTCTGGTTGTCGAAGCCGGGTTGGGCATCGGTGAGGCGTTCGCCGGTCAGGACGACCTGCTTGCGCAGCAGCAGCGGACGGCCGCCGCGCTCGGTGTAATACTCGGTGCCGAGCGGCGGCTGTCCTTTGGCGGCCTGCTCCATCACGGCCGGATTGGCGCTGTTCTCGTCGTCCACCATGCGCACTTCCAGCGTCGCCGTGCGGCCGAGGATGTCCTTGGCCTTGGCGGTGTCCTGCACGCCGGGCAGCTGCACCACGATGCGGTCGGCGCCCTGTTGCTGGATCACCGGCTCGGCCACGCCGAGCTCGTTGATGCGGTTGTGCAAAGTGGTGATGTTCTGCTTCAGGGCGTATTCCTGGATGCGTTTTTCCGCCTGCAATTTGAGCGTGCCGACCAGTTTGAAAGGCGCGTCCGGCGAACCGGCGTCCTGTGCGTCCACCAGTTGCAGGTCGGGCTGGGCGTCGGCGATCACGCTGCGTGCCTTGTCGCGCGTCTCCGCTTCGCGGAACTTGATGGTCAGATTCATGCCTTCGCGGCCGATGCCGGCATGGCGCAGGCCCTTGTCGCGCAGCAGGCTGCGCAGATCGGCGCCGGTGGCGTCGAGCCGCTTGGTCAGCGCGCCTTTCATGTCCACCTGCAACAGGAAGTGCACCCCGCCGCGCAGGTCGAGGCCGAGGTACATCGGCAGCGCATGCATGCTGGTCAACCATTGCGGCGAACTGGAGAGCAGGTTCAGGGCCACGCTATACGACGCTTCGGCGGCGTCTGGATTGAGCGCCTTCTCGATGGCATCCTTGGCCTTCAACTGGCTGTCGCCATCGGTGAGACGCACGCGGATGCTGTTGGGATCGGAGAATATGCCGTCATGGACGATGCCGGCCGCCTTCAAGGTGTCTTCCACGCGCCCCTGCAAGGACTTGTCGACCTTGACGGTCGCCTTGACGCTGGAGATTTGTACCGCCGGCGCTTCGCCGAAGAAGTTCGGCAGCGTATAGAGCAGGCCCAGCGCCAGCGCAACGATAACCAGCACGTTTTTCCAGAGAGGATAGCGATTCATTTTTTGGACGTGGTAGGGAGAGAGAAATGCGGGGCGAAGAGTGCGCGGATGGACCGGATCGCGGCTAATGGCGCAGTCCGCGCTCGGCTCGCCTCACCGGATTCAAAGCGTCTTCAGCGTGCCCTTGGGCAGCAAGGTGCCGACCGCCTGCTTCTGCACGACGACTTCCACCGGGCTGTCCTTGATCGTGCTCACTTCGATGGTCAGGAAATTTTCGCCGACCTTGGTGATGCGCCCGGCCATGCCGCCCTGGGTCAATACTTCGTCGCCCTTGGCGAGCGCATCGACCATGGCTTTCTGTTCCTTGGCTTTCTTCATTTGCGGCCGGATCATCAGGAACCACAGCACCACAAACATCAGGATGATAGGCAGCAGGCCGGTCAGGCCACCCAGGGGATCCGCAGCGGCGCCGCCGGCGGCTTGGGCGTAAGCATTCGAAATCAGCACGTTGGACTCCAGGAAGGTCAAGTGAAGCGAGGCATTATATCAGTCGCCGCCACGTTCCCGGCGGAACCGGGCGATGTATTCGGACAGGCCCCGGCAAGCAATGGCTTCGCGCAGTTCGCGCATCAAGGTCTGGTAGTAGTGCAGGTTGTGCAGGGTGTTCAAGCGTGCACCGAGGATTTCGCCGATGCGATGCAGGTGGTGCAGGTAGGCGCGGGTGAAATGGCGGCAGGTGAGGCAGTCGCAATTTTCGTCGAGCGGCCGGGTATCCGCCTTGTATTGGGCGTTCTTGATCTTGATGTCGCCGTGGCGGGTGAACAACCAGCCGTTGCGGGCGTTGCGCGTCGGCATCACGCAATCGAACATGTCGATGCCCTGGGCGACCGCGAATACGATGTCCTCCGGGGTGCCGACGCCCATCAGGTAGCGCGGCCGCTCCGGCGGCAGGCGCGGCGCGGTGTGGGCGAGGATGCGTGCCATCTCTTCCTTCGGTTCGCCGACCGAGAGGCCGCCGATGGCATAGCCGTCGAAGCCGATCCCGGTCAGGCCGGCGAGGGACTCGTCGCGCAGGTCCTCGTACATGCCGCCTTGGACGATGCCGAACAAGGCGTTGGCGTTGTTCAGGCGCGCATGTTCGTCATGCGAACGCTGCGCCCAGCGCAGCGACAGTCGCATCGATTCGCCGGCCTGATGTAGATCGGCCGGGTAGGGCGTGCATTCGTCGAAGATCATCACGATGTCGGAGTTCAGCGTATGCTGGATCCGCATCGAGTCCTCCGGCGACAGGAACAGCTTGTCGCCATTGACGGGCGACTGGAATTTCACGCCTTCCTCGGAAATCTTCCGCAGCGCGCCCAGCGAGAACACCTGGAAACCGCCCGAATCGGTCAGTATCGGCCCGTCCCAGCCCATCAGGCGGTGCAGGCCGCCGTGCGCGGCAATTACTTCGAGACCCGGCCGCAGCCACAGATGAAACGTGTTGCCGAGCAGGATTTGCGCGCCGGTCTCGCGGATTTCGTGCGGCGCCATCGCCTTGACCGCGCCGTAAGTGCCGACCGGCATGAAAGCCGGCGTATCCACGCTGCCGTGGGCGAGCGTCAGCCGGCCGCGGCGGGCGGCGCCGTCGGTGGCGAACAGTTCAAAGTTCATGGTCCAGACCACGCGTGCCCCAGAGGGTATTCCTTTCAGTCATGGTGCAGACCATTCCCTTCGGTCATGGGTGCGGGTGAGCAGCATGGCGTCGCCGTAGCTGACGAAACGATATTCGCTCATTATGGCATGCGCATAGGCGCGGCGGATCCTGTCCGGCCCGGCGAAGGCCGATACCAGCATCAGCAGCGTCGACTTGGGCAGATGGAAATTGGTCAGCAGCACATCGACGATACGGAAACCGAAGCCGGGCAGGATGAACAGCTCGGTTTCGCCGGCACCGGCGCACAGCTCACCACCGAGCGCCGCCGATTCCAGGGTGCGCAGCGTGGTCGTCCCGACGGCGACGATCCGCCCTCCCAGCTTCCGCGTTTCGTGTATGGCGGCCACGGTAGACTTGGGCAGGTAGTAGCGTTCGCGGTGCATGCGATGCTCGGAGAGCGTTTCGCTACGCACCGGCTGGAAAGTACCCGCGCCGACATGCAGGGTGAGATAGGCGATGCGGCAGCCTTTGGCCTGGAGAGCGGCGATGAGTTCGGCGTCGAAATGCAGGCCGGCGGTCGGCGCGGCCACTGAGCCGTGTTCGCGGGCGAATACCGTCTGGTAGCGCGCCTCGTCGGCCGCCTCGGCGCCGCGATCGATATAGGGAGGCAAGGGCAGGCGGCCATGACGCTCCAGCAAGCCGATGGCGGGTTCAGGGAAGCGCAGCCGGTAGAACTCGCCTTCGCGCGCCACGACCTCGGCCGCGAAAGCCTCTTCCAGTTGCAGCATCATTCCTGGCCGGGGCGGCTTGCTGGCGCGGATCTGCGCCAGCAGCTCGTGTTCGTCCAGCAACCGTTCCACCAGCACCTCGACCCTGCCCCCGCTGGATTTTGTGCCGAACAACCGCGCATGCAGAACCCGCGTGTCGTTCATCACCAGCAGGTCGCCGGGCTGCAACAAAGCCGCGAGGTCGGCGATGCAGCGGTCTTCGAGAGCGTCCCTCGAAACCTCCAGCAGCCGGCTGGCGCTGCGCTGGGGCAGCGGCATCTGGGCGATCAGCCGGGGCGGCAAGGCGTAGTCGAAATCTGCCAGGGTCAGCGGTCTTTGTGGCATTGGAGCAGTATGGAGCGATGTGGAGCGATTGGGAGTTGTAGCGGAACGGCGAATCGCGGATAATGCGCGTTCCATGCAACATGCGCGGCCGCCATTCTAAGCGAGCCGAGGCGCAAAGTGCCGATCTAAGTAGCTGGTACAGCATGGACCCCTTGCCCGGGTGGCGGAATTGGTAGACGCGACGGTCTCAAACACCGTTGCCGCAAGGCGTGCCGGTTCGATTCCGGCTCCGGGCACCATCAAGTAGTCCAAAGCAATTCGAAGTTGGCCCACAAGCCCGCTGTGAAGTGCAGGCCGTGATCGAGTGTCAGTTAGCCCACGGCGAGCGCAAGAAGGTGTCGGCGGCTTACAGCCTCGCAAAGCATCTGCCTGAACGCCGGGCAATGATGTGGCAATTGGCGGATTATCTGGACAAGCTCATAGTCGGGGCCGATGTAATACTGCTGTGCCGTCAAGCGGTTTAAGAGAATCGGCACGAGAAGTCAGGGTCTTACGAATCAATATCCTTCAGTGCGCGCCAGCATAACAAATAGCCACAGATAGCCAAAGACTTGTCGGCAGTAACGCGGCATAGCTACGATCTGGCTACGTTATCAACGTCCGACGAAATGACGAGAAATATATATTTCGCATATTCACAGGCGTCTTCGATGTGAGCAGACGCTCGTTCTTTGCAGTCTGTTCAACATGAAAGCAATTGAGTGGCGCAGCCGTTCTTACAGATCTGTTGCATTGCTGGGTCAGCCGCCATTGTCGTTCTGCTTGGTGTTATCAAGTTCATCACGCTTAGGAGGAATATCTCGCGCCGCCAACATGTTTGCAAGTTGTTCTAGATCTTCGGCTGAGAGCCTCGAAAACGAATCAACGGCGCCGCTATGGCCAGGACGTACCGGGTGTGGATCGGTTTCTGTGCTGGCACTTTGTCCAGAACTCTGAATCAACGGCCCAGTCAGTAGCTTTGGCTCCGGTGTCATTAGCTCGCGTGGATCATGCGTCGTATGTGCGGCGAGATCTTCCGTTAGCACGCCTGATCTGATGAACTTCTTTGCCCCGTCGATAATTCCATTTCGGATAATTTGGGCCTCCTCGCGACCGAGCTTGTTTGCTTGCTCTAGGGAGTTTACGCGTTCGAGAATTGGGAGTGCCGACGCGATTAGCTCCAATCGTTTTCCGAGCTTGTGTTCTCGGTGAAAGACGATTAGACCCCAAATAGAAATTACAAGCTCGCGGAATTGTTTCATCAGCTCCGCAGCACCAAATAGATCAAACGACTTGTCGCTACCAGAGTCAATTGCTCCAATCGCTAGGGGCGTAGCCACGTCCCCATTGAGTTTTTGGAGGGATTCGTAGAGTTCTTGGCAGGCGGTTAGGCCTTCGATGACCCGCTGAACGGTAGAAAACTGACCCTTTTCTTCTACAAGGGAGACACGAACCACATCCAAGGCGGCGATCTGAGCCGAGTCGCCGGCCCTTTGGTCCGGTTGTTGGGTAACGGAATCTTGCTGAAGGAGCGCAACGAGTTTGGGGAGTTCACTTTGCATTACCAACATCGATCTAACCAACTTCTGCTTGTGTGGGCTGTCGTCGCTAAGGATGGGAACCCACAACTTCGGGTCTTCCAGTTGTGACAGTTCAAATATTGACACAACCTCACGCCCAGCGCTAGAAAACGTGTTAGCCGCAAGTGAATAATCGAACAGAGCCTTCAACCCAATGCCAATATCCTGGCGTTGCTTATCGGGACGCATCCGGATCGACTCAAGCACGTGACTCGTTGCGATTGCATCCTGGACTTCATTGAGTCCGGCGATTAGAGCTTTACGGAGCATGATCTTGTCCAGCCTTTCGATCGGTTATGGATTGACGCCTTCAGCGATAAGTGATGGGGCTACGGTGGCTCACCGATTCGGTGGTCGATCGGTCCGATGTTCATCGATATGTCGCAGTGTCGGTCGAACATCGATTTAGAGTACACGGGCAGTATTTCACCCTGCCATCATTGTGCTTCCAATTTGTCGAAACGGCAATGCCCATAGCATGTTGAATCGCGTCGTTGGGAAGATTGGCAAATGACGGCCGCATACCACCTATCATTGTTGCGGTAAGTCGGCTACACATTTAGACGGCTCCTATGTAACCAAGGCGGTGGCCGCCTGTCGGGTCGTGCGGCAATGACAACCACGCCACTCGTTAATGATGACTTACATCTTTGGAAAGTCGCCTTACACTGGGCCGGCTTACACCCAGATCGCATCGGGTGGCGCACTCCCCTCCAAGCAAAAGACAACTTGCGCACCTTGGCAGACGCAAGTTGGCAGGGACTCCTTGAATGCACCAGTCTGTCGATGGAGACGGGTTGCGCGGACGACGACACTTCTCCGACGCTACCTATTCCCCGGCGAACTCCCATCACACGAACGGTTCTCGCTGGCATTGCTCCTTGACGGCATACGTTAGCCGCGTATAATTTCGCCATGAAATTCGAGTTCATCGAGTCGCCGGTGTTCGCGCACTACCTGTCAGACTACCTGGCCGACGATGAGTACGCGGCGCTTCAGGATTTTCTATGCGCTTACCCCGATGCCGGTGACATGATCAGGGATTCCGGTGGGGTGAGAAAGCTGCGCTGGGGCAGACCCGGATCGGGCAAGTCTGGCGGGGTTCGAGTCTGCTATTACGTTCGGAACCGCGCCGGGAAGATATTGATGCTGGTGATTTACGCCAAGAGTGCAAAGGATTCGATCCCCGGTCATGTGCTCAAGGCGATCAAGGAGGAAATGGAA
>JBAYJH010000188.1:0-9581 GCA_041665185.1 Sterolibacterium sp.
AATGCCCAGGCCGAATCCAACAACGGCTCCATCGTGCGCAAACACCTGGGGTATGCCCCGAAGGAAATCCCCTTGGGGGACAGTCACATCCCGCAACGTTTCGCGACATCGGTGAACGCCTTCTGCTGCGACCACCTCAACCCCTATATCAACTTCCACCGGCCATGCCTGTTCCCTGAAATCATCACCGATGCCAAAGGCCGCCAACGCAAGCGCTACCCCTATAGACTGATGATGACTCCTTACGAGAAACTCAAGTCACTGAACGAACCAGAGCAATATCTCAAGCTCGGTGTTACCTTCCAGCAGCTCGACGCACAAGCCTCCGCAATCAGTGATAATGAGGCCGCACAGCTTCTGAACGACGCCCGCGGTACTCTCTTCAAAACCATTTTTAACCGATCGAAAACCGCTGCCTGAATGCGCTTGAACACCATCACACTGAACACGGGTTATTCACCGGGCCGCTCGCCTCCCGCTATGGAGAGCGGGCGGCGGCCCCGTGCATAACCCTGCACCTGTCTGGCATTGGTTCAGACTCAAACCTCAATTGGAATGTACTGCAAGTCGGGGGATTTGCTGAGGCACCCCGGCTCTCGATCGCAGTGACGCGAAGGAGTAATCCGTGCCGATCGCCAGTTGAAAATCGGGCTGCGCGGACTGCTATCTCTTCGCCTGCACCCGGGCGGTCGTGGCCAAGTCCAGATCCCGCAGGCAGGACTGCCTGGTTTTGCCGGTCTTGCCTTTGCAGGTCTCGTGTGCCACCTGCCGTGCTGCGCAGCGAGCAGGATCGTGGTCCCTGGCGCAGTCCGGCGCGGGCAGCTTTTCCTGGATGCATTTCTGTTTGCCGGCGCCGCGCTTGTCCTTGCAGGCATTGCGGGCATTCTGAAACGCCTGGCAGCGTAACGGGTCGCGGGCGAGGTTGCAGTCGCCGCCTGGGCCTGCGCTGGGCTCGGCGCCAGCCGGTAGGGAGAGCAGCAGCACCATGAGTCCGCCGGCGATCGAGGTTCTGCGCGTGGCTGTTCTCATTGGAGCTCTCCCTGGCTGACGCTTGCCTATGTAACGACGGACGGAAGCCTTGGTTGACCGCGCGAGCGGCCGCGATTGAGCCGACGAGCGTAGTCGGCTATAGTTCCCGCCACCACTGTTTCGGGTTTCCGCATGAAGACCGTCGCACCCGCGCCGCAGCACCAGGAACACCGCTTGAGCCTGGTCGAGACCATCGACGCCCTGGTCGCCGGTGGCTGGGTGGCGGTCGCCGCGGCCGAACAATTCAAGCAGGAGCGGCGCTATTTTCGTGGTGCAGTCCATCCGCTGATCGCCGTCGCCGAACAGCAATGGAAATCCCTGGCGGCGCCGGGCCGGCCCTCGCGGATTCTCGATCTCGACGCGTTGACGCAATGGCTGGCGAGCTGGGCTGGGCTGGATTATTTCCATATCGACCCGCTCAAGATCAATTTCTCCGCCGTCACCGACGTGATGTCCAGTGCTTACGCCACGCGTTACCGCGTATTGCCCGTCGAAGTAACTCCCCTCGAAGTGGTGATCGCCACCGCAGAGCCTTTCGAGCGGGCCTGGGAAGAGGAACTCGCACCCATCCTGCGCAAGAAGATCAGCCGCGTCATAGCCAATCCGAGCGATATTGCCCGATACCAGGTGGAGTTCTATAACCTCGCACGGTCTGTGAAGAAAGCCCTACAGGCGGGAGATGTCAGCGGTGCGTCCGGCATCACCAATTTCGAGCAGCTGGTCGAGCTGGGCAAGAGCAATCGCACCCTCGACGCCAACGACCAGCATATCGTGCACATCGTCGACTGGCTCTGGCAGTATGCCTTCGAGCAGCGCGCCAGCGACATTCACATCGAGCCGCGGCGCGATCTGGGCATCGTGCGTTTCCGCATCGACGGTGTGCTGCACCAGGTCTACCAGATCCCGATGCAGGTATTGAACGCCATGACCAGCCGCATCAAGATCCTCGGCCGCATGGATGTGGTCGAGAAGCGCCGCCCCCAGGACGGCCGCATCAAGACCCGCACGCCGGCCGGCGAAGAGGTGGAGTTGCGCTTGTCGACTCTGCCGACCGCCTTCGGCGAGAAGCTGGTGATGCGCATATTCGACCCCGAGGTGCTGGTCCGGGATACCCGCGACCTGGGCTTGTCGGAGGAGGACAACGCGCGCTGGCGGCAGATGGCGGCGCAGCCCAACGGCATCATCCTGGTGACCGGTCCGACCGGTTCCGGCAAGACCACGACCCTGTATACGACGCTGAAGACCCTGGCCAAGCCCGAGGTCAATGTATGCACCATCGAGGATCCGATCGAGATGGTGGAACCGGCCTTCAACCAGGTGCAGGTGCAGCACGCCATCGACATGGGCTTCGCGGAGGGCATAAGGGCGCTGATGCGGCAGGACCCGGACATCATCATGGTCGGTGAAATCCGCGACATCGAAACCGCCGACATGGCCATCCAGGCGGCGCTGACCGGCCACCTGGTGCTGTCGTCGCTGCACACCAACGATGCGCCTTCGGCCATCGCGCGCCTGCTCGATCTCGGCGTGCCGGCCTACCTGTTGAACGCCACCATCCTCGGCGTCATGGGGCAACGCCTGGTACGCACGCTATGTCCGCATTGCAAGAAAGCCACAGGCCTCAGCGCCGAGGACGAAGCGCTGTGGAACGAACTGGTGGCGCCGTGGAAATCCGCGAAGCCGGCGCAATTCCACCATCCGGTCGGCTGCCTCGAATGCCGCATGACCGGCTACCTGGGGCGCATCGGCATCTACGAGATACTGTTGCTGTCGCCGGAACTCAAACAGCTCATCGTCGCCAACGCCGACTTGGCGAAAATCCGCGAACAGGCCGCCCGTGAGGGCATGAAGCCGTTGCGAATTTCCGGCGCGATGAAAATCGCCGCCGGCTTGACGACCATCGAAGAAGTGCTCAAGGTCGCACCACCGGCGCAAGCGCAGTAAGCTTTGTGGCCGGCTCGATTTCCTTCTCTTCCACGAGGGGGCGTCTTCTCGTATAATGCGCGGGCTTTCTGGCGGATTTTGTTGAAGGTATGGAAATCAGTGCAGGAATCGGGAGTGGTAGTTCAGTTGGTTAGAATACCGGCCTGTCACGCCGGGGGTCGCGGGTTCGAGTCCCGTCCACTCCGCCAGATCTCAAGGCAAAGGCGAACCGCTGTCGCTGGTTCGCCTTTTTTGCATTAATTATTAGACATTATCAGGCCCGCGTTTACAGCAGGCGGGTTCGCTTACAACGTCGTTCGATCCCGGTAGATCCGCATGTTCGATTACATCCGCAACAACAAGAGAATTGTCCAGGTATTTCTGGCCCTGATCACCCTGCCGTTCGCCTTCTGGGGCGTCGAATCCTATGTGCGCAATGCGGGTGGCGGCAACGATGTGGCCAGTGTCGGCGGCAGCAAGATTGCGCAGGAGGAATTGCTCCAGGCATTGCGCGACCAGCAGGGGCGGATGCGCCAGCAACTGGGGCGGGAAATCCCCGCGGAAATGCTCGACAGCCCGGAGATACGCCGCGCCGTGCTCAATTCGCTCATTGATAAGCGCATCCTGGCGCTGCACGCGGCCAAGTCGCGGGTGTTCGTCAGCGACGCCCAACTCGGTGCGACCATTCAGTCGGCGCCGGACTTCCAGGAAGGCGGCAAGTTTTCTCGTGCGCTCTACGATGCCTACGTAGGATCATTGAACATGAATCAGGCGCAGTTCGAGCAGCGTCTGCGCCAGGACCTGTCATTGCGCCAGACATTGTCCGCGGTGCGCGACGGCCGTGTCGCCGCGCGCGACGCCAGCAACCGCTGGATCGCGGCGCTACAGGAAGAGCGTGAAGTGAGCGAGTTCGCCTTCAAGCCGGAGCAATTCGCCGCTCAGGCAAAGCCTTCCGCGGAAGCGCTGAAGGCCTACTACGAGGCCAATCGCAAGGCCTTCGAAACCCCCGAGCAAGTGCGCGCCGAATACCTGCTGCTGAGCCAGGATCTGCTGGCCGCGCAGATCACCGTCAGCGACGCCGAAATCAGCAACTTGTATCAAAGCCAGGTCGACCGCTACAAGCAGGGCGAGGAACGTCGCGCCAGCCACATCCTGTTGCTCGCCGGCAAGGATGCTTCGGCTGCCGAGGTCAAGGCGGCGCAAGCCAAGGCCGAGGATATTCTTCAGCAATTGAAGAAATCGCCAGCCGACTTCGCCAGGCTGGCCAAGCAATACTCCCAGGATCCGGGTTCCGCCGAAAAAGGCGGCGATCTCAACTGGTTTTCCCGCGGCATGATGGTCAAGCCTTTCGAGGAAGCGGTTTTCGCGCTCAAGGAAAATGAACTCAGCGGCGTGGTCCGCTCGGATTTCGGCTATCACATCATCAAACTCGCCGGCATCAAGGCGGAGCGGGCCAAGCCGCTACAGGAAGTGCGTGGAGAAATCGCCGAGGAACTGAAGCGTCAAGGCGCGGCCAAGAAATATGCCGAACTGGCCGAGGCGTTCGGCAACACCGTTTATGAGCAGGCCGACAGCCTCAAGCCGGCTGCCGACAAATTCAAGTTGCCGCTCCAGCAAGGCCCCTGGATCGCCAAAGGCGGAGCTGCACCGAGTCCTTTCGGCAACCAGAAACTCAACGCCGCCTTGTTTTCCGACGATGCCGTCAAGAACCAGCGCAACACCGACGCCATCGAAGTTGCGCCGAAAACGCTGGTTGCCGCGCGGGTGGTGGAGCACAAGGCGGCTGCATTGCAGCCGCTGGAAGCCGTCAAGGCGGATATCGAGAAGCGCCTGGTGCGCGAGGAAGCGCTGAAACTGGCGCAAAAGGAAGGCGAAGCGACCCTCGCCAAACTGCTCAAGGGCGAAGCGGTCAATCTGACCTGGGGCGCACCGCGCGGCATTTCCCGGGTGAGCGCCCCCGGCCTGGCAACCCCCGCGGTACGCGCCGTGTTTGCGGCTCCCGTGGCGAAACTGCCGGCTTATGCGGGCGCTGCGGTGGCGGGCGGCGGTTATGTCGTGTACCGCATCGGCCACGTCAAGCCTTTTGTGGCGGGAGCCGAGGATAGCGACAACGCGCGGACCAAGAGCCTGCGCGAGCAATACGCCACAATTCTGGCCGAGGAAGATTTTTCCGCCTGGCTGGCGGCGCTACGGGTGCGCTATCCGGTCGAGATCAACAAGGCCGTGCTCGAAAGCAAGGAACGCGTGCAATAGACTGCTGCCGATCGACGGAAAAATCCAGCCGTTTCACCAGCGGCTGGATTTTTTATTTTGCGGGGTCGGTTCCGTTGCCGTTGCCGTTGCCCGGGGCGTGGGCGATGGTGGTGGTGTTGAAGCCGGCGTCGACATACATGATCTCGCCGGTGATGCCGCTGGCCAGGTCCGAACAGATGAAGGCGGCGGCGTTGCCGACTTCTTCGATGGTGACATTGCGGCGCAGCGGCGCATTCTGGGAATTGATGGACAGGAGCTTGCCGAAGTTGGCGATGCCGGCCGCCGCCAGGGTCTTGATCGGCCCGGCCGAGATGCCGTTGACGCGGGTGCCTTCCGGGCCGAGGCAGGCGGCAAGATAGCGCACCGACGCTTCGAGGCTGGCTTTGGCCGGGCCCATCACGTTGTAATAGGGGACGGTGCGCATCGCGCCGAGATAGGTCAGTGTCAGCAGCGAGCCGTTGCGTCCCTGCATCAGCGGCCGTGCGCCCTTGGCCAGGGCCGGAAAACTGTAGGCCGATACTTCGTGGGCAACGCGGAAAGCCTCGCGCGTCAGGCCACTGAGGAAATCGCCTTCGAGCGCTTCGTTGGGGGCGTAGGCGATGGCATGCACCAGGCTGTCGAGATTGCCCCAGAGTTTGCCGATGTCGGCGAACAAGGCGTCGATCTGGGCATCGTTGGCGACATCGCAGACAAAAATCGGCGGGTTGCCGAATTCTCCCGTCAGCTTGGTGACCCGATCCAGGATCCGCTCGTTCTGGTAGGTGAATGCCAGTTCGGCGCCCTCGCGGTGCATCGCCTTGGCAATGCCATAGGCAATCGAACGGTGGGAAACCAGGCCTGTGATGAGAATGCGCTTGCCGGCGAGAAACCCCATTTATCTATCCCCGAGTTGAAGTCCGGCGGGATTATAACGGATAGTCATCGGCGTCGTATGCCGCATTCGGCGTCGAGTTGCGGCGTGCCGGAAGAGACGCGACGATCAACTGCGCGAGTGCGGATCCTGCCGGTAGAAGAGCCGCAATTGTTCATAGACCGCCGGATATTCAGTTGCGAGGATTGACGGAGTCTCGAAGAATGCCTCGCTCATGACTGCGAAGAATTCGGCGGGAGCTTCCGCAGCATAAGGGTCCAGCGCCAAGGTGTCGCCGCTGGCGTCACTGTCTGCGACGCGCCGACCGAAGTCCTCGAAGGCCATGCCCAAGGCCTTGCTCCAGCCCGATTTCGACATTCCCTGGTGCAGGGGCGGCTGACCGTCGGCGCTGCCGTTCAACATGTCCAGCTTGTGGGCGAACTCGTGGATCACCACGTTGATGCCGGCGCTGTCCTCTGCGTGCTCGAACCACGACAGCAGCACCGGGCCGCCGAGCCAGGCCTCTCCCAGGACTGCGTCGTCGAATTCATGGACGATGCCGAGTTCGTCCATTTCCTGGCGCGGGATCACGAAATCGCCCGGGTACACCACGATGCCGACCCAGCCCCGGTACCAGTCCAGCCCCAGTTCAAGTACCAGCAGGCAGGCCTGCAAGGCGATCGACAATTGCATTTCCGGCCGCAGCGACAAGCCGCGGGCGCCGCTCATCTGCTTCTCGGCGAGGAATTGCAGCGCCAGATCGCGCAGCCTGAGACGATCCGCGCCGCTTAGGCGATCAAGAAAGGGCAGCCGCCGCTCGACCAGCGTCCATTCTTCGGCCGTCACCTCAATGCGCCCGGCATTGCGCCGGAGCAGCCATGCCCACAGTCGATTCATCGATGGCGCCGCGTGGTCAGGAAGATGCCGCCGAAGATCAGGGCGATGCCGACCAGGTGGTACAGCCTGGGGCGCTCGTCGAGAAAGATGATGGACAGCAGGATGCCGAAGGCCGTCATCAGGTGCATGAACACGCCGGCGCGGCTCGGGCCGATGG
Source organism: Sterolibacterium sp. (assembly GCA_041665185.1). Lineage (GTDB taxonomy): Bacteria > Pseudomonadota > Gammaproteobacteria > Burkholderiales > Rhodocyclaceae > JACRAR01. The sequence goes on from JBAYJH010000188.1 coordinate 7,110, forward strand.
CGACCACCCCGCGGTTCCACATGAGGTAACCGAGGAATGCCGGAAATATGCCCGCGTAGGCGATGGCGGAAAACGCCGCGAGCGATGGTCTGATCAACTTGCCGCTGGAAATCTCCCAGGCATACACCGGCAGCATGGCGATCAGGCCGACCACCGTGATCGCCGCCAGAAAGGCGTATTGGTGCAGGGCCGCCGGCCGGTGCGGCAGGAGCAGGGTATAGGCGGCCCAGGCAAGGGCCGACGCCAGCACCCAGAGGTCGCCGATGTTCAGTTGCAAGCCAAGCAGCACCGCTGGATCGCCACGCGCGATGATGCTCAGCACGCCCAGCAGGGAGGTGCCGACGCCGATCGCCTCGATGGGCCGCAGCGGTTTGCCGAGAAACGTCCAGGAGAAGGCGACGATGATGATCGGAATCGATGAGTTCAGCAGTAGGCCGTTGGTCGCGGTGGTGTGCTGCAAGCCGATATACGCCAGGGCGTTGTAGAAACCGGTGCCGAGCACGCCAAAGACCACCATCCAGCGCCACTCGCCGCGCAGTAGCGGCCACTGGCGGCGCAGCTGCGGCCAGGCCAGCGGCAGGATCAGCAGCAGGGCGATCGCCCAACGCCAGAAGGCCAGCGCGATGGGCGGAACGTCGTCGCGAATGGCGCGACCGACGACCCAGTTGCCGGCCCAGAACAGGTTGGTGAGAATCAGCAGCAGATAGGCGGATACGCCTGGTGGTGGCGGCACTGACGGCATGGTGGAATGGAAACGCGCATTATGCGCGAGCTGGCTCAATTGCGCGATAATCACGCCATGGTTTCAGTTGTCCACGCCTTGCCGCAATCCACCGTCCATGCCGCCGTATCGGCGGAAACGCTGGGCCTGCTGGTGGCCGGGATCCCGCCCGATGGGCAGCGCCACATCGAGCATGCCCTGGCGCTGGTGACCGGCCTGTACGGCGGCACCACCCTCGGCACCTTTGAGCCGACCCTGGATCATGCCATCGGCACGGCGATGATCGCCGCCTCGCTCAACCTCGATCTGAATACCCGCTTGGCGGCGCTGCTGTTCGCCATTGCCGACCATTTCGACGAACCGCAGCAGTGGCGGGAAAAACTCGATGCGGAATTCGGCGAAACCCCGGCGCGGCTGGTCGACGGCCTGCATCGCCTGAAGGGCCTGCGCCTGTTGATGCGCCCGCAGGCCGGCGCCTCGGCCGATGTCAAGGCGCAGACCGAGACGCTGCGCAAAATGATGCTGGCGATGGTCGAGGACATTCGCGTCGTCTTGCTGCGCCTTGCCAGCCGCATCCAGACCTTGCGCTATTTCACCGATCATCCGGGTCCTCAGCGTGCGGAGGTCGCCCACGAGAGCCTGGAAATCTATGCGCCGCTGGCCAACCGGCTCGGCGTCTGGCAGTTGAAGTGGGAACTGGAGGATCTGTCCTTCCGCTTCATCGAACCGGAGACCTACAAGCGGATCGCCCGCATGCTGGACGAGAAGCGCGTCGAGCGCGAACGCTTCATCGTCGATGCGATTGCCAGCCTCAAGACCGAGCTGGCGGCCTCCGGCATCGCCGCCGAGGTATACGGCCGGCCCAAACATATCTACAGCATCTGGAACAAGATGCGTGGCAAGGACCTGGGTTTCGGCGAGGTCTACGACGTGCGTGCCCTGCGCGTGCTGGTGAATGAAGAGAACGAGTGCTACGCGGCGCTGGGGTTGGTGCACCACCTGTGGCAACCGGTCGACGGCGAGTTCGACGATTACATCTCGCATCCCAAGGGGAATGACTACCGTTCCCTGCACACCGCGGTGATGGCCGAGGATGGCCGGCCGTTCGAAGTGCAGATCCGCACCCAGGAGATGCATCGCCACGCCGAACTGGGCGTGGCGGCGCATTGGCGCTACAAGGAAGCGAGCAGCCAGTCGAAGTCGGCGGCCCGCGCCGACAGCGCCTACGACGACAAGATCGCCTGGTTGCGCCAGTTGCTCTCGTGGCGCGATGAAATCACCGACAGCGCCGACTGGGTGCAGCAGTTCAAGCGGGCGGCGCTCGACGACACCATCTATGTCCTGACTCCCCAGGGCCGGGTGATCGACCTGGCGCGCGGCGCCACGCCGATCGACTTCGCCTACCGGGTGCACACCGACCTGGGCCACCGCTGTCGCGGCGCCCGCGTCAATGGCCATATGGTCCCGCTGAATACGCCGTTGGCCAGCGGCCAGCGCGTCGAGATCGTTTCCGTCAAGCAGGGGGGGCCTTCGCGCGACTGGCTCAATCCGGCGCAGGGCTATCTCGCCACCAGCCGGGCGCGGCAAAAAGTCAAACAATGGTTCACCGCCCAGGAAGAGGCCGAGACACTGGCCCAAGGCCGCAGCCTGGTGGGACGCGAGTTGCAGCGGCTGGGACAGACCCAGGCGAACATCGACGAACTGGCGCACAAGCTCGGCTACAAGAACGGCGACGAGATGTACCTGGCGGG
>JBAYJH010000189.1:0-9529 GCA_041665185.1 Sterolibacterium sp.
ATGCTTGACCCACTCCCTGCGAGTGGGGTCGCTGGCGGTAACGGCCTTCCAATCGGTTAACCAAATCTAGTAGCGCCCAAGGCCGGTCAAGCATCGCGGGTGGCAGGCTGCGCATCAGCTCAACGATCTGCTGATCGAGTGACTTGACGGCTTTGGCGGCGGTGGTGGTTGTTGCCGTCGTCGGCGTTGTAGCCGTGTGGTCGGCGATGGTCAGTTGCTCCAGACTCCTGATATATCCCAGCATGTCGAAGTTCCCTATTGAGTGGTGGCGGCAGAATTAGTGTGCGCCATGCTCAGATCAACCGAGGCTATTCTCGGTTTCCTAATGGCAACCGAGGCAGACGAAGGTGCAATATTGGTGCGGGTCTCCATTGATTTGCCTCACTTGCCTCTCTTTATTTAATAACAAATAAATAAGTATATAAACCTACTCCGGCTTCCCCATCGCCAGTGCCGTCCCTCTCTTCGACGCGTGAACAAAGTTTGATGTCGATTTTCGTCCATAATCTGAGAAAGCTTGTCGTACCAAGGGTTTCATCCGAGGCAGGAAGTGAGGCATATCCGAGGCGTGCCAAGCTATTTGAGGCATGAATTGAGGCAGACAAGTCACCATGTCAGTCTCTTCTCTAGCTCTGTTGCCCACTCCGCTTCCGGTTGCTCCTTCCAGAACTCTGCCCTGGCGATTGCCATAGCGCGATACTTCTTTCCGGCTTTCAGCCGAACTTGGTCAGATCGTGCATACGCCCCCAACTTTTTGCAGGCAGTGGTAACAGCTTTTGCTGAGGTATTTCGCCGGCTGGTGTCGGTATCGTAGCGCCGTGCTAGTTCATGCCCCGTCACAACTTCTCTCCCAAGAACCGCCGATACATCAGACGCCATCAGATCATTCAGCCACGTTTCCAGATCGCTCCGGTTATCCTGCACCATCTGTTGCTTTGCCGCTGTCATCGGTGCTGGTGCCTTGGGGTTGAAACTGGAGAGATTGAAGCGAAGCAGCAACTCCAGCAGCCCTGCTAGGCCGCCGTTGTCACGCCATTTGACAAACTCCGTGGCTATTGCATCCGGTAACCTGCCGGCGGTAATTTCCCAGACAAAGTAGCGCCGGTCGGTGTCGCCAACAAACAGGGCATCGTTATGGTTCGACAGAAATATGAAGTTGAGAAGATTTTTTACCTCACGCGCCGGTTGATATTTTTCATTGAAGTAAACGGTAGCGCCGGTCACCAGCCCCTTTAGCTTATCTGTGTCCTGCCGACGGTCTGACCTAGACACCTCATCACCGATAACCAGTATCTTTCTGTTCGCCCATCCGTTGAAAGCGCTGCCAAGCTCGGCTTGACCAATAAGGGTGGAATGCACCGTGCCAATAATTGCCGTCATGCACTCCGCCAGCAGGTTCTTCCCAACCCCTTCCTCATGGCTCCAGAAGACCAGAGACACATGCATCTTGATGTCAGGATGCTTGACAAGGTGTGCCAGCCAGCTAAGGACGTAGCGCTGAGCGTTCCGGTCCGGCACGAGCCGCTTGAGTAGAGCAAGGAATGGATCAACGCTCCCGGCAGCTGGCTGTATTGCGAATCCCTGCCACTCATTGAGGCAGTTGTCAGCAGTGACTTGGCCGCTGTTGGGACGTATCACCAACTGCCGGTGCTGTCGGCGACCGGGATTTTTTAGCCATGCAGTTCCGACGCCAACGGATTTTTGATTATCACCAGACTTGATGCTCACCGTTTGATTGTCCAGTTGGGTCTTGAAATCAGCAGGCCGGATAAAGTCGCCGTAATCAAGACGGTATATGCTGGCGTCGGCTTCGATCCATGCATATTTCTGGTTGATCGAATTAACCCAACTGATGGGGCTGGACGTTTCTGCGTCATTTGTTTGCGACTCACCAGCGCTGGGGTTGATGCCGGGTATGGCCAGGAGGTCGGCAAGGGTGAAATTAGCATCAAAAGTTTTGGCCTTGGTCAACGCTTCGGCGAAAAATTCGTCATTTCCTGACTTGCGGTATTGATAAGCAAGTGGCAGCAACTTTTTCAATTGTTTAAGCGAAGTTGCTCCGCTCAAGATTGGCACGATTGTCATGGTGTGCCTTTCCTGCGCTTCGGCTCATGCGTGAAGCCCAGTGCAATTGGTGAACGAATTAATCCCCAGAATTTGCACACTGAGCACACATTAGCATTTAAGCTATTCAGCCGTTCACATAGTGCTGGCTTCTTCCCTTCAGTGTGAATTCGGTTGACACGCTCGTTAAGTTCGTCGTCAGAAAATCCGGCATAGCCATCACTGCACTCACGGGACAAGTTAGGACTGGCGTGCTCAGTAACTGACAGCACAGCCCACCAGTAAGGTTCGGTCACATCACCGCGTAGAGCTTGAATCATTGCCATCTGTGGACATCGCTGGATGATTAAATGAATATTTGGCATCGGTGCTGGAAGAAATCTTCTTTCCAGTTCACGGAGTGTTTTAGGTTGCCACGGGAGTCCCTTCCTCCAACCATTAGCTATGCACTCCGCGTGCCATTTAGGGTCAATTGGAATTTCTGCTTGCTCTTGAGAAAATGCTGCCCATGCAGGGTCTGTTGCGCCGCGTAATGTCCAATATGCCTTCAGTCGATAGAACCTACGGCAGCTTTCCGGGATGGTTTCCCATTCGGGCATATGCAGCCCATGCCAATTGACGGGTACGTCAATTTCGCAAAGAGCCTTGATCTCCTCCGTGGTTAATTTGTCGTATGTCGTGGAGGCCGGGTAGTCGATAGGAAAGGGTACGACTGTTGCGGAGTGTGGCGTGATTGCATTCATATGCCATTTCCTTTTGCGTGTGTCCGGGTTGTCTTTGCGTTTGGATTACGTCCATGCCATCATTGCTGTGATTTCTCGTTCGATGTTCGGCCACGAATCCATCAGCAATTTCACAACCACCTCAATGTCCGTTTCATCCCAGTCCTCCCCGATCAACGCAGCATCGGACTCAGAGGCATCACCCATTTCGATCATTGCCTGCACTTCGCCCGTGATGTCGTCGATATCGGTGATTCCGTTACCAATTTGTTCGCAGACAATCCCGGCCAAGCCAAGCAGTACGCGCCAGTTTCTTGGGGTCGGCAATTCATGCAGCATTGCCGCCATTTCTTCAGTCAATTGGAGTGATCCCGGCTTGGCAAGCATCCTGAACGTGCCAAGCCACGCCTTTTCCCCGGCGGCTACGTTGTCCTTGGAATTCCTCCAGATATCAATTCGTCCACTGCCTCCGAAGCGAGCGCATACGGTGGCGTGGCCGATTTCGTGGAGGGATGTGTTTCTCTTCTCCAGATCAACCAACGCACTCAATTGATTCTTGGTGAGCGTGAGGTCGACAGCGTCGAGATTCTTGCGTCCGGACTTTCTGGCGCGTGAATTGGTGGCGGTCATGATGCAAACTTCTTCGCCAGCCATGCATCGACGGCCTCCGAGTTCCATGCGCTGACGCGCTCGGAAAGTTTATGGGGAGCCGGGAATTCGCCGCGTTGTATCAGACGATACAGGTGAGTCTTGGAAAGTCCAGTTCTAGATTGGACTTGGGGAAAGCGCAGGGCAGTGCGGATCGCAGCGGCTGCTTTGTTGGTGGTTGCTCGGGGCATGATGGGTCTCCTTGTTAGACCCTCGCACTATCTCACCCCTCCTATTCCCGAAAGCCAAGACGCAGTCAAACGGGAACGGATTTATACCGCGTTGCCCGATAGGCAATTCAGCCAACAGTGCTATTTCTTGTCTGGTTCTTTGGTCCTAGCAGGGTGGAGTTTTGTCCAGTCGAGATTATCAATTTCATCTTGCGCCTGTAGGGCATCGTTGATTGCACCTCGTACCGAACCTTGAAGAGCATAGCCCCATCGCGACCGCGCTTCAGAAAGCCTTTTCGCTACTAACTGTGCCTTCTGTTCAAGGGCAGCAGGGCCGGGTGGAATCTTCCCGTTTAGATACAGTTTTCGTATGTTTTGTCTTATGACACATCGCTCGGTATCGCGTCCTCCACGCCCTTGCACTTTTCCTTCCATTAGTAGCAACACAGTGTAAAACCATTCGGCGTCGTACTTCTTTTTTCTGGTGACTCTCTGCTGTTTTGGCTGCACCTCCTGTTGTTCCAAGAAGACTGAGTGCAACGCACGAGCTAAGTTTTCCCAACCTCCCATTTGCTTTGCGAGACGCGCTGGAATGTCCATTACGCTACCCCTTTGATCGACACAACTACACCGCCACGCTTATGGATGGTCGCGCAATACTTCGCCCAGTCGTTCATCATGCGGAACCGTTTCTTGAGCATATCGCCGCGACGGTAGGCGGCCTCGACCTTGTCTCCGATGGAGTGGGCCAGTGCCATTTCAGCCATGTCCGGGGGATAGTTGGTGGACTCTGCTGCCCAGTCCCTGAACGTTGACCGGAAACCATGTGCAGTCAGATCGCCGCGCCCCATACGTTTCAGCACTGCCGTGAGCGTCATATCAGACATTTGTTTGCCGGCCTTGGAACTTGGAAACACTAGCACTTCATCATCAACACGAGGCAAAGCCTTTAGCAGTGCGACTGCGGCATCAGACAATGGAACCCGATGCTCCTTGTCCATCTTCATCCGCGCGGCAGGGATAACCCACAACTTGTTATTCATGTCGATTTCGTCCCAAGTGGCACCGCGAACTTCGCCGGATCGTGCAGCGGTCAGAATGGTAAATTCCAGCCCCCGTGCCCCCAGTCCCTCGCGTTGTCTCAGGTCGGCCATAAATGGCCCCATTTCCTCATAGGCTAGTGCAGCGTGATGTTTTACCTTGGCAACTTTGTTTGGCTTTGCCAGCGAATTATCGAGATGACCTTTCCACCTTGCCGGATTCTCGCCTTGCCGGAATTTGCTGAATGTTGCCCAATCAAGAACCGATTCAATGCGGCCACGCAACCGGGTTGCGGTTTCAGTCTTCTTCTCCCAGATTGGCATCAGCACCTTGAGAACCAGCCCATCGTCAACGGCGGCCACTGGCAAGTCCCCGAAGACCGGATAGGCGTATGTCTTCAGCGTGTTCTCCCATTGCTGTGCATGTTTGGGATTCTTCCACTCGGCCCGGTGCGCTTCGATATAGGCTTCAGCACAGGCTTTGAATGTCATGTGCTTGCGCTTCGCCAGTTTTTGCGCCAAGCGCGATTCCTGCCGTGCTGCGAGGGGATCATTGGGGGCGGTAGGGTGCTTGACCTGTTCGCGCAGGATTGCGGCCTGCTTACGTGCTTCTGCAAGCGTTACGGAATACTGGGAACCAAGCCCCATGTTTCTGCGCTTGCCATCCGGGGCAACGAAGCGAAATACCCAACCCCGGCTATCACCACGGACAAATAAATACAGATTGCCGCCGTCGGAGTGCCAACCATCGCCCAATGTCTTGAGTGATACTGGTGCCAACTTGCCCGGCGTGTGCGTGCTCTTGCCCATAACCGCCCCTTTTGATGTATGCCATAATGTAGGCCATTATGGAGGGGATGTCGGGGTGTGTCAAGAAGTCCCAAGAGGAAACGAAACTTTACAACATCTTGATTAACAATAAAACAAGGTGTCTGTGTGGGACTTTATGGAACTGCCTGATTATGGCGGATGGCGGCCTGCGTCTCCGCCAGTGATACAACTAAAACCCGCACAGCCCACGGCTCTGCGGGTTTTTAGTTGTCGCGGGGTGGCGACGGCCTTCGTTATTGGCCTTCCGTCACTCGGCTGCTGATATCTCGCTCGGTGTGCGCTACTGCACTTTGAAACCCTGGGCGGACAGGTCGGCATTGTGCAAGAAGATCGTACCATTCTCCAGCCAATAGGCGTCCGTGGCATGCCCCAGCGGTTGATCGACGACTTGGTATTCCGGCCGTAGCGTGTAATTTTGTCCGGCCAAGGCAGCGCTCACGGTACCGTCGCCTTTATTGGCCAGGACGATGGTCGGTATAGCGGTCTTGAAGGTGGAACTCAGCGTATCGACATCCAGGAAGGCTGGGTACAAAGTCTGTAGCGTTCCAAGGTGGTCGCGAAAGACCAACAAGCCGTCGGCATCGCTCTCGATGCCGACGATGAGTGTTGGAATGCCGGGCAGCGTGGCGCTTACCCCGGGCATGACCACATAACGCCCCCCGCCCAGGCGGATTTCAATGGCGCCGGTCGGTTTGAGATTCAATGTTCCAGCGGCATCCGCGGCCTGGACGGCGGACTGGAGGTCGCTGAAGTAGCCCAAGGCACCGGAAAGGCTCAGTTGGATGCCGCGGCTTGCCAGGGCATAAGCCCCGCCTGCGGTGGCCGCGGCATTCGTCGCGGCGAACTGGTTGATTTGAACCAGTACGTCGCCCAAGGCAACCAACCGTACGGTGGTATTTCCCAGGGCGTAGGTAATCACACCGGTTGCCTTGTCATAGCTCAACTGTCCGCTGCTGTCCCCCAGCAAGGCCTTGATTGCGTCACCCACCAGATCCAGCAGCGAAACCGTGTTGCTAAACCGCGGCAGGGTGCCCTCCAAATTGGGAATCTTGGTACCGCTGTCCTTGGGAATCTGCACGGGCAAAGGGTCGCCCGGAACTTGTTTCTGACCATTCAGGGAACCCAGCGCCAACTGGGTAAGGTTGCCGCTGGCATCCATCAGGGTGTTCTCCCCCTGATATACGGGGATGGCAGTACCTGGCCCCGGGCCCTGGTAGTTGATCCGTCCATTGTCGACGAACACCGCTGCGCTGGTATCCGTCTTAGCCACGATCACCTGGTCATTGCTGGTTTGAGTGATCACAGCACCGACTGTCTGCCGGTTGGACGACATCACGGAAATGGTGACGCCGGGGGACGGCGCGCTGATCAGCACGGTGCCCTTGGCGACTTCGAGTTGAGGCTGGTTATTGACTGTCCTCACCACCAGTTGGGCGGCACCGGATTGGTCGGTGTATTGCAGCGTGGTCGTTCCGGAGGTGATGCTCACCGGCTGGAGTGTCTTCAACCTGACCAGGGCATCTTCCGGCGCTGCCGGGTTGAGCACGATGGGAGCGGTCGACGCCGTGACCACCAGGGCCCCCGTAGCGTCAACGGAGACATTTGACAACGGATCGGTGACCACCTGGGCGGGCGCGGTAATCGGCGTAACCACCGGGATGCTGCTGGCGACGGTAAATTCGAGCGAACTGGAGACCTGGCTGCCGCGCGCCACGGTCACGATCTGTGAGCCGGCTGCGGAGATATCCGTCGCGGTGATGACGGCCGTAAGCTCAGTTGTGGAAATGTAGGTTGTGGCCCTGCTCAATCCGCCCCACTGAACCACGTCGCCGCTTTGGAACCCGGATCCCGTCACCGTCAGGGTAAACGTCTGGTCGCCCACCGGTGCCGAACTGGGGCTCAGGGCGGTCAGCGCCATGCCGGACACTGCATTGCCTTGGGAACCGAAACCGTCGAGGTAGACATAGCCCCCATGTCCGCCCAGGGAGCAATCGGCCGCCAGTGCGGTAATCGTTATGGTGTGTCCGAGGCTGGATATCGGCAGCGCGATATCGACATTGTTCCAGTCTGTCCATAACCAGCCGTAGGAATCATTGCTGACGTGGAAACTGCGGCCGGGTTGATTGGAATAGGTGAATTCGGAATAGAGTATCGTGTTGCTGGTGACGTCCTGTAGCAGCACGTAGAAGTAAGGTTGCTCCTCGGGATTGTGCTGCGGATCTTCCAGGACGGCCGCATAACTGAAGCGGATGTGGTACTTGCCATCGGAGCCCAGATCGGACGCCTTGAGCGTATCGGTCTGGGTAATCGCGTTCACATGACTGTCCCAGGATTCGTCGTTTATCTTGGCGGTATATTTTCCGACGCCCGGCAAAGGCAAGAGGTTATCCGTCCGGGGATCCGGGACCGCCTCAACGACGGACGTCAGGTCAGTTGATGTGCCGACATACGACAGCTGTATCGAATCGATGGTGAATGGCAGGGGAAGTTTGAGTCCGTCATAGTTGCTGGCATTCATTCTTGTCCAGCCGCTGAAATCCCCGTTCTCAAATCCGCCGTTGGTGAATATCGCCTGGGCCGTCGTGGCAAACATTGCCATGGCCGCCAAGCCGAGGAACCGCAACAACCGATGCCAACTTCTGTCGCACATCTTTCGCTCCTTGATCAGATTTCATCATAGTCGATGCGTCTCGAATGGACATGATTTGCGGGGCTGGGTCGGCGGAGTCGCGGGGTCAGGGCAAACGATCGCTGGCCGGGGGTGACGGAAGCATTGGCCGGCCAGCGGGATATACCACCAAGCCGATGCTATTTCTTGCCCGGGTCGGAAGGCGTGCCTGCCTTGGGCGGTGCCGTCACCGGGCTGGCGGCCTGAACAATCTCGATCTTGGCCTTGGCCTTGGTATCGTCCAGCAGCTTCTTCAGGTTCTGCTGCTGTACTTGCTGTTGCAGCATCGGCTTGAGCTGCTCGATCGGTGGAACCTGCTTCGGCCGTGACTCGTCGAGCAGGATGACGTGATATCCGAACTGCGATTTGACGGGGGCCTCGGTAAACTTGCCCTTCGCGAGCAGTGCGACTGCGGCGCCAAACTCCGGCACCATGCCGCGCGGATCGAACCAGCCCAGATCGCCGCCTTTGCCTTTGGAGCCGGGATCCTTGGATTTTTCCTTGGCCAGAGCCTCAAATGACTTCGGGTTCTTCTTCAATTGGGCGATGATGTCCTTGGCTTCGGACTCCTTCTCCACCAGAATGTGCCGCGCCTTGTATTCATTGCCGGAAACCTTGTCCTTGACCTTCTCGTACTCGGCTTTGAGCATGTCGTCGCTGGCCGGACTGCTCTTGAAATAATCCTGAACGAAGGCGTTGGCAAGGATCGATTGCTGGGTCAGTTCGAGTTGATCGGCGACTTCCGGCGTCTTGTCCAGGCCTTTCTTTGCAGCCTCCTGGGACAAGAGGAGCTGCAAGGCCAGATGCTCGATGATGCCTTTGCGCAACTCGGCCGTATCCGGCTGTCCCTGGGCGGTTTGCTGCTTCACCATCAGGTCGACTCGACTGGCGTTGATGGCCGTGCCGTTCACTGTTGCAGCCACGGCACCCCTGTCCGAGGAGAGCGCTTTCGTGAGGTCCGTCGAATTGCACGCGGATAGCGCCAGCAGGGACGCAGCACTGACCGTCAAAATAGCGGTTTTGAATAGCATAGCGAATATCCTTATAGAGACGATGGTTGTCGAGATCATTCAGAACAGCCGATAAACGAAAAGCCGCGCGCGGCGGCTTCACCCATTGCGTCGGCGTTCGGTGAGGGGGGCGAATCCGGAAGATTATAAGGCACTTGTTCCAGGTCGATCGGTGGCACCGGAACAAACGATTTGGCAAGGTGTTCCGCGGCGTACAGGCCGCTGCTGCAATGCAGCAATCATGTGGTTGTTATGGCACAATAGGTTTTCCCGTGGCCCTGAGGATAGGATGATGAGCAAGTCCATGGCAATCAAGCGCGTGGTATTCAATCAGAAGGGTGGGGTGGGTAAGAGCACGATCACCTGCAATCTCGCC
>JBAYJH010000190.1:0-9438 GCA_041665185.1 Sterolibacterium sp.
GTCCGCTGCTGCGGCGCATCGCCATGCACTCGCTGACCCTGCTGCTCGGCCCGCTGCTGTTCGGCGGCAGCCTGGTGCTGACGACCTTCATTGCCAGTGCTTCGTTTGGTCTGGTGGAAAGGCCGGTCTGGGTCGAAGCCGACGTTCTCAAGATCGTGGCATTTGTCTCGATGGCAATGCTGTTTGCGCTGCTTTACTGGGCAGTGCCAAATCGCCGCGTGGTTCCATGGCATGCGGTTTGTGGCGGGCTGCTGGCGACACTGGGCTTCGGGTCGATGCAGAAGCTGTTCGCCCTCTATATCGCCAAGCTGCCCACCTACACCTTGATTTATGGCGCCTTCGCAGCGATTCCGGTATTCCTGCTATGGCTCTACCTTTCCTGGGGCGTGGTCTTGGTAGGCGCCCTGATGGTCGCGGAATTGCCCCAGCGCGGGGCAACTCGGCGCGGTGTCAGGTAATGACATGGGAAGCGGCGGGGTCGATGTCCTCAGATTCGCCGAAACCTTGAAACGGCAGAACCGGTACCGATCAAGCGATCAGTGGTCCGGCGCGCCTTGGCGTTTCGACCAATTCACCAGGTCGTCGAGGTAGGAATAAATCACCGGCACCACCACCAGGGTCAGCAGTGACGAGGTGATCACGCCGCCGATCACCGACTGGCCCATCGGCGCGCGCTGCTCGGAACCTTCACCGATGCCCAGCGCCAGCGGCAGCATACCGAAGACCATCGCCAGGGTGGTCATCAGGATCGGACGCAGGCGCACGTGGGCGGCTTCGATGAGCGCGGCGTCGCGTTCCATGCCGGCGGCGCGGGCATGGTTGGCGAAGTCGACTAACAGGATGGCGTTCTTGGTGACCAGGCCCATCAGCAGGATGAAACCGATGATGGAGAACAGATTCACCGTGCTGCCGAAGGCCAGTAGCGCCAGAATTACCCCGATCAGGGTGAGCGGCAGCGAGGACATGATCGCCAGCGGCTGGAGGAAGCTCTTGAACTGCGAGGCCAGGATCATGTAGATGAAGATGATGGCCAGCGCCAGCGATTGCGCCGCGTAGGCGAAAGATTCCTCCATGTCCTTGGTCGAGCCGCCGACCTTGAAGCCATAGCCGGGCGGCCAGTTGACGCCGGCCAGCGCCGTCTTGATGTCGCGGCCAACTTCGCCGGCGGCACGGCCATAGACGTTGGCGGTGAACTCCACTTCGCGGGTGAGGTCGCGCCGGTTGATCTGCGAGACCCCTTGACTGGGGGATATCTTCGCCACTTGCCGCAAGGCCACCATTTTCGGCGAGCCGTCGGGATTGATCTGGCTGCTGGCCAGCATGATGCTTTCCAGATCGGCCACCGAATTGCGGTCAGCCGGCGCCAGGCGCACGATCACGTCATAGTTCTCGTCGTCGGAACCGCGCCAGGTGCCGGCTTCCTCGCCGGCCAGGAAGGGGCGCAACGCCTGGGCGATCTGGCCCACGCCGATTCCCAGGTCGGCGGCGATGTCGCGGCGGATGTCGAGGGCGACGGTCGGCTTGTCGGGCTTGAGGCTGGTGTCGAGGTCCACCAGACCGGGTATCCTCAGGAGTCGCGTTTTTGCTTCGTCCGTGAGTTTTTCCAGGACTTTCAGATCCGGCCCCTGCACGCTGAAGATCAGCAGCTTCCAGCCGCCGACCGGATTCACCGTGCCGACGTGGGTTGCCGTGACGCCGCCGATCTGCGCCAGGCGGGCGCGGATTGGCACGGTCAGGTCGAACTGGTTGCGCGTCCGTTCGGCGCGCGGCTTGAGTTTCACGTAGATCGAGGCGTTGTGCTTGCCTGTGGTGGAACCGGTGTTGATGGTGGTGTAGGTATGCAGCACCTCAGGGAATTCACGAAGTGCCGCGTCTACCTGTTGTGCCTTGGTTTCCGTCAGTTCCAGCGAGGAACCGACGGGCGTATTAAAGGCTACCTGGGTCTCGGAGAAGTCGGCTTGCGGCACGAATTCCGACCCCAGCAGCGGCGCCAGGAAGAAGCTGCCGACCAGGGTCGCGAAGGCCACCAGAACGGTCTTGAAGCGGTGCCGCAGCGACCAGCCCAGCAGCCTGCCATAGAGCGCGGTGACGGTCACCACCAGCCGCTCGAACCACCCCAGCAAGCGCCCGAGCGGCCCCGGCGGCTTGACGCCGTGCGCCGCCGGATCGGGCCAGATCGACGAGAGCATCGGGTCGAGGGTGAAGGAGACGAACATCGAGATCAGCACCGCCGCCGCGACGGTGATGCCGAACTGGTGGAAGAAACGTCCGATGATGCCGCCCATGAAGCCCACGGGCAGGAATACTGCGACGATGGAGAGCGTCGTCGCCAGGACCGCCAGGCCGATTTCGCGCGTGCCCTCCAGCGCCGCCGTTCGCTGATCGGCGCCCAGCGCGGCATGCCGCACGATGTTCTCGCGCACCACGATGGCGTCGTCGATCAGCAGGCCGACGCACAGCGACAGCGCCATCAGCGTCAACATGTTGATGGTGAAGCCGAAGGCGTAGATGAACAGGAAGGTGCCGATGATCGCCACCGGCAGCGTCAATCCGGTAATCACCGTGCTGCGCCAGGACGTGAGAAACAGAAAAACGATCAGGATGGTCAGCGCGGCGCCTTCGACCATGCTGTGCTGCACGTTGGTGACGCCGACGCGGATCGGCACCGAGGCGTCCTTGATCACCGACAGCTGTACTCCCGCCGGCAGATCTTTCTCCATTCGCGCCATCGCGTCCCGCACCGAGTCGGCGACTTCGATGGTGTTCTGCCCCTGGGCTTTGAGTATGTCCAGCGCCAGGGTGCGCCGACCGTTGACCAGGGCCAGACTGTCCTGCTCCTCCTCGCTGTCCTCGACCTGGGCGAGCTGATGGAGATAGACCGGTTGGCCGCCGCGGCGGGCGACCACGATGCGCTCGAAATCCCTGACTTCGGCGAGCCGTCCCTTGATCTGCACGATGCGCTCCTGGCGCGACTCGCGCAGGGCGCCGGCCGGCAATTCCTGGTTTTCGTTGCGCACCGCGTTGATCAACTGGTCGGCGGACACCGCATAGGCTTCCATGGCCGCCGGCTTGAGGTTGATATGCACCTCGCGCTTGACGCCGCCGACCAGGGTTACCGAGCCGACGCCGCGCACATTCTCGATGCGCTTCTTGATCACCTGGTCGGCCAGCGTGGTGAGTTCGCGCAGCTTGCGGGCGCCATCCTGCGACGACACGGCGATGGAAATGATCGGCCGATCGGCGGGATCGAAGCGCGAGATCTTCGGTTCCTTGACCTCGCGGCGGAACAGCGTCTTGACCACTGCCACCTTGTCGCGAACGTCCTGCGCCGCCTGCGCCGGCACGACAGTCAGCTCGAACTCGACGATCACCACCGACAGGCCTTCGTAGGAACGCGAATACAGCGACTTGATGCCGTTGATGGTGTTAACCGCTTCTTCGACCTTGCGCGTGACATCCGACTCGACCGACTCCGGCGTGGCGCCGGGGTAGGCGGTGCTGATCACCACCACCGGGAATTCGATATCGGGAAACTGGTCAACGCGCAGGCGTTGCCAGGAGAACAAGCCCAGCACCACGAAGGCGAGCATCAGCATGGTGGCGAACACCGGGTTGCTGATGCTGATGCGGGTGAACCACATGGCTATTTTTTCGCGGCAGGCCCGACGCGTGCGCCTTCCTTGAGCACGCCCAGATTCGCGGCGACGACGCGGTCGCCGGCGCCGAGTCCCTTGATAATCTCCACCATGCCTTCGGTTTCGCTGAACACGCCGGTTTCGACCGGCTGGCGGCGGATCTTGTCGCCGTCGATCAGGTAAACGAAACTGACCCCGGATTCGCTGTGCAGTGCGGCGATAGGTGCCAGCGCTGCCACCGCATGGCGGCCGATGGACAGCGTGCCCTCGGCGAACAGTCCGGCCTTCAAAGCCGAATCCGGATTGGCGATTTCGATGTAGATCGGCACCGAGCGACTGCCGGTCGCCGCCAGCGGTCCGATGCGGGCGACGCGGCCTTCGAAGCGCTGCCCGCCGTATCCTTCGACGCTCAGCGTGAACGCCTGCCCGATGACGACGCGGGCGATTTCATTGGCAGGCACCAGGGCTTCGAGTTCCAGCCGGGAGAGGTCGACCAAAGTGAATAACTTGCCGTCGACCGAGGTCTTGTCGCCGCGCTGCACCGCGCGTTCGGCCACCCAGCCGGCGATCGGCGCCCGCACCATGGTATCGTCGAGCGCCTTCCGGGCCAGCGCGACTTGCGCTTCCAGCGACTGCATCTGCGACGTGCTGACCTCGGCGCCGGACTTGGCGTTGTCATAGGCCTGGGGCGAGACGAACTTCTTGTGCAGCAATTCTTCGTTCTTGCGCCGCGTCGATTCGGCAAAAGTCGCCTGGGTCCGCGCAGCCTCGAAAGTGGCCCGGCGATCTGCCAGGCGCGACAGGTATTCGCTGCGGTCGATTTTCGCCAGCAGCTGGCCGGTGTTGACCCGCTCGCCTTCGCGCACCGCCACTTCGACGATCTCCCCGGCCACCTTGGCGCGCACGCTGCTCTGATGAATGGCGCGCAGCGTGCCGTTGGCGCGTAGCGTCAGGCCGATCTCACCGGCGCGCACCGCCGCCACATCGGCATCTGAAAGTTCAATGAAACTGTCGCTCGCCGCAGATATGGGCGCATTGGCGGGTTCCTTGGGCTGGCACCCGCCGAGGCACAGGCAGGCCATTCCGATCACGGTCCAGCGCGGACTTGCCTTCATGGTCTCTGGTTCTGTCAAATCTCGAGGTTGTCGATCAGGCGCGTGCTTCCCAGCCGTGCCGCGCCCAGGACCACCAGCGACTTGTCGTCGGCGGCCGGCAGTTGCAGGTTGGATCGACTACGTACGGCCACATAGTCCGGTTCCCAGCCATGGTTCTTGAGTTCCGCCATGGCTGCGCTTTCCAGCCGGGCCGGGTTGCGGTCGCCCGCGAGGATGGCTTTGCGCACGCCCTCCAGCAGACGATGCAGGCGCGGCGCCTCGGCCCTTTCCTGCGGCGACAGGAAACCGTTGCGCGACGACAGCGCCAGGCCATCCTCGGCGCGCACCGTGTCGGCGGCGACGATCTCAATCGGCAAGGCCAGGTCGTGCGCCATGCTGCTCAACACCAGCATCTGCTGGTAGTCCTTCTTGCCGAACACCGCCACCTGGGGCTGAACGATGTTGAAAAGCTTCTGCACCACCGTGGCGACGCCGCGGAAATGGCCGGGCCGGAATTCGCCTTCGAGGATGTTGATCAGTGTGGCCGGCGGCTCGACGAAATACTGTTGCGGTGTCGGATACATCTCGCTTTCGGCGGGAAAGAACAGGTGATCGACGCCGGCAGCCACCAGCCGTTCGCAATCGGCGGCGAAGGTGCGCGGATATTTGTCGAAATCCTCGCCGGGGCGGAATTGCAGGCGGTTGACAAAGATCGTGACCACGACCGAATCGCCATGTGTGTGCGCTTCGCGCATCAGGGAGATGTGGCCGTCGTGCAGATTGCCCATGGTGGGTACCAGCACCACGCGTCCGGCGTCCTTCAGTGCAGCGCGCAGGCCGCGGATGGTTTCATGAATCTTCATGGATTTAATAAGTATGTTCGCTGGATGGGAAGCTGCCGTCCTTGACGGCCTTGATATAGGCCTGCACGGCGCCGTCGATGCTCTGCGCCTCGGCCATGAAATCCTTGACGAAGCGCCCTTTCTTGCCGGGATAGACGCCGAGCATGTCGTGCAGCACCAGCACCTGGCCGTCGCAGCCGGCGCCCGCGCCGATGCCGATGGTGGCGCAGACTTGCAGCAGTTGGGTGATCTCCGTGGCCAGCGCTGCCGGCACCATTTCCAGCACCATCAGGGTCGCGCCGGCCTGCTCCAACGCCTGCGCGTCCGTCTTCATGCGCGCCGCGGCTTCCTCGCCGCGGCCCTGTACGCGGTAGCCGCCCAGCGCATGCACCGACTGCGGCGTCAGGCCGATATGCGCGCATACCGGTATGCCACGTTCGACCAGGAAGTGCACCGTTTCGGCCATCACCAGGCCGCCTTCGAGTTTGACCATCTCGGCGCCCACGGCGAGAAGCCTAACGGCATTGCGCATCGCCTGTTCTCTCGATTCCTGGTAGCTGCCGAAGGGCATGTCGGCGACGCACATGGCGCGTTGCGCCATGTGGCCGACGCATTCAGTGTGATAGATCATCTGTTCCATGGTCACCGGCAGCGTCGAGGTCTTGCCCTGGATGACGTTGCCCAGCGAGTCGCCGACCAGTATCACGTCGACGCCGCAACGGTCTTCCAGCGCGGCGAAGCTGGCGTCGTAGCCGGTCAGCATGGCGATCTTCTCGCCCTCGCGCTTCATGCGTGCCAGTTCGGGGAGGGACATCGGCTTGTTGCTGGCGAGGTAGGTCATGGGCAACTCCGGTCTAGCGGAAGGTGAAATAGACGGCGCCAAGGATACACAATCCCGCCCACAGATAGTCGAGCTTGAGAGGCTCCTGCATATAGAGGATCGCGAAAGGCACGAATATCACCAGGGTGATGACTTCCTGAAGTATCTTCAATTGTCCCAGATCAAGCGCCTGGCGGCCAATCCGGTTCGCCGGCACCTGGAGCAGGTATTCGAACAGGGCGATGCCCCACGACGCCAGTGCGGCGAGCCACCAGGGACGGTCGCTGAGATTCTTCAGGTGCGCGTACCAGGCGAAGGTCATGAAGACGTTCGATGCGGTCAGCAACAAGGCTGTCTGCAAGGTGATCGGCAGGGACGCGAACATCGTATTCAGGCTGCTGCTGACGGAATGCGGACGATGGCTTGATCGCGACAGCCATCGAGGAATTGCCGCGCCGGACCTCGCCCGGGGATGCTACAGTCGGGCGCGATTTCCAGCAGCGGCACCAGGACGAAGGCACGCAAGTGCATGCGCGGATGGGGCAGAGTCAGTTGCGCTTGATCCTGCACCGTTTCTCCGTGCAGCAGCAGGTCGAGGTCGAGTGTGCGCGGTGCGTTGGGAATGCTGCGGCTGCGGCCGAACGATGCCTCGATGTCGAACAGCGCTTCAAGCAACTGAGTGGGCGCCAGCGTCGTTTGCAGGATCGCCACGGCGTTGATGAAATCGGGTTGATGCTTGAGTCCCACCGGCGCGGTGCGGTACAGGGAGGAAGACGAGACCAGGCGGGTGGCGGGGATTTCCGCAAGCGCCGCGAGGGCTGCCTGCAAGGTTGCCAGTGGGTCGCCGAGGTTGGCGCCGAGCGCGACGTAGGCTATGGACGCCAGGCTGTGGTTCACTCGACGGGCTCCGACCCGAACAAGTCACCCCCCTGCGCACCCCCCTGCGCACCCCCCAGGGCATCCTCCTGCGCTTTCGCCCCGCGCCGCCGGCCGCCGCGCCGGCGCTTCTTCGCTCCGTTGTCCGGTTGCAGCATGGCCATGCGCTGGTCGATATCGACAACCTGGAAGCGGGTCCACCAGTCGGCCAGCTCCATCGTCACTTCGCCGCTCTGGGCTCGCAGCAGCAGGAAGTCGTAGGCGGCGCGAAAGCGCGGTTGCTCCACCACGCGTAGCGCCATCTTGCCGGAGCGCTTCTCGAAGCGCGGCTGGAGCGCCCAGATATCCTTGATATCGCCGCCGATGCGGCGGGTGATGGCGAGCTTCTCGGACTGCTGGTCAAGCACCGCGTCCATCGCTTCAAGCAGCGCCGGGATCGGCACGCCGCCCTGTTGCTTGCGTTTTTCCCAGTCGGACAGGACTTCGTGCCACAACAGCGTGGCGAACAGGAAGCCGGGCGAGGTGGGCTTGCCCTGGCGCACCCGCTCGTCGGTGCTGGCCAGCGCCAGCATGACGAAGCGTTCGCCCATCGGCTGCTCCATGATCACGTCCAGCAGCGGCAGCAGGCCATGATGCAGGCCTTCGTCGCGCAGGCGCTTGAGGCATTCGACCGCATGTCCGGAAAACAGCAGCTTGAGCATTTCGTCGAACACCCGGGCGGCCGGGACGTTTTCCATCAGGCTGGCCATTTCGCGGATCGGCGCGCGCGCCGCCGGATCGATGGTCAGCCCCAGCTTGGCCGAGAGACGCACCGCCCGCAGCATCCGCACCGGGTCTTCGCGGTAGCGGGCGCGCGGCTCGCCGATGACGCGCAGGGTCTTCTGGCGGATATCGGCGACGCCGTGGTGGTAGTCGAGCACGGTCTCGTTGCCGGGATCGTAGTACAGCGCATTGATGGTGAAATCGCGCCGCGCCGCGTCGTCCGCCAGGCTGCCCCAGACGTTGTCGCGCAGCACCCGGCCGTGTTCGTCTTTTTGCGTGTCGGCATCGTGGGCGGCGCGGAAGGTCGAGACCTCCAGGGTTTCGCCGCCTTGCATCACGTGCACGATCTGGAAGCGCCGGCCGATGATGCGCGAACGGCGAAACAGGCGGCTCACCTCGTCGGGCGTGGCATTGGTGGCGATGTCGTAGTCCTTGGGGACGATGCCGGCGATCAGGTCGCGCACCGCGCCGCCCACGACATAGGCCTTGAAGCCGTGCTTTTGCAGGGTCTCGCAGGTGCGCCGTGCGCCTGATGCGATGGCTTCGCGGCGTATCCCGTGGCGGGCCACGGGAATCAATGCCGGTTCGGTTGCCGAGGCAGTGGGAGCGCGACGCAAAATGGTGATTGCGCGTCGCAGCAGCTTTCGGATCATGCTGAAGAGATTGGACGTTGGCTCGGAGAGGCCGCAATGATACAGGAAGTCAATATGTTGTCGGGAGCGGCGAGAAGCATGAAGATGCTTGATGAATGAAGCAATTGGCCGCGGCGGACCTGTTTCAGCGCAGGCTGATGACAGGCCAGCCCATTTCCAGGGCGTGGGCGCGCAGGGTGGCGTCGGGATCGACCGCCACCGGGTCGGTCACCAGGTTCATCAAGGGCAGGTCGTTGTGCGAATCGCTGTAGAAGTAACTGTGGCCGAAGCTGCCCCACCATAGTCCCATGGATTCCAGCCAGGTTTCGACGCGCGTGATCTTGCCTTCGCGGAAGGCCGGCAGGCCGTGCGGCTTGCCGCTGTAACGGCCGCTGGCGGCGTCCTGCGCGGGGATCGTGGCGATCAGGTGGGGGATGCCGAATTCGCGCGCAATCGGGCCGGTCACGAAACAATTGGTGGCGGTGACGATGGCGGTGAGCGCGCCGGTATTGGCATGCCGGCGCACCAGGGCCGCGGCTGCCGTGCCCATCATCGGGCGGATTCGCGCCGCCATGAATTCGGCATGCCAGGCGTCGAGCTCGGTGCGCGGATGGCGGGCCAGCGGCTGCAATTGGAAATCCAGGAAGGCGTGGATGTCCAGCGTCCCCGCCTGGTACTGCTCATAGAACTCGATGTTCTTGGCTTCCTGCAATTCCCGGTCGAGCAGGCCCTTGTCGATCAGGAACTGCGCCCACTCGAAATCGCTGTCGCCGGACA
>JBAYJH010000191.1:0-9341 GCA_041665185.1 Sterolibacterium sp.
ATTCTTGAAATGCTCCGCGCCGCCGTCGAAATTGCGCGCCGCCGCCGCCGCGTGCTCGCCCAGCGCCAGCAGGCGGTCCACCCCCATGCTTTTGGCGTAACCGCCGATTTCATCATGGAGTTGGCCGGCCTGTTCGCCGACTTCGCCCATGTCGCCGAATACCAGGATCTTCCTGCCCGGCAAGGCAGCCAGTACGTCGATGGCGGCTCGTACCGAATCGGGGTTGGCGTTGTAGCTGTCGTCGATCAGCAAGGCGCCACGGCGCGTCGTTCGCCTTTGCAGCCGGCTCTTGACGCCGTTGAATCCCGACAGGCCCGCGGCAATGACGTCTATCGGCACGCCGGCCGCCAAGGTCGCGGCGGCGGCAGCCAGGGCATTCCGGATATTGTGCGTTCCCGGCAAATTGAGCGTCACCGGGCGATCCGCTTCGCCTTGCGGCGTTGCCAGGTGCAGCAGGCTGCCGTATTGCAGCGGTGTATGGCGGGCGGTGACGTCCGCCGCCGCTGTCAGACCGAACGACAGCACCCGGCGTGCTCCATTCAGTTCGCGCCACAGCGCGGCATGCGGGTCGTCGGCATTGACGACGGCTATCCCGTCAGAGGCCAAGCCGGCGAATATCTCGCCCTTGGCGCGCGCCACCGCCGAGAGGCCGCCGAGGCCTTGCAGATGGGCGCGCTGGGCATTGGTGACAAGTGCCACCGTGGGCCGGGCGATATGGGTCAGGTAGGCGATTTCACCGGGGTGATTCATGCCCATCTCGATCACCGCGGCGACATGCCGGCTGCGCATCTTGAGCAGCGTCAGCGGCAGGCCGATGTCGTTATTCAGATTGCCTTCGGTGGCGAGGATGGTGTCCGCGCCGACGACCGGACCGCTGCCAGAGCCTCGCCGGCGCGCCTGCTCGCGCAAGATGGCGGCGCACATTTCCTTGACCGTGGTCTTGCCGTTGCTGCCGGTGATCCCGATCAGCGGCAGGACGAAACGACTGCGCCACACGGCGGCGAGATTCCCCAGCGCGCGGCGTGAGTCCTCGACGGCGATCAGGGGAAGGTCGTCACTCTGGTGTGCCGCCCAGGCGGCGTCCACCAGTGCCGCCGCTGCGCCATGTGCCAGTGCCTGCCTGACATAGTCATGGCCGTCGAAATGATCGCCTTTCAGCGCGACGAACAATTCTCCGGCGGCGATGTTGCGGGTATCCGTCGACACGCCGGTGAACTGCGTTGCCGTGTGAGTGGCGCTGCCGTGCATGGCCAGCGCCGCCGCCTGAAGCGTCATCATGCCGGCTGTCGGCGTGGAATCGCTCATGCTGCCTCCCTCCAGTTGGCCAGCGAGTCGTTGGCTTGTTCCAGGTCGGAAAATGGCAGGCGCCGCCCGGCGATTTCCTGGTAGGCCTCATGCCCCTTGCCGGCGATCAGCACCACATCGCGTTGCCGGGCGGCGGCCACCGCAGCGTGGATGGCGCGGGCGCGGTCGGCTTCGACCGGCACCGCGCGAGGCATGCCGCGCAGGATGTCGGCGATGATGCGAGCCGGATCTTCGCCGCGCGGATTGTCGCTGGTGACCATCGCAATATCGGCCAGGCGCGCCGCGACTCGACCCATCAACGGGCGCTTGCCCGGGTCGCGTTCGCCGCCGCAGCCGAAAACGCAGATCAGCTGGCCGCCACGGGCGGCGGCGACTTCCCGTAGCGTTGTCAGCACCTGTTCCAGCGCATCCGGGGTGTGGGCGTAGTCGATGACCAGCAGGGGCCGACGGTCGCCGCCGAGCGCCTGCATGCGGCCGGGCGGCGGGGATAGTCGCGGTAGCACGGCGGCCGCGCGTTCGAGCGGAAACCCCGAAGCCAGCAGGCTGGCCAGCACGGCGAGCAGGTTGGCGGCATTGAAGCGGCCGAGCAGGGGGGCGACGATCCGCGCTTCGCCTTGTGCCGTGTGGACCGTGAAGCACAGGCCCAGGTCCGTCAACTCGAGATGCTCAGCCCAAACCACCTCGGCGCATGTCGAAGCCGTCTGCTGGCGCAAGCTGTAACCAATCCGCTTGACCGCCTGGCCGGCGAGTTCCCGGTTGAGCCGGGTGCCGAACTCATCGTCAAGATTGAGGATGGCGGCGGACAAACCCGCCACCTCGAACAGCCGGCGCTTGGCCGTTGCGTAATCCTCCATCGAAGCGTGATAGTCGAGATGGTCGCGGGTCAGGTTGGTAAATACCGCAACGTCGTAGGCGATGGCTGCGGTGCGCCCCTGGTCGAGTCCGATGGAGGAGGCTTCCATGGCACAGGCATCCGCGCCTGCGGCGACAAATCCCGCCAGGGTGCGATGCAGGCTGATGACGTCGGGCGTGGTATTCGGGCTGTCCGCGAGTTCTCCCGCGAAGCCGCTGCCAAGCGTGCCGACGACGCCGCAGCGGCTTCCCAGCAGGGTGAAGGCCTGGGCGATCCACAGGCTCACCGACGTCTTGCCGTTGGTGCCGGTGACGCCGACCATCCACAGCCGGGACGATGGATGACCATAGATAAGGTCCGCGAGCTCGCCGCAGACCGAAGCCAGGTTGGCGACCGCGATTGTCGGCACCGCCGACGCGGGTTCGCCTTCGTCCGCATTGCCGCCGCTGTCCTCCCGGAGCACTGCCACGGCGCCGCGCGCGACGGCTTCGTGGATGAAAGCGCGGCCATCTGTGCGCGTCCCGGGTAGGGCCACGAATACGTCGCCGGGCGCAATCCGGCGCGAGTCGGCGCCGATGCCGCCGGGCGCCACGCCCTGCCGGCGCAATTCGGCGAGCAGTTGCAAGGCCGCGCTCACATGCTCTCCCGCACCGGCGCTTCGTTTTCCCCGGCGACCGGCAACGTGCGCGTCGCCGCATCCGGCGCCACCCCGAGGGTGCGCAGGCTGCCGGCCATGACCCGGGAAAACACCGGGGCTGCCACGTCGCCGCCGTAATGGACGCCGGCGGCCGGCTCGTCGATCATCACCGCGACCACCAGCCGCGGGTCCGAGGCCGGGGCGAGGCCGACAAAGGAGGCGACGTATTTGTTGGCGTAGGCGCCGCCGTCGAGTTTGTGCGAGGTGCCGGTCTTGCCGGCGATCCGGTAGCCGGCGACCTGGGCTTTGGGGGCCGTTCCTCCCGGCAGCACCGCCAGTTCCAGCATCGCCCGCACTTCATGCGCCGTCTGTGCCGAGAAGACCGGCTTGCCCGTTGCCGCGGGCGTCTCCACGCGGGTCAGCGACAGCGGCACCAGGTCGCCGTCGCGGGCAAACGCCAGGTAAGCGTGGGCCAGCTGTATCAGGGTCACCGAGATGCCGTGGCCGTAGGCCATGGTGGCCTGCTCGATCGGCCGCCAACTCTTGGCCGGGCGCAGGCGGCCGCCGACCTCGCCGGGAAAGCCCAGTTTGAGCGGTGAGCCGAAGCCGAGGCTGTCGAACATGGCCCACATTTCCTCGGGCGGGAAAGTCAGCGCCATCTTCGCCGCGCCGACGTTGGACGACTTCTGGACCACCTGCGACACCGTCAGCGCGCCGTGCATGTGCGCGTCGTGGATCGTCGCCCCGCCGATGGTCAGGGTGCCGGGCGCCGTCTGGATCAGCGTGTCGTAGCGGAACTTGCCTTTCTCCAGGGCCAGCGCGGCGGTGAATGGCTTCATCGTCGATCCCGGCTCGTAAGTGTCGGTGAGCGCGCGGTTGCGCAACTGGGCGCCGACCAGGCGGACGCGGTTGTTGGGGTTGTAGGTGGGCAAGTTGACCAGCGCCAGCACTTCGCCGGTCTTGGCGTCGAGTACCACGATGCCGCCGGCCTTGGCCTTGTTGTCGGCGAGCGCCTGGCGCAGGTTGCTGTAGGCCAGGTACTGGATCTTGGCGTCCAGCGCCAGCATCACGTCCTTGCCTTCCAGCGGCGCCTTGATGCTCTCGACATCCTCGACGATCTGGCCGCGCCGGTCCTTGATGACGCGGCGGCTGCCGGGCTTGCCGGCCAGCGTGCCCTGAAAGGCCAGTTCCACTCCTTCCTGTCCGATATCCTCGGCGCCGGTAAAGCCCAACATGTGCGCGGTGACCTCGGCGCTCGGGTAATAGCGGCGGTATTCCCGCTGATCGTGGATGCCGGGCAGGTTCAACGCGGCGATCCGGTCTGCGACCTCGGGGGCGATCTGGCGCTTGAGGTAGACGAAATCGCGCTCGCTGGCGAGCCGGCGGTTCAGTTCGCGCACGTCCATTTCCAGCAGCCCCGCCAATCCTCGGGCTTGCGCCGGCTGTAGCTTGGCGTCCTCGGGAATGGCCCAGATCGACTTGACCGGCGTCGACACCGCCAGGACGTCGCCGTGGCGATCCATGATACGGCCGCGGGTGGCCGACAGTTCGACGACGCGCGAATAGCGTGACGCCCCTTTTTCCTGGAGGAAACCGCTGTTGAATACTTGCAGGTAGAGCGACCAGCCAATCAGCGTGATGAAACAGGACAACAGCCCGAGCAGCATCAGGCGGGCGCGCCAGGCCGGCAGCGCTTGCGAAAGCAGGGGGCTGTGGGAGAATTTCACCTGTCGCCTCAGCGGTCGATGGTCATCACCTGGCCGGGGCCAGGCGATTTCATGTGCAGCTTGTTGCGGGCGATCTGCTCGACCCGCGCGTGGCCTGCCCAGGTGCTCTGTTCCAGCTGTAGCTGGCCCCACTCGACTTCCAGGTCGCGCATTCGCGCCTGTTCCTGCTCGATCTCGGCGTACATCCGGCGGGCACGGTGGGTCGACGCGACGGTGCCGATGGCGCTCGCCAGCGCCACGACAATCAGGATTAGGTTCACGCGCAGCATCAGATCTTCTCCGCCACGCGCATTACGGCGCTTCGGGAGCGCGGGTTGGTTGCCACTTCGTCCGGACTCGGGAACGCCGGCTTGCCCACCAGGCGCAGCGGCGGCGTGGCCAGTTCGGCGCTACGCACCGGCAGACGCTGCGGCAACTGCTGCGGCTGCGATTGTTCGCGCAGAAAGCGTTTGACGATGCGGTCTTCGAGCGAGTGAAAGCTGATCACGACCAGGCGGCCTCCGGGGACGAGATGCGCCACGCATTGCGGCA
Source organism: Sterolibacterium sp. (assembly GCA_041665185.1). Lineage (GTDB taxonomy): Bacteria > Pseudomonadota > Gammaproteobacteria > Burkholderiales > Rhodocyclaceae > JACRAR01. The sequence continues at coordinate 5,054 of JBAYJH010000191.1, forward strand.
AGGCTAGCGACAACTCCTCAAGTTCCTGATTGATGAATATCCGTAGAGCCTGAAAGCTCCGTGTCGCCGGGTGCTGGCCCGGTTCACGCGTGCGGACTGCTTTTTCCACGAGCGCGGCAAATTGTCGAGTGGTTGCAATACTGCGCTCGACCCGAGCAGCAACAACCGCCTTTGCAATCGCATGAGCAAACCGTTCTTCCCCATAATTTCTTATCACCTTTTCTATCTCAGTTTGTGAAGCTTGCTCCAGCCATTCCGCGGCGGTCTGCCCGCGGCTCGTATCCATGCGCATGTCGAGCGGTGCGTCGAAGCGGAAGCTGAATCCGCGCTCGGCATCGTCCAGTTGCGGCGAAGACATGCCGATATCCAGCAACACCCCGTCCACCAGCCCATGGTTCAAACCATCCAGGTCCTTGAGGACCGCCCCAATTTCGCTGAACGCCGCGTGCCGCAACTCAAAGCGCGCATCCTTGATCGAACGGCCCGCCGCCACGGCGGCCGGGTCGCGGTCCAGGGCGATCAGCCTGCCTTGTGGGCCCAGGCGCGCCAGGATCTCCCGGCTATGGCCGCCGCGCCCGAAGGTGGCATCGACATAGATACCCGCCGGTTTTACCGCCAGCGCCTCGACCGCTTCCCGCAACAACACGCTCAAGTGCGTCAGCGGCACCTTGGGCGCTGCGTCGATCACAACGTCAAATTCTCCAGGCCGGGCGGCAAGAGTTTGTCGCCTAAGGCGAATATGGCTTGCTGTTGCTGCTGCCAGCCGGCATCGCTCCAGATTTCGAAATGGCTGCCTTGTCCCACCAGCCACACCTGTTTCTCCAGTGCCGCGTATTGGCGCAACTCGGGCGACACCAGTACGCGCCCGGCCGCATCCATTTCCGAATCGACGGCGAAGCCGACCAGCAGGCGGCGCAACATGGCGGATTGGGTTTCGAGACTGGGCGCGGCGAGGATCTTGGCGCGGATCGGGTCCCACGCCGGGGCGGGATAGAGCAGCAGGCAGCGGTGCGGGTGGGCGGTGAGTACCAGGTGGCCTTCGGCCAGAGCCAGCAGAGCGTCCCGATGCCGTGCCGGGATCGCCATGCGCCCCTTGGCATCGAGATTCAGCGCTGTCGCTCCCTGGAACATCCACTCTCCTCTTCTTGGTGCGGGAGTCAGATAACGGATCTGATTCCCACTTTCCCCCACTTCTTCCCACTATAAAGACGTTTTTCGGCAGGGTCAATACTGAAAATGAAAAATATTCGAGTGGCGACAAGTACTTAGATGGGATTTCTTGTGAATTTCCGCAGGATATTTATCCTTACAAAACAGTATGGATAGGATCTATACCGAAAGTAAAATGTAAGGAGTTTGCGAGTCCGGACTGACTGGTCTCGGGATGACGCTTTCGGAAGTTGGAAGTCCGCCGATAAGCCGGGTTCTGTCGTGGGCAGCCATTCCTCTGGGCCCGCCGTTACCGACGGGCTCTAGCAGCCTACCCGGAAGCGGCGCGAGCAGCGCCATTGCTTCCCTATTTGGCCTTGCCCCGGATGGGGTTTAGCGTGCCGTCCGTGTCGCCACGTCCGCGGTGGGCTCTTACCCCGCCGTTTCACCCTTGCCTGATCTCCTTGCGGAGCCATCGGCGGTTTGCTCTCTGTTCCACTTTCCGTCGCCTTGGGTCGCAGCTTTCGCCGCGACTTATAACGCCCGGCCGTTAGCCGGCATCCTGCTCTGCGGGGCCCGGACTTTCCTCCAGCCACCACATTTGCATGCGGTGACCAGCGGCTGCCTGGCGGACTTCCGCGGCGGATTCTACTCGCGCGGGGTGGGTGGCGTGAAAATACAACGATTCTCTACCACATCTGATGTCGGACCCTGGGATCTCGATTTGAAACACGACCTCTGGATTGCTACCAAATTGGTAACATGGTGACCGGATCGACGCGGAAACGATTTAAGGAGGCAGCAATGGAACTCAAACCCATCCGGACCAGGAAGGAGTACCAGGCGGCGCTGGCAGAGACCGAGGCGTTGTGGGATGCGCCGGCCAAGTCAGCCGAGGCCGACCTGCTGGATGTGTTGGCCATGCTGATCGAGAGTTACGAGCGTCGGCATTATCCTATCCCCGATCCTGACCCCATCGAGTTCCTGAACCACGTTATGGAGGCACGGGGGCTGACACGTAAAGACTTGGAGTCCTACATCGGACCCCGGGGCCGCGTGGCGGACATCCTGAACCGCACGCGCCCCCTGAGCTTGGAGATGATTCGCCGACTGGCAGACGGCCTGAAGCTGCCTGCGGAAGTGCTCATCAAACCCTATCCGTTGCGGCAAATGGCCGCGGAACGCGTGGCCGCGTGAGTCGCGGATGGAGGTAATTCGCAGGTTGCGTCTGTGGTCCACCGGCAGTGCCAATTCAATTTGAACCCGGGTGATGCGCATCAGGTGCTGAGGGAAAACCGAACCTGGAACCTTTGATTCAGATACCAAAATTGACATGGTAATGCACTTGCATTACCATCCTGCGCAAACTGTTTTGAAAAGGAAATCGCCATGCCTGCCACCCTCGAACTGGAATCGACCCTAACCGACCGCTATCAGACAACCGTACCCGATGGCATTCGTCGTGCGCTCAAACTCGGCAAACGGGATCGCATTCGCTATCTGGTACAAAGAGACGGCTCCGTTATCCTGGAGCGTGCCAGCCAGGCCGACGATCCGGTGCTCGGCGCCTTTCTGGACTTGCTTGCACAGGACATCGCCACCCATCCACAGCATGTGCGCGCCATCGATAGCGGGCTGGCCAAGCGCATGCGCGCCCTGGTCAAGGGCGTCAAGGTCGATCTCGAAACCACCCTTGATCCCGCGGACGAATGACGCAGGTCGACACAGCGTTGGTGGTCAATGGCTGGAGTCTCTTTGCCCATCCGCTGTTCCTCGATCAGGTGGAAGCCCTGATCTCGAAGGTTGAGGCCCTCAAGGCCAAGAATCCGAAGACCTACAAACAGAAGAACTGCACCAAGCGCCTGGCCGCGATCGCCAAACTGGCGCTTGAAATCATCCCTGAGAATCCGGGGCGACCGGAGTACCGGCAAGGGGACACATTAGGCGCCGACCGAAGGCACTGGTTTCGCGCCAAGTTCTTTCAGCAGTACCGGCTGTTCTTCAGGTTCCACGCCAGTCAACGCATCCTCGTCTTTGCCTGGGTCAATGACGAAGACAGCAAACGTGCTTTTGAAAGCAGCGTCGATGCCTACCGCGTGTTTCGCAAGATGCTCAGCGGCGGACACCCTCCCGATGATTGGGAGACGCTGCTCAAGGAAGCGCGGGCCGACTCGAAGCGCATGGCCAAGCTCAAGTCATCCCTTTGATTGATGGGACCAGGGATATTCGAGACTGGCACCTGATTTTTCAAATCGGACCGGATGTCGTTGCCCCGACTACGGAGCGCACGGCGGGATGGGGGCCGGGGGCTCCTCATGGCTATCACAAATCGTCACCCCCGGCCCCCATCCCGCCGTGTCATGCGGCTTCAGGTGCTCGGGCAAGAATGCCGAACACGGAACCTTTGATTCATAGAGCATGTATCCGCGTATCCATTGGACATAGGTCTCCTCGTTACGTATGCTGTAGCGCTTGAGACAATTCTTGTCGCGCACGCGACCCAGTAACCGAGGCGCTTCAGCCATATCGAATCAAGTACGCGCAGTGAATTGGGAGGCCTAATGAGAACCCATACCGATGAATCGAAGGAGATCTCCCGGTTGCAATGACGTATTCGCCTCCCGTCATTGGGAAGGTTACTTAAAAGTTAGCCATTTCGTTAGCCATTTCTGTGAGGAATCCGCTATGACAAAATTCTTAACAAAGCACTTGGCGCTCACGACAATTGCTGCGTCGCTATTCACTCATGCCTACGCCAGTGAGCCGTTGAATATCCCAATGCAGATTTGGGAAAGCCTGACGCCGGAACAGCAGAGACATATTGAGCGCAAGTACACTCCGTATATCCTTCCGTCAAATAGCTATGGCCTCATCATGGATGCACAAAGCGCGAATGAGTCCACATCTGGTACTAACGCAGGAAGCCAACTTGGAGCCGCAATTGGCTCTGCGAACTACGTTGATAATGCATTCAAGGGTACCAATGCAAACTATTCAGCCAAGAGCCATCTTGGCGCTAGTAGTCAGTCATTCGTCTGTTGAGGGATAAAGCCGATGAAGCTTGCTACGAGCATCGCGAATCGTAAAGCGCCAGTTGATAGGCCGGTGCTTGGCGTTGCGCTCGCAAACGCTGGCATTG
>JBAYJH010000192.1:0-9333 GCA_041665185.1 Sterolibacterium sp.
CCTGGGTCAGCGTGTCTTCGGGCATGATCAAATCAATATGCTCGCGGTTAACGTCCAGGAAGGTGCTCGCCAGCAGTTTGCGCCCATCGAGGTTCCATACTTCGGCGTCGGTGATGGCGATGAAGTCCCGGCATTCCATCAGGTAATCCGAAATGCGCACTCCCGGGAGCAGGTCTATGCTGCCGGTGACCCGCAGATTCTTCATCACGATGATAATTCTCGTCTTGGTTTCCGCGTTCATCACTCTCTCCATCTTTAAAGGACGTTGAGTTAAGTATAGTGAGGATCGCCAAAACCGCCGCGCGGCTGCCAGGGTGCCAAGCGATTGGTCAAGAAGTCCGCAGCGTGGTTTCGCAAGGCACAGCGTGGGCCTCCGCCGCCCCAATTATTCGCCCAGATAGGCCCGCCTGACGCGCGGGTCCGCCAGCAGGCCGGCGGCGCTGTCGGCCAGGGTGATGCGGCCGCTTTCCATGACGTAGCCGCGGCTGGCGGTCTCCAGCGCCAGCTTGGCGTTCTGCTCGACCAGCAGGATGGTGACCCCGGTCGCCGCGACGGCGCGGATGGTTTCAAAGACTTTTTGCACCATCAGGGGCGCCAGGCCCATCGATGGTTCGTCGAGCAGCAGCAGGCGCGGTCGCCCCATCAGCGCGCGGCCGAGCGCCAGCATCTGCTGTTCGCCGCCGGAGAGCGTGCCGGCAAGCTGGCGGTGGCGCTCCTTGAGGCGCGGCAACAGTTCGTAGATCCGCGCCAGGTCGGCGGCGATTTCAGCCTTGTCTGCGCGGCTGTATGCCCCCATCGCCAGATTCTCGGCGACGCTGAGCCGGGCGAAAACCCCGCGCCCTTCCGGGACCAGGGCCAGGCCGCGGCCGATCAACTGGTGCGGCGGGAGCGTGGAAATTTCCTCACCGGCCAGACGCATGCTGCCCGTCGTGACATAGCCCGCCAACAGCCGCGCCAGGGCTTTCAAGGTGCTGGTCTTGCCGGCGCCGTTGGCGCCGATCAGGGCCACCGTCTCGCCCTTCTCGACGGCGAAGCTGACGCCTTTTACCGCCGCAATCCCGCCGTAATGGACCTGAAGGTCCATTACGGCAAGCATTGGTGAGCCTTCCCCGGAGAGTTTCTCCGGGACAATGTGACCACCATCCCCCCAGCCCCCTTCCCGCGGAAGGGGGTGACTATTTTTGCTCGCTGAGACCGAAGGAAATCCCTGTGGGATGCTCGGGAGTTCGGGGTTATGCGCCAAGATAGGCCTCGATCACCTTCGGATCCCGCTGCACTTTTTCCGGCGCGTCCTCGGCGATCTTCTCGCCGTAGTCGAGCACCGCGACGCGGTCGCAGAGACCCATCACCAGCTTGACGTCATGTTCGATCAACAGCACCGTCAGGCCGTCGGCACGCAGTCCGGCGATCAGCGCGCGCAGCGCGGCGGTCTCGGTGGCGTTCATGCCGGCGGCCGGTTCGTCGAGCGCCAGCAGCTTGGGATCGGTGGCCAGCGCCCGGGCGATTTCGAGACGGCGTTGATCGCCGTAGGGAAGCTGGCGCGCCAGATGGTTGGCGCGGTCGGCGATGCCGACGTAGTGGAGCAATTCGACGGCGCGCCGCTCGATGGCCCGCTCCTCGGCGCGCGTGCCGGCGCCGCGCAGCACCGCGCCAATGACGCCGGCATGGGTGCGGAGATGCCGGCCGACCATGACGTTTTCCAGCGCCGTCATGTTGGCGAAAAGGCGGATGTTCTGGAAGGTGCGGGCGATGCCGGCGCGCGCCACCCGATGCGGCGCCGAGATGTCGAGTGGCTCGCCGCGGAATCTGAAGCCGCCGCTATCGGCGCCGTAAAGGCCGGTCAGCACGTTGAACAGGGTGGTCTTGCCGGCGCCGTTGGGGCCGATCAGACCGTAGATTTCGCCCTGATTGATGGTCAGCGACACCTGATGCAAAGCCCGCACGCCGCCGAAGCGTTTGCCGACGGCGTGGGCTTCGAGCAGCAGGCTGCTCATTTGGCGGCCTTGTCGATGCCGAACTCGCGCTGGCGCGCGCTCGAAGGCCACAGGCCGGCCGGCCGGAAACGCATCATCAGCACCAGGGCCATGCCGAACAGCAGCATGCGGATCACTTCCGGCTCGATCAGCAGCTTGTCGAAGAGTGCCAACTGCACCGGCACCACCGTGTATCTGAGCAGTTCCGGCACGAAAGACAGCAGCAGCGCGCCGCCGACCACGCCCCAGATGTTGCCCATGCCGCCCAGCACCACCATCGCCAGGATCATCACGGATTCGGTGAGGACGAAGCTCTCCGGGCTGATGAAGCCCTGGATGGAGGAGAACATGCCGCCCGCCACGCCGCCGAATGTGGCACCCATGGCGAAGGCCAGCAGTTTCACGCGGGTGGTGTCGATGCCGATGGCGCGCGCCGCCACCTCGTCCTCGCGGATCGCCTCCCAGGCGCGGCCGATGCGCGAATTCTGCAAACGCAGATTCACCACGATCACCAGCAGCAACAACAGCAGCAACAGGTAGTAGTGCTTCATCGGTCCGCTTACGGAGAGGCCGAGGAACACATCGGTTTGCCCGAAGCCGATGCCGCCGATGCGCACCGGGTCGATTTGGGCGATACCCTGCGGGCCGTTGGTGATATTGATCGGCTGCGACAGGTTGTTGAGAAAGATGCGCACGATCTCGCCGAAACCCAGGGTTACGATCGCCAGGTAGTCGCCGCGCAGCTTCAGCGTCGGGGTGCCCAGCAGCACGCCGAAAATCGCCGCCACCGCCGCGCCGATCGGCAGGATCACCCAGAAGGGCAGATGCAGGCCGAAGTGCGGGCTGGCCAGCAGCGCATAGACATAGGCGCCGACCCCATAGAAGGCGACGTAGCCGAGGTCGAGCAGGCCGGCGAAGCCGACCACGATGTTGAGCCCCAGCGAGAGGAAGACGAACAGGATGGCCAGGTTGGCGATGCGCACCCAGGCGGTGCCGGCGGCGGACAAGGCAAAGGGCAGGGCCAGCAACGCTAGCACCACCAGCGTCACGCCGACGGCGAGACGGGTCCGGCTGCGGAACCTAATCTCCATCCTCAGGCCCGATCCGCGACGCGCTCGCCGAGCAAGCCCGAGGGGCGGAACACCAGCACCAGGATCAGCACCACGAAGGCGAACACATCCTGGTAGTTGCTGCCGAACAGCACCACGTTGCCGCCGTCCGCGCAGCGCGATTCCAGCATGGACGCGAGGGCGCCGTATTGGCACAGGTCGGTGAGGTCGCCGATGTAGCCGGCGCCCAAGGCTTCCACCAGGCCCAGCAGCAGGCCGCCGACCATCGCCCCCGGAATGTTGCCGATGCCGCCCAGCACCGCCGCCGAGAAGGCCTTCATGCCCAGGGTCGCCCCCATGGTGTATTGGGCCAGGCCGTAATAGATGCCGACCATCAGCCCGGCCACGGCGGCCAGGCCGGCGCCGATGACGAAAGTGGCGGCGATCACGCGATCCACGTCCACGCCCATCAGGCGGGCGATCTCCGGGTTCTCGGCGGTGGCGCGCATGGCGGCGCCGAGGCGGGTGCGATAGATCAGCAAGGCGAGCCCGGCCATCATTGCCAGGCAGATGCCGATGATGGCGATCTGCAAGGCACTGATGCTGGCGCCGCCCACTTCATAGACGACCATCGGCAGGATCTGCGGGAAAGCCAGGATGTTGCGGCTCCATACCATCATCGCCACCTGCTGCAACACGATCGACATGCCGATGGCGGTGATCAGCGGCGCCAGGCGCGGCGCGCGGCGCAGCGGGCGATAGGCGACGCGTTCCAGGAAATAGCCCAGCACCATGCAGGCGGGGATGGCGACCAGGACGCCGGCCAGGACGATCGCCAGCGGCGGCAGATTGCTCCCGGCAAACGCCGAAATCACCGACAGCGAAATCATCGCGCCGAACATCACCACCTCGCCGTGGGCGAAGTTGATCAACTGGATGATGCCGTAGACCATGGTGTAGCCGAGGGCGACGACGGCATACAAGCTGCCCAGCGTGAGGCCGTTGACAAGCTGCTGGAGAAAGACGTCCATGTAGGGTTCAGGGTGGTCCGCTGCCTGTGATAACGGCGCCCGCAGGCGCCGTTATCGTGGGTAGAGCAATGACCGCCGGCTTACTTCTTCGGCTCGGCCTTCTTGTCGCCGGCCGGAGCGGGAGCAGCGGCCGGAGCTGGCGCAGGCGCAGGTGCAGGAGCAGCGGCGGCGGCCGGAGCCGGAGCTGCGGCAGGTGCCGGGGCGGCCGCCGGCGCCGGTGCCGGCTCGGCCTGCTTGAGGTAGTCTTCAAACTTCACCGTCTTGCCGCTCTTGACGATGGCCAGCGGGGTGATCTTGCCGCCCGCCATGGTGAAAATCGTCATTTCGGCATCCTTGCGGTCGCCCTTGGCGTCGAACTCGATCTTGCCGCTGGCGCCTTCGAAGCTGAGTTTCGCCAGTTCCGGCAGGTACTTGGCGGGTTCGCTGGAGCCGGCTTTCTTCATCGCCTCGATCAGCAGATTGGCGGAGTCATAGGTGAACGGCGAGTACAGGATCGGATCGATCTTGAATTTGGCCTTGTAGGCATCCAGGAACTTCTTGTTGGCCGCTTGCACCGGGATGCCGGCCTGGGAACAGAACAGGCCGTCGGCCGCGGCGCCCGCCAGTTCGGCCATCTTGTCGGTACATGCGCCGTCGCCATAGGAGAAGGGCGCCTTGATGCCCAGTTCGCGCGCCTGCTTGAGCAGCGGACCGCCGGTCGCGTCCATGCCGCCGTAGAACACGGCATCGGGCTTCTTGCCCTTGATCTTGGTGAGGATGGCCTTCCAGTCGGCGGTCTTGTCGGTGCCTTTCTCACGCGCCAGCACTTTGACGCCGGCCGCCTTGAGAGATTTTTCGACTTCGTTGGCCAGGCCCTCGCCGTAAGCGGTGGCGTCGTCGATCACCGCCACGGTCTTCGGCTTGACTTCAGCCACCAGGTAGTTGGCCATGGCCGGGCCTTGCTGGTCGTCGCGACCGACCACGCGGAAGGTGACCTTGAAGCCCTGCTCGGTCAATTTCGGATTGGTGGCGGAGCCGGAAATCATCGGGATGCCGGCCTGTTCGTACAGGGCCGAGGCGGGAATGGTGGTGCCCGAGTTGAGGTGGCCGACGATGCCGACGACCTTGGCGTCGATGAGCTTCTGCGCCACCGTGGTGCCCACTTTCGGGTCTGCCTGGTCGTCTTCGGCAAGCATCTCCAGCTTGACCTTGGTGCCGCCGATTTCAACGCCCTTGGCATTAGCTTCGTCGATGGCCAGCCGCGCGCCGTTCTCGTTGTCCTTGCCCAGATGGGCGATGCCGCCGGTCAGCGGGCCGACGTGGCCGATCTTGACCACCGGCAGCGGGGCCGGCGCGGGTGCCGCGGCCGGTGCCGGCGGGGGCGGCGCTTCCTTGCCGCAGGCGAGGAGAGTCAGGGCAGCGACGACTGACAGAGATAGGGTTTTCACGGGCACGTTCATCGGAGACCTCCACAGGATATTGGCTGTTCAAGAAGGCGGATTGTTGCGTCAGCCCTTGCCAATGTCAATAGAATTTGCGGACGACCCGCAAGCCCCTCGCCGCGGGAATAAAAAAACCAGCCCGCAAGCTGGTTTTGGCGAGGCCGCATCGAAGTTACTTGGCGCCGGCCAGCACCCATTTCACCAGGGTCTTCAGGTCGGCATCGGAGACTTGCGGATTCGGTGCCATGGGCACCGGACCCCAGACGCCAGAGCCGCCCTTCTTGACCTTCTCGATCAGCTTGGCCTCGGCGGTCTTGTCGCCGGCATATTTCTTGGCCACATCCTTGTAGGCGGGGCCGACCAGTTTTTTGTCGGTCAGGTGGCAGGCCATGCAGTTGCTCTTCTTGGCCAGTTCGAGGTTGGCCATGGCGGGTGCGGAAGCCAGGACTGCGGTGGCTACCAGCGCGGAGATGACGATAGATTTCATAAATACCTCTTCCTTGGGTGGGTTGAAATTATTGGGGAAATGGATGTTACCTTAAAACCAAAATCGGACACCAACGTCCTCAAGCAGGCTCCATGAGCATCCGCTCCAGGTCCCGCCAGCCTGACACCGGGGCAAGGCAAGTAACGCCGCTACATACCCAGGCGTTGACCTGGTCGCTGGCCGGCTTGTCCAGCACCGCGGGCAGGCCGGCCAGCGAGTCGGGCACGGCCAGCACCAGCGTACCGGCAAGCGGTAAGCGTCCCAGCCGTGCCTGCCAAGCGGATATCTCGTTCGCCGGTCCGCGCAGCACCACCAGCCTGGGTGGACTCAGCCATTCGGCCAGCGCTGCGAGCAGGGAGGCGAAACCGGACGGATGCCGCTCGAACTGCGGCTGGAACAGTCGCAGCGTGCGCTCGGCGGCCGTTGCATAGCGCGCCTCGCCGCTCAACAGCGCCAGGCGTTGCAGCGCCCAGGCGGCAACACCGTTGCCGGAAGGCGTGGCATTGTCGTGGCCGGGCTTGGGCCGGTGTATCAGGGTTTCGTGGTCGTGGCGGGTGAAAAAGAACCCACCATGCTCCGGGTCTTCGAAGTGCAAGAGCAGGGCGTCCGCCAGTTCGCGCGCGAATTCCATGTCCTCGCCGCGGTATTCCGCCTGCATCGATTCGAGCAGGGCGGAGAGCAGCAAGGCATGGTCGTCGAGATAAGCGTCGAGATGCGCGCGTCCGTCCTTGCTGGTGGCCAGCATGCGGCCCTGGTTCCAGTGCCGGCTGCGGACAAAATCCAGCGCGCTACGCGCCGATGCCAGCCAGTCGGCGCGGCCGAAGATCCGCGCGGCATGCGCCATACCCTCGATCATCAGGGCATTCCAGCTGGTCAGGATCTTTTCGTCGCGGCCGGGACGGATGCGCTGCTCGCGCGCGGCGAAAAGCCTGGCGCGGGCGGATTCCAGCAGCGGCAGCTGTTCATCGGCGAGGGGCGCGGCGATGCGCAGATGCCAATGCGTACCCTCGAAATTGGGCGGGCCGGCCAGCCCCCAATGGCGTTCCACGGCGGCATACTCCTGAGGCGACAGACAAGCCTGGATTTCGGCGCGTGTCCATACATAGAACTTGCCTTCCTCGCCTTCCGAGTCGGCATCCAGCGAGGAGAAATAGCCGCCTTGCGCGGACTGCATCTCGCGCAGCGTCCAGGCCGCGGTGTCCTCCGCCACCCGCTTGAAGAGCGGTTCTCCGGTGATATTCCAGGCATCGGCGAACAGCGCCAGCAACGGGCCGTTGTCGTAGAGCATCTTCTCGAAATGCGGGATGCGCCATTCGGCGTCGACGCTGTAGCGGCAGAAACCGCCACCCAGTTGGTCGTAGATGCCGCCTTCGGCCATGCGGCGCAATGTCGTCAGGACCATGTTGCGGGCCTGCGCGTCGTCGCTGACCAAGGCACGCCGCAGCAGGCAGGCCAGGTCGGTTGGATGGGGAAACTTGGGCGCCGCGCCGAAGCCGCCATGGCGGGCGTCGAAAATCTCCGCCAGATGGTTATGTAGCGCGGTCAACGGCGAGGCATCCAACTCGGCCGCTCCGCCGTTCGGTGACTGCGGTTGGGTGCTCGCCAGCGCTTCAAGCAGAGAAACGTTCTGCGCATCGATTTCGACGCGCTGCTCGCGGAAGCTTCGTGCCACTCGCTCCAGCAGATCGACAAAGCCGGGCAAGCCATAACGCGGCGATTTGGGGAAATAGGTGCCGCCGAAAAACGGTGCGCCCTCGGGAGTCAGGAACATCGTCAGCGGCCAGCCGCCGGCGCGCTGGGTCAACATCTGGTGGGCGGTCTGGTAGATCTGGTCGAGGTCGGGGCGTTCCTCGCGGTCGACCTTGATAGGTACGAACAGTCGGTTCATCACTGCGGCGACTTCCTCGTCCTCGAACGACTCGTGCGCCATCACATGGCACCAGTGACAGGCCGAATAGCCTATGGAAAGCAGGATGGGTTTGTTCTCACTGCGGGCCAGGGCGAGCGCTTGCTCACCCCAGGGGTGCCATTCGACGGGGTTGTCGGCGAGTTGTTGCAGATAAGGAGAGGTTTCGTCGGCGAGACGATTGGGCATGGTGACGGCTCCAGGGGGAAGCCGACATTTTGCCACAAACCCGAGTGTTTCAGTAGGGTACTAGTGCCCGCCTCTGGGGTACTGCTGGTCTACCTGCGCAATTGCGAGACATCCCGCACCGCGCCGGTGTCGGCGCTGGTGGTCATCGCGGCATAGGCCTGCAAGGCCGCCGAGACCGGGCGATCGCGCTTGGCGGGTAGCCATGCGGCCGCTCCCTTGGCCTCCATCGCCTTGCGGCGCTTCGCCAGCTCCGCGGCGGTAACGGCCAGGTGGATGCGCCGCCTGGGGATGTCGATGTCGATCTTATCGCCGTTCTCGACCAGGCCGATGGCGCCGCCCGCTGCCGCTTCGGGCGAGGCATGGCCGATGGAAAGGCCCGAGGTGCCGCCGGAGAAGCGGCCGTCGGTGAGCAGGGCGCAGACCTTGCCCATGCCCTTGGATTTCAGGTAGGAGGTCGGGTAGAGCATCTCCTGCATACCGGGGCCACCTTTCGGGCCTTCGTAGCGCACGATCACCACGTCGCCGGCCTTCACCTCGTCGCCGAGAATGCCGGCCACCGCGTCATCCTGGCTCTCATAGACGCGGGCGGTGCCGGTGAACTTCCAGATGCTTTCGTCGACCCCGGCGGTCTTGACGATGCAGCCTTTCTCGGCGATGTTGCCGAACAACACTGCCAGTCCCCCTTCTTGCGTGTACGCGTTGGCCCTATCGCGGATGCAGCCCTGGCTGCGGTCCAGATCCAGTTCGGGATAACGGCGCTCCTGCGAGAAGGCCACCTGGGTCGGCACGCCACCCGGCGCGGCGCGGAAGAAATCGAATACGCCGGTGTCATGGGCGCGCATTACGTCATGGACTTCCAGTGCTTCACCCATGGACTTGCTGTGCACGGTTGCCACGTCGCGATGAATCAGTCCTGCCCGATCCAGCTCGCCGAGGATGGCCATGATGCCGCCGGCGCGATGCACGTCCTCCATGTGGTAGAGCTGGGTCGACGGCGCCACCTTGGCCAGGCAAGGCACGCGCCGCGAGATGCGGTCGATGTCCTTCATGGTGAAGTCCAGCCCGGCTTCTTGTGCCGCCGCCAGCAGGTGCAACACGGTATTGCTGGAGCCGCCCATGGCCACGTCGAGGCTCATGGCGTTTTCGAATGCCTTGAAGGAGGCGACGGCACGCGGCAGGATACTGGCGTCGTCCTGTTCATAATAGCGCTTGCACAGATCGACGGCGATCCGCCCGGCCCTGAGGAACAACTGCTTGCGGTCGGCATGGGTCGCCAC
>JBAYJH010000193.1:0-9323 GCA_041665185.1 Sterolibacterium sp.
CGCCATTACTTGGGCTTCGTGTTCCAGGGCTACAACCTGCTCAACCGCACTACGGCACTGGAAAATGTGGAACTGCCACTGATCTATCGCGGCGACCCGGCCGAAGCGCGCCATCAGCGCGCGCGCGCCGCGCTGGCGGCCGTGGGCTTGGGCGACTGGGAGCATCACACACCGGGCGAGTTGTCTGGCGGCCAGCAGCAGCGCGTGGCCATCGCCCGCGCCATCGTCACCCAACCTGCCGTGCTGCTTGCCGACGAGCCGACCGGCAACCTGGATACGGCGCGCAGTCAGGAGATCATGGACATACTGACGCAGCTCAACCGGGAACAGGGCATCACCATCGTCATGGTTACACACGAGCCAGACATGGCGAGTTATGCCCGGCGCACCATCCATTTCCGCGACGGCCTGGTCGTACCCGAGCATGTAATCAAACACGAAGGGGGTGCGTGATGCTCTGGAATGCCTTGTTGCTGGCTATCCGCGAAATCCGGCGCAATGTGCTGCGCTCCGTCCTCACCATCCTCGGCATCGTCATCGGTGTGGCCGCGGTCATCATCCTGGTGACCCTGGGTGACGGCGCGACAGCACAGGTGACGCAGCAGATCGCCTCCCTGGGAAGCAATCTGCTCATCATCAGTCCCGGCAAGCGCCTGGGTCCGGGGCAGACCGTCGGCGCGGCGCCCTTCAGCGTGGACGATGCGTTAGCGCTGGTACGCGACATTCCGCAACTGGCGGCGGTGGCGCCGATGACCTCGCGTTCCATGACCGTGGTCTACGGCAACGCAAACTGGTCGACACAAATCACCGGCACCACCGACGACTACTTCAAGGCGCGCAATTGGGCACCCCGATCAGGGCGGTTTTTTACCGACAGCGAATTGCGCGCGGGCGCGGCGGCGTGTGTGATCGGTCAGACCGTGCGGCAGAAGCTGTTCGGCAACCAGGACCCGATCGGCGAGCGCATCCGCCTGCAGAAGATCGCCTGTGAAGTGATTGGTCTGCTTGAGCCCAAGGGACAATCCTCCATGGGCACCGACCAGGACGATCTGGTCGTCATCCCCCTGCGCGCCTTCCAGCGGCGCATTGCGGGCAATCAGGACGTCAACATCATCCAGGTCTCGGTGCGCGACGGCGGCTCCACCACCCGGGCACAGCAGGACATGCAACGCCTGATGCGTGAGCGGCGGCATTTGTCCGAAAACGAAGAGAACAACTTCAACGTCATGGACATGAAGGAGATCACCAAAATGCTCACTTCCACCACCCAGGTGCTCACCGCCCTGCTCGGCGCAGTGGCGGCAGTGAGCCTGCTGGTGGGCGGCATCGGCATCATGAACATCATGCTGGTGTCGGTGACCGAACGCACCCGCGAGATCGGCATTCGGCTTGCCATCGGCGCGATGGAACGCGAAGTGCTGCTTCAATTCCTGGTCGAAGCGGCAGTGCTGTCGTCCTTCGGTGGATTGGTGGGCATCGTCTTGGCTCTGGCCGCCTCGGTCGGACTGGCCTCGATGTTGGTCGTTCCGTTCGTCTTCAATGCACCCATCGTCGCGATCGCGTTTGTCTTCTCCGCGGCGGTGGGGCTGGTGTTCGGCTATTTCCCTGCGAGAAAGGCGGCGCAACTCGACCCGATCGAGGCGCTGCGGCACGAGTGATGCCGGGCGCGCCACCTGAATTTCCAAACACTCGGAAGTAAAGCACTTGAATGGCCGCAATGGCGTGGGCACCTGACCGGCAGCACTTGGCCGGTTGTACGCACTCAGCATGTCGTC
The DNA here is from genome assembly GCA_041665185.1 of Sterolibacterium sp. GTDB lineage: Bacteria > Pseudomonadota > Gammaproteobacteria > Burkholderiales > Rhodocyclaceae > JACRAR01. The sequence continues at coordinate 1,776 of JBAYJH010000193.1, forward strand.
CGAAACCCGCCATTCGCCGAGAGGGAGAACAATCAGACTCCGATCAACAACGAAGGAGTCTGTCATGGAATCCGCTCGACGTAGGGAACCTTGGAACAAGGGCAAACTGGTCGGTCAGAAGCCGCCCCTCAAACCCAAGGACATCTGGGCCATCCGAATTAACCTCCAAAACGAGGGCCGGGTTCGAGATCTGGCGATGTTCAATCTTGCAATCGACAGCAAGCTACGCGGCTGTGATCTGGTCAACCTGCGCGTTCGCGACATCACGCACGGTAACCAGATACTGGGCCGGGCGATGGTCGTACAACGAAAGACCCAGCGGCCCGTTCAGTTTGAATTGACGGAGCCTACGCGGACCGCTGCCGCCGCATGGATAGAAAGGGCGGGACTGAAGCCGGAGCAATGTTTGTTTCCAAGCCGTCTCACCGATTCGCCCCATGTCTCTACGCGACAGTACGCCCGTATTGTGCATCAGTGGGTCTCGGCGATTGGCCTGGATTCGACCGTCTACGGCACCCATACGATGCGTCGGACCAAGGCGACGCTGATCTACAAACGGACGAGGAATCTGCGGGCTGTTCAGCTTCTGCTCGGGCACTCGAAGCTGGAAAGCACTGTCAGGTATCTCGGGATCGAGGTAGATGACGCCCTGGAGATCTCGGAACAGACCGAAATCTAGGTTTGGCCCCCTGCGGTCGTACGACTACGCCGTGCGACCGCTTCCTGGCACGATGCGCAATACGTGCTCTCGGCCAGGAACGGACGTTGAGCCAAGTTGGCTTGCACGTCTGCTCTCGCATTTTGCTGACCTTCGCAGTCTAAAGGTGAGTAGCAGTTAGGCACATTCTTTGGAGCGCCCCGTCCACAATCTGCGTAGTGGCGCTTTCGCCCCAAAGTAAGCATTTCCGTAGTCGCCTAATTCGAGTTCTTGCGTAGAGCCTCAGGCGACTAGCCATCCACCTACAGGATTGGACACCAATCCAAGGCTAGACTGGTAGCCCTAACAGACTGTGCCATTTGCCCACAGGTCCCCAAGAGAGTAGCGTTCTGGCTACAGCCCCCTGCGTTACGTAGATGGGGACGCTGGCATTAGGTCACCGTGAGGGCGCCATTGCCGGTAGAGCGACCGTTGATAAGCATTGGTTCCATTTTAGGGAGGACGCCATGGAGCAAGACAAAGACAGGATGCATGAACGGCTCGTGGCAATAGAACAAGAAATCCAGAATCTGAGGGACGGGTACATTGTCATAAACCGACGTTATGCGGATGCGCTGCAGTCCCTGAATGAACTGACAGCCAGTGCAAAGGATGCGGCAGTTAGAGCGTCAATGGCTGCCAAGAAATGCGCCGTCGCGGCCACTAACGCAGCATTTGCCGCAAGAAAATCGGCAGAGCAATCGGTGGTAGACGCAGCAGAAGCGGCGGTCGCTTCTGCCGAAGCCGCCGCCGAAGCCGCGTCAGATGCGGCAGTAGCGGCCGCGGCAGCATCCGCGGCAGCTGCAACTGCGGCTGCACACCAAGCAGAGGAGACAGCGCTGCAGGCAGCAGCCCAGGCCGCGGAAGCGACGAAGCTGGCTGCAGACGCCGCAGCGGAAGCCACCAGAATGGCACACTTGGCTTCCTCCTATGCGAAACAGGCGAGAGGCCTGAGTTCCGATTTGAAGTAGAACTGCACCGGCCAGGGCCCACTTTTCCCTGATCGGGGAGCCATCACGGTACGCACATTAGGGAGCTTCGCTAGCACTTAGACCTTCCTCACAAACGCTCGAATGCGCCGCCTGAAGAACTCCAACGGGGAGACGATACGGCGCATTGAAGCATCCAAGCTCGAGGCTCGATAAGCATGTTCAAGCTTAAAGATCGACAGGCTGTCCTCCAGCAGCTGACCCAGGCGATTTATAACCATGAGCAATGGCATAGAGAGCTCATCCGCACAGTTAGCTGTCGACTGCCGATTGACCGTCGGGACGCGGTAGAAGACGCCCATCGCAAGTGCCGCTTTGGTCAGTGGTACTACAGTGTTGTTGACCAGGTTCTGCGCGATCATCCGGCGTTCGCGGCTTTAGAGGTTCAGCACGAACGGGTGCATCGGTTTGCCGCACAACTGTTGCATTCGTCGGAGAACGGCCCATCGGCCTCTCCGAGCGATTACGACAATTTCGCCAACGCTCTTGACCGCTTGCGTCTGGAGATCTATACGCTCAAAGGTGAGATCGAGGATTCCCTCCACAGCCTGGACCCGCTCACCGGCGCAGAGAACCGCATCGCCATGCTTACCAAACTGCGTGAGGCTCTTGCACTAGTCAAGCGGCACGTCGGACCGCATTGTGTCGCCATGATGGACATCGACCATTTCAAGAAGATCAACGACACTTACGGGCACATTGTCGGAGACCGGGTGCTTGCCTCCTCTGCATCATACGTAATGGAGCACCTGCGACCCTACGACAAAATATTCCGCTATGGCGGCGAGGAGTTTCTATTATCGATGCCGGGTCTCGATCTCCAAGCTGCTCAGGTGGCGATCGAGCGGATACGCAGCGGATTAGTAGCGACGGAGCTCGCCTCCGATAGTGGAAAGCCGGTGTTCGCCACGGCGTCGTTTGGCATTGCGCAGCTCGACCCGGATGTCGGTATTGAGGAGTCCATCGACCGTGCTGACATGGCGATGTATGCGGCCAAGACTGGCGGGCGCAACCGCGTATGCGCCTGGGATTCTTCGATGGGACGCAATTCGGCGCAGTAATTCACGCCTGACGCGCGACGCGGCTGAACTCCGTCGCTAATTGCACGGCACCCCGATTGCCCAATATTGCTCAGATTTGCCCTGACTGGAGAGCCATCCCGCTCCAAAAAATCGTTCAGGCCGGCAGCGCCCTTAATGTACCAACATACACGCCATAAACAGGTTCTCCGCCGGTGTTTGCAGTCACCTGCCTAGACTAATTGCGGCATATGCCAAGAAATACTCAGCACTCAGAATCAACAGCCGTCCCGCGCGGGATGGCGGTGTTCCTTTAAACGGCAACCCCTTGCTTTTTGTCAATATGGTCCAGGCGCCGGCGAGTAGCCTAGTTTCGGGTTTTTGGGTTTCGACAGGCGCAATTCTGCGCGTACGCCTGATGGCCAAGAGCATCAGACGGCTCGGTTCGGTCGAGTCAAGCGCGGCGATAGGGAGTTGATTCGACAAAGCGGTCTTCACCTTCCCCCCGAAGAAGCAGTTTGCCCCATATCAGTTCGCGGCAACGCCCCAATGGAGGCTGGCCGATGTCAAATCTGCTGTTTAGCCTGAGAACGCGTGTCATCCTGATAGTCGCGTTTGGATTTTCCATCTTTGTCATGGCGATAGTCTATCAAGCGGTCCGCGAGCGGAACGCACGCCTCGAAATAGCGGAAGATGACCTCTCTGTCACGGCCCGCGTGGCTGCGGTCGCGGCGCGCAACGCCATCAAATCCTCTGAAGTGCTCTTCAATAGCCAGATTTCGTCCTCGGATTTGCGCCGTTTCGTTAGCACTGAGGAATGTCAACGCCGCTTCGCGCAGGCGGTCAAGCAACTGACGGCATTTTCCAACGCAATGTTTGCGCTGCCAGACGGAAGTGTCATCTGCGTCGCCGTACCCCTGCAGCACTCCATGAACATCGCCAACTGGCCCTATTTCAAGACGGCATTGACATCATCCGACGCGGTAATCGGCGAAGCGCTTATTAGTCGCGTGACCGGCAAGACGGTACTTCCGATTTACAAGGCTGTACGCGACGAGAATGGCGAAATCCGAGGCGTCCTGCACGTAGGACTTGAACTCGCTTGGCTCTATCGCGCCTTGGAGGACAGCAAGCATCGGGAAGGGGCGCGAGTCGGGCTGATTGACCCCGAGGGCCGGGTGCTTGCCCGCTATCCCGACCCGGAACACTGGGTTGGTAGAAGCGCCGTAGAAACTTCGTTTTTCAAGGCTGTCGTCGCGCATGGCGGTGAAGGCATTGTCAGAGATACCGGATTCGACGGCGTGCCTCGAATCTATGGGCTCGCTCGCTTTTTCCCAGCTCGGACGGGTTCGATAACACTCTGGGTCGGCTATGCCGCCGATAGCGTCACGGCCAAGGCGGACAGTCACTTTCGAATCGTCCTGATTGGCGCATCGGTTCTGGTATTGCTTACGTTCGCCATTATCTGGTTTGGAGTCGAGCGGGTAATTCTGCGGCCCATTTCCGTTCTGTCTGGGATTGCGCGCCGGCTGGGTGCGGGAGACTTGAGCGCACGCAGCGGAATTGGTGCGGTCCATAGCGAAATGGGCTCGCTGGCTCGGTCATTTGATGATATGGCGGCAGCGCTTGAATCGAAGCAACGTGAGGTGGTTCTGGCTGGCCGCGCGCTGAAGGTTCTGTCCGCATGGAATCAGGTGCTGCTCAAACCGAGTGACGAACGAGCCTTAGCTGAAGGCATGTGCAGAGCCATCGTCGACGCCGGGGGATATCAAATGGCGTGGGTAGGCTTCGCCGAAGACAACCCAGACAAGACAGTACGACCGGTAGCGATTGCGGGCGGCACGGAGGAATACTTCAAAACCTTGCAGGTTACGTGGGCCGACAATGAACACGGTCAGGGCCCGACGGGGCGGGCCATTCGCGAAGGAGTCCCCATCGTCGTGCATGACACTCAGTTGAGCTCGGGCGCGGAACGATGGCGCGAGCATGTTGGGCGCTTCGGATACGCCTCGATAATTGCCCTCCCTCTGAAGGTTGACGACGGCAATCTTGGTGCACTAGTCATCGGCGCTGCGGAAACCACCGCATTCGCCGAGCAGGAAGCGGTGCTGCTCGGCGAAGTAGCCAGCGACCTGTCATTCGCCATACTTGCGCAGCGCTCGCGCGCGGAGCACGAACGACTCAAGACATCGCTGCGAACGGTCGAGGAGCGATTTGGCGCAGCCGCAGAGGCGAGCCCGGATGCGCTCTTCGTCTTCAAGAGCGTGCGCGACAGCGCAGGCAATATCGTCGACTTCGAAATCACCGCGATGAATGCTCGTGCCGCACAGCAAATTGGAATGGCGCGAGATGAAGCCATTGGCAAGACCTACCTCGGGCTTCTGCCGCGCTACCAGACGTCATCTCTATTCGAAGAATACGCGCAGGTTGCAAGTACCGGGAACCGATTTGAAGGGGAATTTTCCTTCGATGTCCCACAAAAGGGACTGCGGTGGTTTCGGCAACAGGTTGTCCAAGTAGGCGACGGCATTGCAGTCTCTCTGCGTGACATCACCGGGTGGAAGAATGCTGGAGACAAATTGCGGCAGAGCGAAGAACGACTGCGTCGAGCGATGAAGGCGGCCCACATGGGCGCGTGGCAGTGGGATTTGGCGCGCGACCAGCTTTCATCTTCCGGCGGCTTGGGGGCTCTTTTCGGCATGGCACCCGAGTGGGGACCGCGGAATTCAACGGAATTTCTCAAGGCGGTGCATCCAGCGGACCGCGAAGCGCTGGCTCGTGCTATGGCACGGGACCACACCACCGACACGCCCGGACAATTTGAGTATCGGGTGCTATGGCCAGATGACTCCACCCACTGGCTGGCCGCCAACACCAATGTGATTCTCGACGCGTACGGCAAGCCCGCACAGGTCGTGGGTCTTGTTACGGACATCACCGAGCGAAAGGAGGCAGAAATCGCCCGTGACCGAGCGACCCGTGCCTTGAAAACCCTTTCGGCAGGCAATGAGGAGTTAGTGCGCTCGACAAACGAGTCGGACCTGCTGCACGCGGTTTGCCGCGTCATCGTGGCGAAAGGCGGCTATGCCATGGCATTTGTCGGATATCCCACAGATGACCCAGAGAAAGCCATAGTGCCCATGGCCTGGGCGGGAATTGAAGACGGCTATGTCACCGCAGTCAGGCATACCTGGGCCGACACGGCCGAAGGCCAAAGGCCCATTTCCCGGGCAATTCGCACCAAGAAGCGGGCCATCTGCAGGAACATTTTGAGCGACCCCGCCTTCGGGCCAGTCAGGGAGATTGTGGCCAAACATGGCTATGCATCCAATATTGCACTGCCACTGCTTGACGGCACGCGAATCATCGGCACATTGAGCATTCACTCGAAAGAGCAGGATAGCTTCGACGAAGCGGAAATTCGTTTGCTCGAAGAACTTGCCGGCGACCTAAGCTATGGGATTGTAACTTTGCGCACCCGGGCCGAGCGGGACAAGATTGCCCACGAGCATGAACACCATGCGGAAATTTTACGGCGCGGCTTGGAGGAATCCATTCAAGCTATCGCGGCCACGGTCGAGATGCGCGACCCCTATACCTCCGGCCATCAAAAGCGGGTCGCCGACATTGCCACGGCCATCGCTAGAGCTATGGGTCTTGACGATGAAAGGATTCGCAGCATACACCTCGCAGGGGTGGTACACGATCTTGGCAAAATCAGGGTCCCCGCTGAGATACTCGCTAAGCCCGGCAAGCTCAGCGCAACTGAATATGAACTGATAAAAGTGCATCCGCAAGTCGGCTACGATATTCTCAAGGACATCAGCTTTCCCTGGCCCCTCGCCCGCATTGTCTTGGAGCACCATGAGCGGGTGGACGGCTCAGGTTATCCGCGTGGTATCAAGGGTGACGAAATGCTGTTGGAGTCGAGAATTATGGCTGTGGCTGACGTCGTGGAGGCAATGGCATCGCATCGACCCTATCGCGCATCGCTGGGCATGGAGCCTGCGTTGAAGGAAATCGAACATGGCCGGGGCACGGCCTATGACTCCGCCGTCGTCGATGCCTTCCTGAAACTGGTACGCGAAGACGGATTCGGCCTTCCGACCTGACGTTGCCGAGAGCGCTTTATTCTTGCGCTAGGCCCGACCGGATGCTTCTCCTGGCGGGTCTCGTCGCTTAATCAGCAGCACCCCGAAATCAACGATATTTAAGCGGTCGACCAAGGCTCGAACCAACCATTTAGTGACCGCTTCGGCCAAAGGTGACATAGGCTACTAGATCCTTGTTGACCGTTGCTAATCCTAGCCCGGTCATAGACCAATTGCTCGATCTGAATGACCGGTTTCTTTTCGGTAGCTAACGGCCGAACCGGACCAAGGCTATATGAATAAATACGCAGAAATCCGCGTCTCGCAAACGATATTCCGCCTTTGGAAGGATTGAGGCGTGTTTTCGCATGACCTCGCCGAAGTGCCGGCGTCTGAGCGATAGCGCAATCAACACCCCGGCGGAATCCTACCCCCGCAGCATCCCCTCGATCCGAGCATCCCCGTCCCCGGTCGCGCGCGCAAGCAGGGCGCCCGCGTCCTCGAGCAGCTTCGCGCAGGCCGGCCGGATTTCGGCGACGTAGCCCGCATCGGCAATGTCCTTGAGGTTGATGAGCACGTTCCAGATGCCGCCGCGCACGCCGGCATAGGCGATGGTGCAGCCCGTCAGCCCGTCGGTGATGCAATTCGGATTGCCGCTGCGCATGGCGGTCTCGGCGGTCTGCATCGCTTCATAGCTCAGGCGCGCGGTGCGCAGCGGCACGTCGACCGCGAGCTTGAGTCCGTCCTGCATC
>JBAYJH010000194.1:0-9223 GCA_041665185.1 Sterolibacterium sp.
CTCGAATCCGATTACTCCAACCGCAGCAATGGCGACGCTAAGAACCACGAAGATCACCAACGGAACTGTGGGCGAAGAGGACTTCCCGAGATCCAGTGAAAGACTGCCGTGATTCGACTCGGTCCCCAAGGAGGAAAATACCGAGGCAGCGTGTTCCGGCATCAGGCTTCGTCACACGTACAACGTGTAGGGAAAGCGGAGCCCGGATGACCGTTCATGCTATGTAACCGCTGTCTCGCCAAGGGCGCCCAGCCGCTAATAGAGTCGACACGGATCCTCTCTTTGGGCAGACCGCCACGCACCATCGCGTGGTCATCGGCAATTACGATACGGATCATGTGCTGTCCCCTCTAGGGAACGGTAGCTCGATCGCCAGCGTGGTTCCCATACCGGGAGAACTATCGATCTTGAGTGTGCCATCGAGGGCTAGAATCCGCTCGCGCATGCCGAACAAACCGAGCCCTGGCAGTGTGCTCACGACTGACGAATCGAAACCACAGCCGTTATCTTCTACCCGCAGCAGCAGCCGCCGCTTGTCGCACTGCAAGCGGATAATGACCTCGCTGGCCCGGGCATGACGGGCTACATTGGCCAGGCACTCCTGCACGACGCGGAAGACGGCGGTTGCCCGCAAGTCATCCAAGGTTATCTCATCTCCGCTCAAGTCGATGTTGCAGGATATATCCCAACGCTGGCTGAAATCCGTGGTCAGCCATTCGATCGCCGGCACCAAGCCAAGATCGAGGGCGGCAGGACGTAGGTTGCTGGCGACTTGGCGTACCACACCGATAGTTTTTCCCACCAAAGTGCGCATGCCCTCGACTTTTTCCAGCAAGGCGGGATCCTGGCCGAAACGCAAGCGGAGCAGGGAGATATCCATTTTCAGCGCCGTCAGCAATTGACCCAATTCGTCATGCACTTCACGTGCGATATGTTTCCGTTCCTCCTCCAGTAAGCCTTCCTGATGTACCGACAAGCTCCGCAGTTGTTGCCGGGATTTGATCAATGCGAGTTCGGCGCGCTTCTGTAGGTCGATGTCGAGCATCTGACCAATCGTGTACATTGGTTTGCCGTTCTTGCCGTCAACCGCCGATACCACCATCAGTGCCCAAATCTCCCGCCCATCCTTGCGCAGATAGCGCTTCTCCATCTGAAACGATGGAAATTCTCTTGCCAGGAGACCTTGTCTAAGGCGCAAATTCGAGGTGAGATCATCGGGATGGGTGATATCCATGAAAGTCATGGTCAGCAATTCTCCTTCGGAATAGCCTACAAACCTGCACATGGCCGGATTGACCTTGATGTAGCGACCGTCCAAATCGGTGATCGCCATGCCGCCGGGTGCCGAAACAAAGGTATTCTCAAAGAATTCACGGGCGATCCGCATGGCTTCATGAGTGGAATGCAGCTCGCTCATGTCGCGCACCACCGCAATCACCATTTGTACACCACTGAGCCATATCGGACTCAAACTGACTTCGACAGGGAACTCCGAACCATCCTTGCGAGCGCCGCCCATTTCACCCTTGGTATCCATGGATCGCGACTGTGGATTGCGGACAAATTCGCTGAGATGTTGTTGATGGCCGGCTCGGATGCGAGGCGGGACCAACGTACTGATATCCAGGGCAAGCAGTTCCTCGCGCGTATAGCCGAACAATGTTTCGGCGCTGCGGTTGGCAAAGTTGATCTTGCCTTCAGTACCCGTCAGTAGACAGGCATCGGGAGAGACATTAAGCAGCGTATGAACCTGGGATTCGTGCAACAAGTTCTGGGCATCGGCGTCATTGCGCCATTGATGGTCAGAGGTTGCATGCAGCGGCGGTTTTTTCATGGTGTGCCATCTCAATTCTGTCCGATGATAGCAAGCCCTGGCTTTGCCGGGAAGTCTGTCAGGATATCCTGACAACAAAATCAGCAAATCCTGAATCGAAAATCCGCGCTTCCTGACTGACAACACCGATGGCCAGGGAGCATTGTGTCGCTTTAGCAGCAGCACAAATGTTAACCGTATCTCCCCCGTTCTTCTTGCCGAGTGTTCTGAAATGAGGCTGCTGATTGTCGATAATTTCACGGCCGTGCGTACCCGCCTGAGCGATTTGTTTGAATGCATTCCTGCCATCGAAATCATCCAGGCTGCCGAACTGGCCGAAGGCTTCGATCGGCTGCGCCGGTTTTCGCCTGAGGCCATGGTGCTTGACCCCATGTTTCCATGTGGCAGCGGCTTGGATCTGCTTTGCTACGCCAAGCAGCGCTTTCCGTCAGTGATTGTCATGGTAAACACCAATGCCATCTTTTTTCGCAAGCACTGTCTGGCCTTGGGGGCCGATTTCTTCTTCGACAAGTCGCTCGAAACTAGTGCCCTGGTCGACACCATCATCTCCTGTAGGGATCGGCATGTGTCTACGAGCTAGCCATGAAAGCCACCAGCTATCTACAGGATCTTAGTCAATCATGAAAACCATCATGCTGGTCGACGACTCGGCGACCATACTGCTCTCCATCTCGAATATTCTTGCCAAGGCCGGCTATGCGGTCGAGAAAGCTTCGAACGCTGCCGAAGGACTGACGAAGTTCGCCGGCGGCATCAAGCTAGATCTACTCATCACCGACCTTAATATGCCTGGCATGAACGGCATCGATTTCATCAAGGAAGTGCGCAAACTGCCGAACTACAAATTCATGCCTATCCTGTTTCTCACTACGGAATCCCAGCAGAGCAAGCGCCTCGAAGCCAAGGCGGCAGGCGCCTCGGGCTGGCTGGTCAAGCCTGCCACCGCCGACGAATTGCTTAATACCATCAAGCTGGTGGTGCGTTAGAACATGGATTTCATGCTCCTGCTGCGACGTCAGATTATGGTATTCCTGGTGGTTGCCATCGGTGCTGCACTAACGGTGTATTTCTTCAACGAATGGTGGGTCGATGATTTTTTACCGGCCATCGGTTTAAGGCGAAATGTGGGCGGAGCGCTGGGCAGCCTTCTGATGATCTCTGTCGCCTTTATCGGGCAGCGCATGGTCTCCACTGCGATCTATCGGGACTGGCTTTTTGGCATGCAGACTCAGCAGGAAAACACCGCCAGGCTCAATAGCGCCTACGTGTCGACCACCGAGCAGGTGGCTGAGGAACTTCACCAGATCGGCACGTATAACAACGTGGTGCGCGGTCAACTGGATTCGGTTATCAAGGAAACCGAGCAAGCCGCCTTCGACATCGCCAGCCGCCTACAGACGATCGACGGCGTGGTAACGCAGCTCAGCAGTTTCGTAGACACTTCCAGCCACGAATCGAACGAAATGCTTGCCCAATCCGAGGCACGCATTGTGCGTAATCGCGAACTCATCGGCACTCTCGACCAATACATCAAGGAGCGAATCGTTTCGAGCGAAACGGATCGGCAGAATGTCGAACACGTCGTTAGGGAAGCGCAGTCCCTCGGCTCGCTGGTACAACTGATCCGCAGCATCTCCAAACAGACCAACCTGCTGGCGCTGAATGCAGCGATCGAAGCAGCCCGCGCCGGCGATGTCGGGCGGGGTTTTGCAGTGGTGGCCGATGAGGTCCGCAAGCTTTCTGGCGACACCGATAAGGCGGTAACCCAGATCGACCAAGGCATCCGGGCGGTGTCCGTGTCGATCGAATCGCATTTCAAGGACAAAATGTCCATCGCCCACATCGAAGCGGAACGCACTGCACTGCAAAGCTTCGCCGTGCAACTCGACGATCTGGGCAAGAGCTATCAGGAAGTCACCGACCATGAGGCCCAGGTGATGGTGCAAATCCATACCAGTAGCCAACAACTGGTCGAAATGTTCATGAACGCGCTCGCCAGCGTCCAGTTCCAGGATGTCACTCGCCAGCAGATCGAACAGGTGATCGATGCCCTCAACCGCCTCGACAGCCATGCGTTCTTGCTAGCGGATCGGCTCAACCAGTTCGAAGACTCGAATTTTGAACTTCAACCGCTGTCGCAGCATCTGGCCCAGATGTACGGCAACTATGTGATGTCGTCGCAGCGCGATTCACACCATGCCGCCATGGGCAATGCACCGGCAAAAGCCGGCAGCGTCACTGGCGGGCCAAAGATCGAGCTGTTCTGAAACGATCCAGACCAAGGAATATGACTGCTATGAATTCAACTGCTAACACCGGACGCTTAGCGATCGACCGCGATATGACCATCTACCATGCTGAAGCGCTGAAGAGTGAATTGATGGCGATACTGGAACACAACCAGGTGATCGAGCTGGATCTCGCCCAGATTGCCGAGATCGACACCTCCGGCATCCAGTTACTGATGCTGGCCAAGCGTGAAAGCGTCAAGCAAGGCAAGGAACTGCGCATCGTCGCTCACAGTCCCTCGGTCAGCGAACTGATGGACTTCTACAACATCGCCGGCTTCTTCGGCGACCCCCTGGTGATTCCGGCCAGCGATTCCGCCCAATAAGCGCCTTAGTCACGAGAACAACCATGGAAGAAATCCTCGGCGTCTTCATTCAGGAAGCCCGTGAGCAGTTGACCGAAATGGAAAACGGCCTGATGCGCATGGAACAGGGCGACCATGATCCGGAAACCCTGAACGGGGTGTTCCGCGCCGCCCACACCATCAAGGGCGGCTCCGGCGTGGTCGAACTGACCATGATAGAGAAGTTCACCCACGTCGTCGAAAACGCCCTGGACAAGCTGCGCAATAACGAGATCGCCGTCAGTGAAGCACTGATCAGCGCCATCCTCAATTGCTGCGACCACATGGGCGCCTTGCTCGACCTGGCGGTGAGCGGCGCGCGCGAACCCGATGACGCGCTACGGACTGCCGGAGAAACGCTGTCCAACGAGCTGCGCGGCTTCTTCGGCGGCGCCCTCGCCGCTGGCGCTCAGCGATTAGCCGCTGCTGAACAGACCGCCTCGGTCGAAAGCGAAGGCGGCGGCAAGACTATGAACGACTGCTGGCACATCTCGGTGCGCTTCGGTCGCGATGTGCTGAGAAACGGCATGGACCCCGAGGCCATCCTGCGCTACCTGCTGTCGCTGGGCGAAATCGCCCACATCACCACCCTTTCTGAGGCCATGCCCGAAGCCGAGCGGATGGACCCCGAATCCTGCTACCTGGGCTTTGAAATTCGCCTGCGCAGCCATGCCGCCAAGGAAGCCATTGAGCGCGTCTTCGACTTCGTCCGCGACGACTGCGAACTGCATATCCTACCGCCCAATAGCCAGCTCACCGACTTCATCGAACTGATCGAACATCTGCCCGAAGAAACCATGCGGTTGGGCGAAATCCTGGTCAAGAGCGGCGCATTGACTCAGGAAGAGCTGGAAGAAGGCCTGGCGCGCCAGCAGCAGGCGGCCCGGAGCGCCGCCGAAACCGACAGCGTGGCGCCGCATCTGGGCGAGATCCTGGTCGAACGCCAGATGGTGCAACCCGAGATCGTTGAAGCCGCCGCCGTCAAACAGAAACAGATCAGCGACAAGAAGGCCGACGAAGCCCGGCTGATCCGCGTGCATGCCGATAAGCTCGACCAGCTGATCGACCTGGTCGGCGAACTGGTGATCGCCGGCGCCTCGGCCAACCTGCTGGCACAGAAAAGCAAGCAGGTGAATCTGGTCGAAGCCACCTCGGTGCTCTCCCGCCTAGTCGAGAGCATTCGCGACTCGGCGCTACAGCTTCGCATGGTGCAGATCGGCGAGACCTTCAACCGCTTCAACCGGGTGGTACGCGATACCGCCAAGGAGATCGGCAAGGAAATCGAGCTGGTCATTACCGGCGCCGACACCGAGCTCGACAAGTCTGTGGTCGAGAAAATCGGCGACCCGTTGATGCACCTGGTCAGGAACGCCATGGACCACGGCCTGGAACCCACCGCCGTGCGTGTCGCCAAAGGCAAGCCGGCGGCAGGGCGGGTGGAACTGAACGCCTACCATGACTCCGGCAGCATCGTCATCGAAGTGGTGGACGACGGGGCGGGATTGCCGAGGGAGAAGATCCGCGCCAAGGCAATCGAGAAAGGACTGATTTCTGAGAACCAGACGCTCTCCGACCAGGAGATTGCCAACCTGATCTTCGAGGCCGGCTTCTCCACCGCCGAGAAAGTCACCAACCTCTCCGGCCGCGGCGTCGGCATGGACGTGGTGCGCCGCAACATCCAGGCTTTGCGCGGCACCGTCGAGGTGAGTTCGCAGGAAGGGGTGGGCAGCCGCTTCACCATCCGCCTGCCGCTCACCTTGGCGATCATCGACGGCTTTCTGGTGGGGGTGGAGCAGTCGTCTTTCGTGATTCCCCTGGAAATGGTGGTGGAGTGCATGGAATTGCAGAACGCCACGGTCGATCGCAACTACCTCAATTTGCGCGGCGAGGTTCTGCCCTTCGTGCGCCTGCGCGAACTGTTCGAAGTCGCCACGGAGAAACCCGCCCGCGAAAACGTGGTGGTGGTGAAAGCCGGCGGGCGCAAGGCCGGCATCGTGGTGGATGTGCTGCAAGGCGAATTCCAGACCGTCATAAAACCGCTAGGCGCGATCTTCCGCCATCTGCGCGGGATCGCCGGTTCCACCATCCTGGGCAGCGGCGAGGTGGCCCTGATCCTCGATGTGCAGGCGCTGACGAGCACCGCCGCACAACGCGAGACCGAAACCTTGCAACTCGGGAGTTCGGCCCATTGAACTCCCATAGATCTACCGGTACTACCGATTGTCGTTTCTCGTCATCAACGTAACACAGGAGATATTGAAATGTTCAAAAACATGAAAATAGGCATGCGCCTGGGGCTGGGTTTCGGTCTTGTGCTGATTCTGTTGGCCGTGATCGCCTTCCTCGGCATCACGCGCATGGCATCAATCAACGATTCGGTCGAAGACATCGCCAAGAACAAATGGCCCAAGGTTGTCCTGCTCGAAGCCGGACTTGCCGGTGTCAATGAGATCGGTATTGCGACGCGCGATATGGTGCTCGCCGATTCCAAGGACTCCCGGCAGCAAGCCAAGGATCGTATCCTGAGCGGCCGCGCCGCCATCGGCAAGGCGTGGGAGACGCTCAAGCCCACGCTGAATCAGCCCAAGGGTATGGAGATGATGAATCAGATCCTGGACTCGCGGGAGCGTTTCATCGGAGCGCAGAACCAGGTCATCAAGCTAATTGAGGAAGAAAAAGTGTCTGAAGCCCGTGTTTTTCTCTCGACCGATTACCGGAAAATTGCCACGGAGTATCGCCAACGCGTCAACGCACTGATCAAGTTCCAAGGAGAGTTGATGGATCAAACAGGCGTTTTGGCCGCGGAGCAATACCAGCAGGCGCGCAACTTGATGCTGATCCTGGCCATCGCCGCCGTCCTGATGGGCATCGGTATCGCGTTCTGGGTCACGCGCAGCATCACTAGACCGCTTGAAGAAGCCGTAGGTGTGGCCGACGCACTCGCCCAGGGCGACCTGACCGTGAAGATAGTGGTCGACTCCAAGGACGAGACCGGCCAGTTGCTAACCTCGATGAGTTTCATGGTCGACAAGCTCTCCCAGATCATAGGCGAAGTGAACACCGCCTCGGAGGCGCTCAACAGCGCCGCCGGGCAAGTCTCGCAAACGGCCCAGTCTCTGTCGCAATCCTCCAGCGAACAGGCGGCTTCGGTCGAAGAAACGACAGCCTCCATCGAACAGATGACTGCCAGCATCAACCAGAACACCGAGAACGCGAAGGTCACCGACGGCATGGCCAGCAAGTCTGCCGTCGAAGCCGCCGAGGGCGGCATGGCGGTTAAGGAAACCGTCCAGGCCATGAAGCAAATCGCCGGCAAGATCGGCATCATCGACGACATCGCCTACCAGACCAACCTGCTTGCCCTCAACGCCGCCATCGAAGCGGCCCGCGCCGGCGAACACGGCAAAGGTTTCGCGGTGGTCGCCGCGGAAGTGCGCAAACTCGCCGAGCGTAGCCAGGTCGCCGCGCAGGAGATCGGCCAGCTGGCCAGCAGCAGCGTCGGCATGGCCGAACAAGCTGGCAAGCTGCTGGACACGATGGTGCCCTCGATCCGAAAGACTTCCGACTTGGTGCAGGAAATCGCCGCGGCCAGTCAGGAGCAGTCGGCCGGCGTCGGCCAGATCAACAGCGCCATGGGTCAGCTGAGCCAGGCCACTCAGCAGAACGCGTCGGCGTCCGAGGAACTCGCCGCCACGGCCGAGGAAATGGGCGGACAATCGGGCCAACTACAATCGCTGATGTCGTTCTTCAAGATCAACGAGGAACAGGGTGCAGCACAATTCGCTCGGCCGGCGGCGCGCGCCCAGACCAGCGCCACCTCACGCAGCGCGGGTAACCGCTCGGTCTCAGCCAAAGCCGGCAAAGGCGGCAATGCCAATGCTTCGATCAACGAGCAAGATTTCGAGCGTTTCTGAACGGGACCGACCATGGGAACCCTAGTTCAGACACAATCGACGCGCCCCGCAGATGAGAGTACCCGGGGTGGTACCAATCCCCTTGGGGGGCAACAGGCGCTGACCGCCGCCCGCCATAGGGCTTCGGCGGGGGAAGCCAATCAATACTTGACCTTCGCCATGGGGGGCGAGATGTACGCGGTCGGTATCCTCAACGTCAAAGAGATCATCGAATACGGCAACCTCACTGAAATCCCCATGATGCCGGCCTTCATCCGCGGCGTCATCAACCTGCGCGGCGCGGTGGTGCCGGTGGTCGATCTGTCTGCCCGCTTCGGTGGTCGGCAAAGCGATGTCGGCAAACGCACCTGCGTCGTCATTGTCGAGATGCACCAGGAGGATACCAAGCAGGATCTCGGCATCATGGTCGATGCCGTTTCCGAAGTACTGGAAATCCAGGGCAGCGAGATCGAACCCCCGCCCGCCTTCGGCGCCAAGATCCGCGCCGATTTCATCGCCGGTATGGGCAAAGTCAATTCAAAGTTCGTCATCATCCTGGATATCCAGCGTGTCCTTTCCATCGATGAGATGACCACGCTGGCAACTGTCGGGCTGGGCGGCAGTAGCGAGGCGACGGTTACATAGCATGGACTGCCATCCGGGCCTTGCTTCCTCTGCGCCTTGCCGGTGCGAGGAAGCCTGATGGCCGAGCGCGCTGCCGTCATGCCTTCTCCCCTGAGCACCGAGTCGAATCACGGCAGTCTTTCACTGGATCTCGGGAAGTCCTCTTCGCCCACAGTTCCGTTGGTGATCTTCGTGGTTCTTAGCGTCGCCATTGCTGCGGTTGGAGTAATCGGATTCGAG
>JBAYJH010000195.1:0-9167 GCA_041665185.1 Sterolibacterium sp.
TCGTTGTAGATGACCACCGCGACGTCAGGCTTGACCTTGTCCAGCCACGCCAGTACCGGCGGATAGCTGGCGAAGAAGGGCTTCCAGTAAGGCTCTTCGAAAAGTTCCCGGGCGATGGCGTTGCCGATGGCGGGTATGTGCGAGGTGGTGAGTCCGCCGACAATGCGCGCCATGCTTCAGTCTCCCGCAGCGCGGAGTTTGGCGTTGAAGGCCTCCAGCGTCATGCCGGTCTGCTGGGCGCCGACATCCTGGACGTTAAGGCCGAACAGGCCGGCGAGCTTGTCATGATCCTGGTCACAGACTCCTCCACGATAATCGACCGGCGCGCTCGCATCCTCCCGCGGGCCTGCCGAATCGACGGCTGCACTTGGCGAAATTCTAATCCAGGCTCGCCTACTTGAGCAGGTTCCCCGCGACCTGGCGGACCAGATCCAGCATGGCCTTCTGCGTCAGTGTGGCCGGCCGATGCGAACTCACCGCCAGCGAAAGCCTACTGCGCAGGCGCGGCTTGACGATGGGGTGGGCGCTGAAGGCGGCGGGCTTCCCTGAGGTGGTGATGGCGTTCATCGACAGCACCGCGCTGCCGGCGCCGTCGGCCACCAGGTCGAGGATCGCCGCGACGCCGTCGATCTCCAGGGCGATTATTGGGTGGCGGCCGAGATTGGCCAGCTCGACTTCGATCAGCATGCGCAGGGAATTCGGCCGGCTCGGAATCACCAACGGTTCGTCGGCGACCGCCCGCAGGGTGATGGGTTTCGGTGTCGATCTCCCCTGCTTTCGGCGGATCAGGTAGAGGTCTTCCTCCAGCAGCGGGAAGCTATCCACTTCCGGCGACGGCTCGGCGTTGTAAAGCAGGGCAATATCCAACCGCCCCGAGATCAGCGATTCCCGCATCGTCACCGACAGGCCTTCGGTGATGGACAGCGAGGCTTCCGGCATGGCGGCGCGAAAGGCGCGCGTCAGCGGCACCGTCAACACCTTCGACAGACTCGGCGGCAAGCCCAGCGCCACCCGCCCCGCCAGCGTGCCGCGCACCCGTCCCAGTTCCTCGCGGGCGCGCTCGACCTGGTGCAGCACGCCGCGCGCATGTTCCAGCATGATCCTGCCGGCTTCGGTGGTGGTCACGCCGCGGCCGTTACGGGTCAGCAGGTTCTGCCGCAACTCGACTTCCAGCATCCGCACCTGCCGGCTCAACGCCGGCTGGGCAATATTGAGCGCAACCGACGCGCGGGTGAAGCTGCCCAGTTCCGCGACGTGGACGAAATACTCAAGCTGTTTCAGGTCCATATTCCGCAATCCGGCAAAGAGGAACTCAGGGGCATCGGGCTAGCCCGGTGCCAGCTCACGCACAGCCGCCTTGCCGGCGGCGCCCACCGTGGGCTAGACGCTGAAACGCGCCACTTCGGACTGTAGCATAACCGACAAGCGTTCGAGTTCTCCTGCCGTGGCCGCGGTTCGCTTCACCTCGGCGTTGTTCGACTCGGCCATCTGCGCGACCCTCTCGACCTGGGCGGCAATATCGTTGCTTGCGGCGGATTGCTCGCGCAGTGCCTCGGAAATGCCGGTGATGTCTCCGCGCACCTTGATCGCGCCTTCCTCGATCAGCCGGATCGACTGGCCGGCGCGCTGGGACAACGCAACGCCCTGGGCGACGCAATCCATCCCTTTTCGCATGGTTTCGACGGCGCCCGCCGTGCCTTGCTGGATAGTGGCGATCATCGCCGAGATCTCCTGAGTGGAATTGGAGGTGCGTTCCGCCAGTTTCCGCACCTCGTCGGCGACCACCGCAAATCCTCGCCCCTGCTCGCCCGCGCGCGCGGCTTCGATGGCGGCATTGAGGGCCAGCAGATTGGTCTGTTCGGCAATTTCCTTGATGACGTTGACGATGGCGGAAATCTCGTCGGAACGCCGGCCCAGTTCCTCGATGGTTTGCGCCGACTGGCGCACCGTGTCGGCAATGACCTGCATCTCGCGCACCGTGGTATCGACGATACGGCCGCCTTCAACCGACAGATCCCCCGATTGCGTCGAAACGGTCTGGGCCGTGCGGGCATTCTCCGCGATCCGATCGATGCTCGCCGTCATTTGCTGGATCGCCGCCGCCATGCTGCTGGCCGCGTCGCTTTGGTTGCCGGAGCTGGACGCGACATTTCGTGCCGATTGCGACACGCTCTGTGCCGAGGCGCCGAGATCGCGCGCCGTCGTCTGTAGTTTGCGCAACAGATCCTGCATGTTGTCGGCCATACGGTTGAAGTGGCTGGATACCTCAAGAAGCTCGTCGCGGGTGTGCACCATCACGCGCTCCGTGAGGATACCTTGCGCCAGTTGTTCGGCGCCCTTGCCGAGCTCCCGAACCCCCACCACCATGGACAGATAGGCGCCGATGGCCAGGTAAGCGAAGACCGCACCAACCAGTACGGTCGTCGCGATGGTCAGGTAAAGACTGCCTTGGGCGTTGGCAATGCGTTGCTCGATGCTGAGCTGGAGCGCGGGAAAGAGGATGCCGTCCATCGCGGCATAGCCCCTATCGATCACCTTGGTGCTACGGTCGAAAAACTCCTGGGCCGGCAAGGCGAAGTTGGTTTCCATGATCTCTTTCTTAGCGATGTTGGTCACGCTATCGACCGCATCGTCAAAGTCCTTGGCCGCCGTGCCGAGCAATGCGCGATTTGCCGGGGAATAATTCATGACCTTAGCCACGTTGATTCTCTGGAAGCGCAGCGTGCCCTCCAGGTCGCCCAGCAGGGAGCCGATCTCCATCCGCTGGATGTCGGAGATCGCCTTCTTGGTCAGGATACCCGTGCCGCGCGCGCGAATCTGACCCAGGCGTTCCAGCACGGCGGGAAATTTCACCACCACCGCATCCATCAGGTAATAGCTGTCGATGTCGGGGTCGAGGCTCAGCGCCGTTTCATCAGCCACGGCGATCATCGTTTGCAGCCAGCTATCGATCAGCCCGGTGTGCCGCGCGAAGCTCTCGCTCGACGTCCATTCCATGCCTTCAGTGCGGATCGTTTCCCAGGACTTGAGGCTGTTCTGCCATTGGCTGGAAGCGGCCACCGCGGCCGGCAGGCTCGCGACGACCGCCGTCAGGGCGGCCGCCACTTCCTTTTCCTTGACGGTCCGCCGCTGCTTGAGCGATTCATTGCCGCTCAAGACGCCCGATGACAAGCCGCGATGCTGCTGGGCGTTCTGGATCAGCTTGTTGAGTGCCTTGACCTGGGCGATGCCGGTCAACTCCAGGCGCGAGGGTTCGATGACCTTGCTCAGCTCGCGATATAGCGTGATTTGCAGGAAAGCCACGGCGATCAGCGCGACGCTGCCCAGCAGCGCAAATTTGCGCGGGTAGCGCAGGCGGTTCATCAACTCGACGGCGGGCTTGAGCAGAGCGTTCATCGTTGCCTCCCTGATCGTAATTTGACTTTGCTGCCGCGACGCTGGGGCGCCGGTTGCTAGTTCTACCACGGAACGACCGCCGGCACGAGAGGACAATATCCCTACTGTTGCAGGCGTCTTTTGACTCGTTCCGCGGCAGCCGGACGCCGCCCCCGGCAAAGTGAATCAAAAATAGACGAAACGCGCCGTCTCATATCATTTTGCGATAACTGATAGTGGATGGCGAACCTGTCGGCGCACACCTGGCGCGTTTACAATGCTCGCCATGCATACAGCCATTCCCAATCTCCTCAAGGAAGCCGGCGTGACCACCGGCATCGCCGGCATCTCGTCGATGGCGACGCGCCAGGTACTGGCCGAACTGGCCGGCGCCTATCGGCAGCACAGCGGCGTCACCGTAGCGTTCGAGTCGGTCGGCGGCGTGGATGCGGCCAGGCGGGTGCAATCCGGCGAGCACTTCGATGTCGTGGTGCTGGCGACCGACGCCATCGACAAGCTGATCGGCGCCGGACGGGTGGTGGCCGGCAGCAAGACCGACCTGATGCGCTCACCTGTGGCGATCGCGGTGCGCGAAGGGAACGCGAAGCCGGACATCGGTTCGGAGGAGGCGCTACGGCACGCCGTACTGGCGGCGCGCAGCCTGGGCTATTCGACGGGACCGAGCGGCGTGGCGCTGATGAATCTATTCGAGCACTGGGGAATTGCCGACACCGTCGCCGAGCGTATCGTCCAAGCTCCGCCCGGCGTGCCCGTCGGACAACTGGTGGCCGAAGGCCAGGTCGAACTCGGCTTCCAGCAGCTTAGCGAACTGCTGCCCCTTCCCGGCATCGAGGTGCTCGGGACGATGCCGCCGGGCACCGAGATCGTCACCACTTTTTCGGCCGGGTTGTGCGTCGCTTCGACGCAACCCGAGACGGTGCACGCCCTCCTTGCCTTCATGTCCTCGCCGGCCGCCGACCTGCCTAAGCGGCGCCACGCCATGCAACCCGCTACTTCACTCTAACAGGAAGCCATCGATGATCATCGACATCCACGGCCACTACACCACGGCTCCCAAGGCACTGGAAGACTGGCGCAACCGCCAGATCGCCGCGCTCAACGATCCGGCTGCGGCGCCGAAAACCTCCGAACTGAAGATCAGTGACGACGAACTGCGCGAGTCGATCGCCGGCAACCAGTTGAAGAAGATGCAGGAGCGCGGTTCCGACCTGACCATCTTCTCGCCGCGCGCCAGCTTCATGGCCCACCACATCGGCGACTTCAATACCAGTTCGACCTGGGCGGCGATCTGCAACGAACTGTGCCACCGCGTCGCTCAGCTGTTCCCGGATAACTTCATCGGCGCCGCCATGCTGCCGCAGTCGCCCGGCGTCGATCCCAGGACCTGCATTCCCGAGCTGGAGAAGTGCGTCAGGGAATACGGCTTCGTCGCCATCAACCTCAACCCCGATCCTTCGGGCGGACACTGGACCTCGCCGCCGCTGACCGACCGCCACTGGTACCCGATCTACGAGAAGATGGTCGAGTACGGCATCCCCGCCATGGTCCACGTCAGTACCTCGTGCAACGCCTGCTTCCACACCACCGGCGCGCACTACATCAACGCCGACACCACGGCCTTCATGCAGTTGATCCAGGGCGACCTGTTCAAGGACTTCCCGACATTGAAGGTCGTCATCCCGCACGGCGGCGGCGCCGCGCCCTACCACTGGGGACGCTACCGCGGCCTGGCGCAGGAACTGAAGAAGCCGCTGCTCAGGGATCACCTGCTCCACAACGTGTTCTTCGACACCTGCGTCTATCACCAACCCGGCATCGACCTGCTGACCAAGGTCATCCCGGTCGACAACATCCTCTTCGCCTCGGAGATGATAGGCGCGGTCAAGGGCATCGATCCTGAGACCGGCCACAACTACGACGACACCAAGCGCTATATCGAGGCCACACTGAATCTGTCGCCGGCCGATCGCCACAAGGTCTATGAAGGCAATGCCAGGCGCGTCTACCCGCGCCTGGATGCGGCACTGAAAGCGAAAGGCAAATAGTCATGAGCCTGAACAACCTCGGCATCGTCAAACGCTGCATCGTGCGCGCCGACCGCGCCGCCGTCGACAAGCTCTCGCGCTTCGGCGTCGCCACCATCCATGAAGCCATGGGCCGGGTCGGCCTGATGAAACCCTATATGCGTCCGATCTACGCCGGCGCCCAGGTCTGCGGCACCGCCGTCACGGTGCTGCTGCAACCCGGCGACAACTGGATGCTGCACGTCGCCGCCGAGCAGTTGCAGGACGGCGACGTGGTGGTTGCCGCCTGCACCTCCGACAACGAGGACGGCATGTTCGGCGACCTGCTCGCCACTTCCTTCCGCGCCCGCGGCGGCAGAGGACTCGTTATCGACGCCGGGGTGCGCGACGTGAAGGATCTCGCCGCCATGCAGTTTCCGGTTTTCTCGCGGGCCATCCATGCCAAGGGGACCATCAAGGCGACGCTCGGTTCGGTCAACATTCCGGTGGTCTGCGCCGGCGCCTTGGTCAGCCCAGGCGACGTGGTGGTGGCCGATGACGACGGCGTGGTGGTGGTGCCGGCGGCGCTTGCCCAGCAGGTCGCCGATGCCGCCGAGGCGCGCGAGATCAACGAGGTCGGCAAGCGCAAGCGGCTGGCCGCCGGCGAACTGGGCCTAGACATGTACAACATGCGTGAGACTCTGGCCAATGCCGGCCTCAAGTATATCGATTGACGTGCCACTCCCCATTGGATCGTCGCATTGGCACTTTTTCCTCGTCGGCTACGGCGAGGTCGATCGCCTGCGGGCTGCAAGACCCCAACAATAGGGAACCCAATGGATCCGGACTGGCTACCGTTCCACCCCAACCCGTCGAAGCCGCGCTTCAGGCTGCCGCCCGGCGCCGTCGACGCGCATTGCCATGTATTCGGTCCGGCGGCGCGCTTCCCCTTCTCCCCCGAACGCAAATACACGCCTTGCGACGCTTCCAGGGATCAACTCTTCGCCTTGCGAGACCTTCTCGGGTTCGAGCGCAATGTTATCGTCCAGGCGACCTGTCACGGCCACGACAACCGCGCCCTGGTCGACGCCTTGCGCCATTCCCAGGGCAAGGCGCGCGGCGTGGCCTCGGTCGGGCGCGACGTAAGCGACGCCGAGCTTAGAGAGATGCATGAGGCCGGGGTGCGCGCGACGCGCTTCAATTTCGTCAAGCGCCTGGTCGACTTCACGCCGCGCGAGGTGCTGCTGGAGATTGCCCAGCGCATCGCGCCGCTGGGCTGGCATGTGGTGGTGTATTTCGAAGCGCAGGACCTACCCGAATTGTGGGACTTCTTCACGGCGCTGCCGACCACCGTGGTGGTCGACCACATGGGGCGTCCGGACGTAAACCAGCCGGTCGACGGCCCCGAGTTCGAGTTGTTCATCAAGTTGCTGCGCAGCCACAGCAACATCTGGTCGAAAGTGACCTGCCCCGAGCGCCTATCCAAATCCGGCCCGCCGGCCCTGAACGGCGAGGAGTATGAAAAAAGCGGCGCTTACCGTGACGTGGTGCCGTTCGCCCGCCGCGTCGTCGAGACTTTTCCCGACCGCGTGCTGTTCGGCACCGACTGGCCGCATCCCAACCTCAAGAATCACATGCCCGACGACGGCCTGCTGGTCGACTTCGTGCCGCACATCGCGACCACGCCGGAGTTGCAGCGCAAGCTGCTGGTGGACAACCCGCTGCGCTTGTATTGGCCGGAGGAAATCTGAATGGCGCTGGACAAACCGTACAAGGACATCCCGGGCACCACGATTTTCGATGCCGAGCAATCGCGCAAGGGCTATCACCTGAACCAGTTCTGCATGTCGCTGATGAAGGCCGACAACCGCGCCCGCTTCAGGGCCGACGAACGCGCCTATCTCGACGAATGGCCGATGACCGAGGAGCAGAAGCTGGCGGTGCTGACGCGCGACCTGAACCGCTGCATCGCCGCAGGCGGCAACATTTACTTCCTCGCCAAGATCGGCGCCACCGACGGCAAGTCCTTCCAGCAGATGGCCGGCAGCATGACCGGCATGAGCGAAGAGGCATACCGCGACATGATGATCGCCGGCGGCCGTTCCATCGAAGGCAATCGCTACCTTGGGGAGTCCAAATGAACTACCCCCACGCTCACATTCGGTCGCTGCCCCCCGAGGGGGCGTCAGCCTCCTTGAGACGGCTCTGCGGAGGCTGCGATGGCCAGGATTAGCGCCAGCGTCTACACCTCGCACGTGCCGGCCATAGGCGCGGCGCTGGACCTCGGCAAGAGCCGCGAACCCTACTGGCAAAAAGTCTTCGCCGGCTATGAGTTCTCCCAGCAATGGTTCAGCCAGAACACTCCCGACGTGATCTTCCTGGTCTACAACGACCACGCCAACGCCTTCAGCCTGGAGATGATCCCGACTTTCGCCATCGGTTGCGCGGCCGAGTTCATGCCCGCCGACGAAGGCTGGGGACCGCGGCCGGTGCCCAGGGTGATCGGCCATCCGGAACTCGCCGCGCACATAGCGCATTCGGTGATCCAGGACGACTTCGATTTGACCATCGTCAACAAGATGGATGTCGATCACGGCCTGACGGTGCCGCTGTCGCTGCTGTGCGGGCAACCGCCTGTCGACAAATTCGCCTGGCCCTGCCCGGTGATTCCCTTCGCCGTCAACGTGGTCCAATACCCTGTCCCTTCGGGCCGCCGCTGCTACAACCTGGGCAAGGCGATCCGCAAGGCCGTCGAGTCCTATGATGCGCCGCTGAACGTGCAGATCTGGGGCACCGGCGGCATGAGCCACCAGTTGCAGGGGCCGCGCGCCGGACTGATCAACCGCGAGTTCGACCAGGCCTTCCTCGACCGCCTGATCGCCGACCCGGCCGGGCTCGCCGCCATGCCGCACATCGACTATGTGCGCGAAGCCGGCTCCGAGGGCATCGAGCTGGTGATGTGGCTGATCGCCCGCGGCGCGATGAATGACGCCGACCTCAAGGTCATGCATCGTTTCTACCATGTGCCCGCCTCGAATACGGCGGTGGGCCATCTGATCCTGGAGAATCCGTCATGAGCAGTATAAAAGTTGCACTCGCCGGCGCCGGCGCTTTCGGCATCAAGCATCTCGACGCCATCGCCAAGATCGAAGGCGTCGAGGTCGTCTCTTTGGTCAGCCGCGAAATCGAGAAGACCCGGGTGGTCGCCGCCAAGTATGGCATCGGCCACGTCACCACCGAGCTTGCCGACAGCCTGGCGTGGCAGGACGTCGACGCGGTGATCCTGTGTACGCCGACGCAGATGCATGCCGCGCAGGCGATCGCCTGCCTGCGGGCGGGCAAGCACGTGCAGGTGGAAATCCCCATGGCCGACAGCCGGGCCGACGCCGAGGAAATCGTCCGCGTGCAACAGCAGACCGGGCTCGTCGCCATGGCCGGCCATACGCGCCGCTTCAACCCGAGCCACCAGTGGATACATCGCAAAGTGCTGGCCGGCGAACTGAAAGTCCAGCAGATGGACGTGCAGACCTATTTCTTCCGCCGCAGCAATATGAACGCGCTTGGTCAGCCGCGCAGCTGGACCGACCATCTGCTGTGGCACCATGCCTGCCACACCGTCGACCTGTTCCTCTACCAGACTGGCGAGATCGCCTCGCAGGCGCATGCCCTGCAAGGCCCGCTGCACCCGACGCTGGGAATCGCCATGGACATGTCGATTCAGATGAAGGTGTCCACCGGAGCGATCTGCACGCTGTCGCTGTCCTTCAA
>JBAYJH010000196.1:0-9137 GCA_041665185.1 Sterolibacterium sp.
AGCGTCGATCAGATCGAGCAGCGCCCGCAGCGAAGCCGCGCCATCGGCGTGGACGCACAATGCCCGGTAGCTTGCGGGACGCGGCTGCCCCAGCGCCGCCGCCATCTCGACCGGCCAGGCGCTCCCGTCGGCGCCGTGCGGAATCGCAGGGGGAGGCGCGCGCGAACCGGCGCCGCGCGTGAGCTTGCGCGTGCCGAACAGCAGATAAAGCGGCAGCGCGGCGTAGGGCAGCAGCAATATGAACAATACCCAGCCGATCGCGGCGGACGGATGCCGGCGCTGCTGCAGCACATGCGAGGCGACCACGTACACGAGCAAGCCGGTGACGGTAAACAATCCGTGCAGCGACAGCCAATTCGAGGGTATCAAGGCAGGCAACACGGGCGGCGCCGCAAAAGGTCGCTACCGGATCGCTCACACTGTCGCTGCGGCAACCAGCCCATGCTCAACTTCTCCTTCCTTCTCTCCACGCGCCGTTGTTCGCATCCGCTGCGGCACCGGCTCCGCCCAAACGATTTGCTGCCGCTGGCGCCGATTCCGGCCCGGTTTGCGCGGCTTCCGAAAAATCAATCAAGGAGACACCAGCCAATCCTTGAGGGGCGTCATATCGTTTTCCTGTTTGGCCAATCCCCTCGCGCCTTCACTCGACCGGAACAAGCGCCAAACCCGGGCACCGTGGCGCAGAAGCAGATCCCTGATGCGTACCGGGTAGTAGAAATGGATTCGCATTGAGTCCGCAGGCGCTGGGTACATGCGCGCCATCTCTTTTGGAGAAGGAAGAGCCCTCCTTAGCAACACAGCTCCTTTGTGCAGAAGCCGTTTGGATCCCCATAATTGAACAATGTTGGGAAACGACGATAAGCCATCGGAGTTCCAATTTCCGTGTGCAAAGATTCTCCGCCTCGCCAATACCATGAGCCGTTCGTCGAAATCGCCGGGCTTGATGGCTGTCATCAGCTCATCCGGCACCGATGCCCCCAGCAACTCCCCGGCGAGCCTGAATGTGAGGTAAACACATCTTGCTGTACCCGATTGCTCGCTGCGAAGCAGTACCTGCTTCCAGTCAATTTCGTTTCCGTAATGGCGGATGGTTTCGACAATGTCACATAAGGGTTTCAGTCCCATTTCAAACAGATGCCTGACAGACGCGTGCAAACAAAAATACAGGAGCATATCTTCCGGACATAGAACCGATACTTCGACCCCGGCAATGACGGCCTGCCTGGATCGTTCCCACTGCCCTTCAATGTCTATCCTGGAGCTATAGTTAGCAGGCAGAAAATCCCAATGCACTTCCACAAACAGTTCTCTGCTTGGCAAGCCATAGACGAAGTGGCAATTGTCTTCCGCAACCTGTCTATGGCACTCGGTCGGGGCATAGCCCATCCCAAGCAAAGTGGCCTCCGCCCTGGTCAAATCATCCTTGTGCACCAGGACATCCACATCGCCCATCGGCCGCAGGGCTGTGTTGCCGTAAACAAGCTCCGCCAAGTGCGCTCCTTTGAGCGCAATCACCGGGATATTAGCCTGTCGCAAGCACCCCAGCATCTTGCCCAATTCGTGGTACAGCCGCGTAGCCCTGCCGGCGCTTTGGAGATAGAGCTGGCGCAGCCTCGCCACCACCTCGGCCGGAACAGCTATATTCGAATGCAAGGTTCTAAGCCGATGGTAAAACAAAGGAGCAATGCCATACCGGACCGACTCTTCAATCAGATCATCCCAATCGACGCCGGACAGCTCTTCGAGTCTGTCCTCGCCTGCTTCGTCCGCAGCCGCGCGCAGGCAGTAAAGCAGCAACTCATCGGTTCGGGATCGATCCATTCAAACACCTCGCGGCCAGCAAGCCATCATCGGTAATATCGCGCGTGGGTTTCAAACAGGCGGGCATAGGTTCCGCCACGATGAATCAGTTCTTCGTGGCTGCCGCTTTCGCTGATTGTTCCATCCTTTAGCACATAGATGCGGTCGGCCATCCTGACGGTGGAAAAGCGATGACTGATCAGGATGACAGTCCGGCCCGCCGCCAGCTGGCGGAAATTCAGTAAAACCGCGTATTCGGCTTTGGCGTCCATGGAACTGGTCGGTTCGTCCAGAACGATGATCTGCGTATCGCGCAGAAATGCGCGGGCCAGGGCCACCTTTTGCCACTCGCCGATACTCAGTTCTTCTCCATGTTCGAAGCGTTTGCCGAGAATCGTCTCGTAACCGTGGGGTAACGCGGTGATGACTTCGTCGGCTCCCGCTTGGCGTGCGGCGGCGACGATGCGTTCGTGGTCGGGCGCTAGCGCGGTGTTCCCGAGCCAGATGTTCTCCCGCGCAGTCAGATGATACTGCGCATAGTCCTGGAAAATGACGCTGATCTGGCGCCTTAGCGCCGTCGTTTCGAACTGGCGCAGGTCCATCCCGTCGAGGGTGATGCTCCCATCCGTCGGATCGTACAATCGGCATAGGAGCTTGATCAAGGTCGTCTTGCCCGAGCCATTCTCGCCCACCAAAGCCACCACTTCTCCCGGCCGGATGACGAGGGAAATATCCCCGAGAACCTTGCGCGTTCCAGTGGGATAGCGAAAACCGACATGGTCGAACACGATGCCGGTTTTCATGGGTTGGGGAATGGGGCTGGCATGCTCCGGTTCGACGACCTTTCGTTTCAAGTCGAGAAACTCGTAGAGATTGGTTAGGAACAGGTTGTCCTCGTACAGCCCCGCCAGACCGCTCAACAGCTCCTGCAGAAAACCCTGCCCGCGCTGGAATGCCTGGAAATACATGACCAGGTCACCCAAGGTGATGCTGCCCTGTACTGCCCGATAGGCGATAAAGGCGTACGAGCCATAGATCGCCACAGTGGCGCCGGTCTGGGCCACCAGCTCGGCAAGGGAACGCCTGCCGGCGATTTCGAGTCTCTCCCGTCGCAGTTTCCGGCGCAGATCGCGAAAGCGGCGCATGAACAGGGGCCCAAGCTCGAACAGGCGGATTTCCTTGGCATGGCTGCCGCCGGTGAGCATCCAATTCAGGTAGCCGGCCTGCCGTTCGGTGGATGTCCGTTCGCGCTGCCAGCGATACATCTTGCCGGCATATCTCAATCGCACTGCAATACCGGGAATCACGGCGACGAACAGGATTGCCGCAATGAACCAGTGAAACAGGAACAGCAGCGCTGTCATCGCCAGCAGAGAGATTCCATTCTGGCCAACCTGCGCCAAACCATTCACGATATGAGTGGGCCGAAACGGCGCCTCCTGTTGGGCGCGTTGCAGCGTGTCGTAGTAGCGCGCGCTCTCGTAATACTCCAGGTCCACGTCGATGGACTTGGCATGGAGGACATTGTTCATGTGATCGGTGACGGCCAGGGACTGAGCCTGGCCGACCAGTGCCGCGATCGAGCGTGTCAGGGCACTGAACAGGGCCGCCGCAGCCATGAGGCCGATGAGAAACAGCACCTGTGCGAAAGCCGCATCCTTGTCGGGAGCCGCGAGGCCAACGGTCACCGCGTCCACCATCAGCTTCATGAGATACAGCGGCAACAAGGGCAGCACCCCTTGCACCACGAGGAGCGCCCCATTTGCGATGGTCCAGCCCTTCGCGCTTTGCCAGACAAAACGCAAGGCACGCCCGAGCTGCAGCGTTCGCAGTAATTTCAGTTTTGCCGAGACCGGCTGTTCTTGAACATTCATCGTCGAATTGAGTTATCCAACTCTTTCCCGCTTGGAGCGCTTGTAACCGATCACGACCGATCGTGACTCATGCTCCTTCACGATGATTTGCCTCAAGCGTCTGCTCGATCTCCTCCCAGAAGGCGCCGGTCAGGCTGATGTGAAGTACGTGTGTGGGCACGGCCCGGGCCAGGGCACAAAGGTTGTCGAACCGTTCCAGGTGCAGAACGCGGGTTGCTTCCTTGCCCAGACCCCGCCCCATGAGCTGCGAGGCCTGTTTGGCGCACTCGACCAGCAGGCTGAGCGCATGGCCGGGACCGACGGAGTCCACATGGTCTTCGAGCGCCCGGGACAGAAAGTAGACGCCCTTGAGAGGAACCGCACGCTGCACATTCCAGGTGCCGCCTGAACCAGTACCACCTGACCCTTCCCCCAGGAAACGGCTCCAGGTAGGCCAGGGGTGCGCCCGGTAGTTCCCTTGCGCATCCCGCACCACCAGCGTGGCGTCGTCGCACAGCGAGCGCCACGGGGCCGGAAGCCGGCCGCTGGCAGTGGTCTTCCCCGTCCCACCCGGCGCAGCCAGGATCACACCGATACCGTCCTTTTCGGCGAGTGCGCCATGCAGGAGCACGCCTCCGCGGGTTTGTGCCGATCGAGCAAGGATTGACGATAGCTGCATGAGTTGGACATACAGTCCATCGCTGTGAGCAAATGAGCGCAGAACGCAAACTCCGTCGTCTTCAATTGGTAACGGAGCAAGGCAGGATGCCGGGGGTGCTTGAGCATTGTGCGCTTCGACCATGACGAGAAGACGACGTACCATGCCGTGATCAGGCGCGTCGACTGCGCCTGCCCGGCTCGTCCCAAACGCACCCGGGGAAAGCGCGGCGGATGGTTTCATCCCGCCCAGCTGCATCGCGTCAGCCAGTCGGGAGACGATAGCCGCCGCCTCTTCGTCCCCGGCGGCAATGAGCCAACGACTCCCATCAGCCAGGACGAGCTTATGCTGCAATCCCCGCGGCAGTGAATCGTTCAAGGTTCGCGGCTGCCCTCGATCAAACGGAACGAGCCGGTTCGGATTTCGTCCTGCTGCCTTTGGAGCGCGCGCTCATCCACAAACAAGCGGAATGGTCGCTGGATCTGCCATTGACGTTTCTGCTCATGGTATCGCCCGACGATACGTTGTCCCCATAGAAGCCGAAACTGATTATGACCACGGGTCCGGAAGACGACGACTCGCGGCCGCAATGGCACAGGCAACAAGCTGGCAATCACCCCGCGGCACAACAGGGCGTGATAGAAGGGGTGCAACAGACGAGACCCGCCACGGTCAAGGACGCGCCGCCAACGTAGCCAACGGCTGGTCAACCTGCCTTGCAAGCCGCCCGCGATCTCCCGCCGCTTCTTGCCACGCCAGGCGGCCACCACCTGGCCTTTGATGTCCTTTGGCTGCAGCAGAAAGGCATCCTCTTGGGCGTTGTTGTCACCGAGCGTGGATATACCTTCGGCGTTCACGCGGGCAACGCGGTGTACGACCGCTTGATCATTTTGCGGTGACAAGAAAAAAACTACGTCGCCAACGCGCAAGGGGCTGATGTCATAAGGCACGATCTCCATCATTTCCGGCTCGCGCAGAGTGGGATTCATGCTGGGGCCGGCATAGGCAGCGAAGAACGGGGCCCCAGGGATATCCCCGCTATTGTTGGGCTTAAACCCTTGCCGACGCATACCCGCCAAGATTGGATTCATCCCCGCGTTGTGATGATTGATCGGAAGACTGCGCTGGTCTTGCTCCCAGCCGTGAAGCTGGAAAGAGACCCGCTCCTTCCGCCTGTTCACAAAACCAATTTGGCGCCCACAGGCTGCCCGTTCTGTAGTAGTTCTGGGCAAGGCACGAGCCCAGGCAGCGCTGCTTCATGAGGCAACGGCTGCAGACTCCCTCCAATCGCTCGGGCAACCCCTCCCGCAGCGCTTTCAAGCTGGCGTTATCTCGCCATACCTCTTCCAGCAGGTCCTTTCCCACCTCGCCAAAGATCAGATCCGGCACCTGTTCGCCGATGCCGCACAACGCATAGTGTCCGCTGGCGATGACGCCGAGGATGCCCCGGATTCCGCAGACGCCGCAGCCATCCCCGCCGGCGATGCGGCTCAGGGCTCGAAAAGCCTGTGGGTAATCGAAGAAAAGTCGCAGCCTGGTCGTGGCCGCCAGTTCCAGTTCCACATGACGTCCCAAGGCGATGAGTTCAGCGACGTTCAGGGTCTTTTGGACTTCATGCAACCTTTCGCCGCGTGCGGTGGGCTGGACCACGTTGAACTTGACCGAGGCCGCACCCAGTTCTTCGGCCAGGCGCACCACGGAATCCACTTGGCCGGCATTGCGGCGCATCACCGTGAAAATGATCTGAGGACGAACGCCGGCAGCAACCAGGTTGCTCACCGCCTGTCGCGCAGCTTCAAAGGACCCCGGCACACCGCGCACCCATTCGTGGGTCGCCGCATCCGATCCATCGATGCTCACCGATACGAAACGGTCGGGAGATTTGGCGATCTCGGCGGCGATCTGCGGCGAGCACAGCAGGCCATTGGTCTCGATTGTCAGCCTCAGCTCTTCCCGCCGGACAATCTCCAGCAGACGAGTGAACTTGGGGTGCAACAAGGGCTCGCCGCCGGTGAGCTTGACGCCGCTCAGGCCAAGCGGCCTGGCTTCGCGGATGGCGGTGTCGAACAGATCAACCGGCAAGGTGGGATAACGCTTGCCTGTGGCGTCGAATCTCGGTCCCATCCAGCAATGGCGGCAGGCGAGGTTACAGCCTTCGGTCAAATAGAAATACAAGGTGTTGAGCGTACGCAGTCCGGTCTGTTCCGTCTTCAGCTGTTTCATAGTGCTTGGCGAGTTCATGGAATCGTGCCCCCGTCCTTCACAAATCGTCGCAAACAAGCATCCGGACTGGGATGGTCTACCTGGCCGGTGATGGCGTAGGCCAGCCCGGGACAACTGCCCGTGCAATAGGGAACGTATGAACAATCAGCGCAGAACTCAAATGCGGTCAGCGGGATCGTATTTCGGCTGCGGAGTTGGTTCAGAACCGGGCTGTGTTGCCATATTTCCGCCAGGGAATCCCGGTTGATTTGCCCCAGTTCGCTATGGGCCAACATGGAGCAAGGAACGATGGCGCCATCGGCGCGCACCGAAATCTTCCTTCCTGGGCAGCCGCACGCGCCAAGGCTTCCTCCATTGGGAAACGCCGGGGCGCCCTGTGCCAATGCTTCGTCCATCCGGCGCCACATGCGCCCTTCAGCCAATGGTCCGGCGTTTGCCGAGATGCGGTCCTTGTATTGCTGCGTGAGGCGCAGCAATGTCGCCATCGCCAGCTCGCGCTCCTGTGTGTTCAGCAGCACATCAGCCGCGTTCAGGCGGCAGGTACCGAGGTAGCCGGCAGCGTTGGTGCTGAAACCCGGCAGGTCCAGTTCCTCCAGAAGCAAGCGAGCGATATTTTCCAGATCGTTCACGTTATGCCGATGAATGGTGACGCGCACCGCCACGTTCACTCGATGCCGCTGCAGGGTGTGGATACCTCGGATCGCGCGCTCGAACGAGCCTTGGCCGCGACAGGAATCGTGTGTCTTGGCGCATGAACCATCCACCGATACCTGGACATAGTCGCAGCGACGCGTGCCGGCGATGAAAGCGGCGATCTCCTCGTCGATCAGCGTGCCGTTGGACAGGAGGGAGAAACGCATGCGGTTGCGGACGAGTCCTTCGAGAAGTACGGGCAGGTCCTTCCGCAGAAACGGCTCGCCCCCTGCCAGGGTGACGTTCATTACGCCCAGCGATCCCAGTTCGTCGAAGAACTCAAGCCACTCGTCCGTAGGCAATTCCCGGTAATCCACCGCCGGGTTGTTGAAGAAGTAGCAGTAGCTGCAGCGCAGGTTGCAGCGCGCGGTGATTTCAATGTCCAAGCTGCGGGGGGTATGCATGACCGCCGGGGAGGGCGACCCTGCCTCGCGGACCAGCGATGCGGTCATCGATGCTTGTCCGTAAGGTCGAAACCCACAAAGCCCTGTTCTGCCAGTACGCCGACAAATTCGCTGATCTCCTCCAACGCGTCGGTGGAGACCTCCTCAAAATTTCTATTGATCTCCGCGACGATCTCTTCGATGCCGCTCTTTCCATCCATCCCTCTCCATACCGCCACGCCGACTGGATTGATTCCCACGGCAGCGGCCGTATCGGGGTTGAAGAGAACGGCCCAGTCGTCGAACTCCACTCTGAGCACAACGATGGGGTTGGCGATCGGTCTACCGATTTGATTCATGGCTTGTTCCCTCCATCATTGCGTCGGTGGCACAAACGCCGCCTGAAATCTCGCCAAAAAGTCGATTCCGATCAGCCTTTAGGATTGCCCCAGAACGACCACTCCTCGGTTTTGCGCTACTTTGGACTTGAAGTAGTCATCCTCGCCGAAAATATCATTTGAGCGTCATGCTAGCCGTAGTGCGGTCTCTTACATGCCGCCGCCAGCACTGCAATCTACTAGCTTGGAGTACTGCCGCCAGTGCAAGTCGGATTTGCAGTGCCGCCTGACGAGCAAGTCGACCCAATTGAAACGGGGCCGGCCGTGCAAGCAACTGTGTTAAGCCCTCCCCAAGTACAAGAATCTGATGTATCTCCACTTCCAACTGCACAGGATCCAGACCCTTTGGCCATCTCCCCCAGAGGGACGACAACCGGAGCTTCGTACTTAGGCTTGGTCCTCTTCTCATTGTCCGACATGGCGGAACCTCCTTTTCCTGAACATCTTCTGCAACGATGACTGGCTATGAGTATGTGCAATGTTTCAATGGCGGTTCCACAACGACCAAGCTTTTCAACGCCATACCGCCATCATTCCGCGAGTCGCTGCTTATGTCGTCTAGTGGCGCCCCCGCATCATCTCGTAAGCCCGCATCCCGACCGCAGCGTCCTCCATTTGAACGCACTGTCGCCACGGGTCCGTATCTTTCGTATATCCCAGACTCTCGCAATAGGGACCGAACGTGGCCAGCACATCGGCTGCCCGTTCTTGCGGCGTTGCGCACCCGGAAAGGAGGACGAATAACCAGAGGTAGCGCATGGGCAGGCTCCGTTTGAGTCAGATCAGGACGGAATCACGCCCGTCAGCGCCGGGATGAGCAGAAGTATCGTTCCCAGGTCCATTCTGTTCTCCCCAATTGGTTCCGCCGCCACTGGTGCCCAACGCCCTTCTGCATGATTAATGCTAAATCTGCGCGCAACGCGCCGATGTGCGGTGGCGCACATAAGCCCGCTTTTTTCAATATTTACGTGCCTATCGAACATTACGAAGCGAGACCACTACTTCTCCAACGGTAGCCGCCTCAACCCGGCCCTCGTCCCCTATTCCGTTAAGGGGGAGAATCTCCCCTCTCCCGCTTGGGGGAGAGGCTTACTGCCAGTGCTTACTTCTTGTCTTTGCTGATCTCGTG
>JBAYJH010000197.1:0-9128 GCA_041665185.1 Sterolibacterium sp.
GCCGATCTCACCAAGTACGCCATCCGCGAAGGCCTGGCCAAACCATGAGGTATCGCATCCCGCGCCGGGACATTGCGGACCGACGCGCTGGCGGACTGGCATCGCCCAGTCAGGATCCCGATGTTCCCGTCACTGGACGATCGAAGTCGACCGGCACCGACAACACCGCGACCGTCCCGTCACCCGGGCTGCTGTCGATATACAACTCGCCACCGATATAGCCGACTCTTTCGCGCACACTGAACAGACCAAAGCCACCGCTGGTTGACGGTTTGGAACCGTTCAGGGGTTCGAAACCGATTCCGGCGTCGGTCACGCTGATGATCAGTCGATCGTCCTGAATCATTGTGCTCAGTTCCGCAACCGGCGCATGGGAGTGCCGTGCGACATTCGCCAGTAACTCGCGGGTTGACCTTACCAGGGTGGACAGGACCGCCGCGTCAATGTGCGGAGGGAGATCGACGATGCTCAGATTGACGTGCAAGCCGAAACTGCGCCGCATGTTGTCGACCAGCCACTCGAGAGCCGGCGCCAGCTCAAGCGTCCTGGGCATCGAAGGACTCAATTGCAGCGACAAACTGCGTACCGAGCGGTTGGCTTCGTCGATCAGGCCTTCGATGAACGTCAGTTCATGTTTCAGACGGACGCCGTCGCCGGACGACGTGTCCAGAACCGAGAGCTTGAGTCGGGCAACCGCCAGGATCTGACCCAGACCGTCATGCAGGTCCTGGGCGACCGCTTGTCGTTCCCGCTCCTCGATCTTGGTCAGCTCGATGCTCATGGCGCGGAGTTGCGCGGTGCGCTCCTGCACCAATTCCGTGAGATGTTCCTGATGCAGGCGCAGGCTCGCCGTGGCGGCCATGATCCGGCTTTGCAGTTCATCTTGTCCTGATTCGAGATGCGACGCCATCTTGTTCAGGCCTTCCTCCAGATGGTGCAGGGGCCCATTGGCGTCGACGGGCACCCGCGCCTTTAGCTCCCCCTGGCCGATACGCGCCACCACGTCGGCGACCTGAATGATCGGACGAATGACCCCACGACTGAGGGAAACGGCGAGTATCACGCCGAACATCAGG
This sequence comes from Sterolibacterium sp., assembly GCA_041665185.1. Lineage (GTDB taxonomy): Bacteria > Pseudomonadota > Gammaproteobacteria > Burkholderiales > Rhodocyclaceae > JACRAR01. Next base: position 1,077 of record JBAYJH010000197.1, read on the forward strand.
AATACGGCGGTAATAGCGATCCACGTCCATTGCAGCTGGCGGGCACGGTTGGCAATGCGGTCCGTAGACAGTTCGAGGATCAGGTGCCCCAGGCGCGTCCGGCTGGGCGGCGTGGCGTCCCGGAACAGATCGTCGAGCGGCAGGTTCGCCCCCCATATAGGCCGACGCAACAGCATGAGGTTCCCCGGCAACTCGACCATGAGTTCAGTCTCGATGGCATGGTCGGGCTCGACCCCGGAGCCCGGAGCACCCGCACCGACGACCACCCTGCCGGCTGCGTCAAAAAGCGTGATGGAACGCACATCTTCTTCGCGGGCGGCTCTATCAACCAGGACTTGCAGCGCTTCGCGATTGCCGGAGAAGAGACCGTATTCGCTGCCGGCGACAATCTGCCGCGCCATCGCTTCGGCTTTTTGCCGATAGGCGTCGTTCAGGACGGCGAGGCGGTCGAACAGGAACAGTGCCGCCAATGCCACGGCCAGCAGGGTGGCCGGCAGCAGGGCGGCAAGCAGGACCCGTGATCGGATGTCGAGCTTCGTCATGGCGTGGTTTCCAGTCGCCGCAAGCGGGCGGTCAGATCGGCCTCGTTGAGACTCACGCCCAACGCACGGGCCACATGGGCATTTACGCTGACCGTGAAGTCGGCTGGATATTGTGGCGCAGGCAACGGGCCTCCCTGCAACACCGCGAGCGCGACCCTACCTGCCTGGTTACCGATCTGCGCCGGCATGGAATACAGTGCCAGCAGCGCCCCGGCCTTGACGTACGCGGGTGAAAACGCAGCCAGCGGCACCCGGGCGCGAAAGGTGCTGAGCAGGATGTTCTGTAGGGTGTTGGTGTTATAGACGGCCGGGTCGGCCACCGCCAGCAGGACGTCGGCCTTGTCGAGCAGTCTGTGGAGCGCCGGGTAGAGCGACTCGCTGCCTTCGACCAGGCTGCTGTCGATAGTCAACCCCAGGTCGGCAGCGGCGGTCCGGAATGCCGGTTCCTGCATCTGCGATACGGGCCCCAACAGCAGGCCTATACGCTTGCGCTCCGGGAAAGCCAATCGCAGCAATTGCAACTGGCGGGAGACGGGTTGATCCAGAAAGATCGCCGATATCGGAGAGCGCAGCCGATGGCGGGCACCGATCTCCAGAAAACTGTGCCGCGTCTGCAACAAGTGTAGACGCGGCGCCTTGCTCTCCAAATTGTCCAGTACCTGCGCGGCGGTGGTGCCCAAAACGACCCACAGGCGCGGTGATGCGCCCGCCTGCTTGTGCATTTCATCGGGAGTCAGGATCGCCAACTCGCCAGCGGAGATTCCGCCCTGCGCCAGCCTGGCCGCGAGCGCCGCGATGACCTCATCATAACTTGCACTGCGTTCGCTGGTGACCACGACGATCGACGGTGGCGCCGCCCGAACCGGGGTATAGGCAACCAGCAGCCCCAGCAGCGCACAGCAGAGGCGACAAAACGCCATCGCGCTATTCTAGAGCTTGACGCTCAACGCGGCATGGGCGCGCCGCCAGAAGAAGAAGGTGTTGTTGAAATCGTTGTAGGGCGACGCTAGGTTCTGGACCACCGCGGCAATTTCCCCTTCGGTCGCACCGATCCGGAATGGCATGGCAAGCCGCATATCGGTGCGATCCATGGCCTGTAGCAGATTGCCCTCCTTCTGCCAGCTCATCTCGCTGGCGAGATGCCGAATCAGGCTGAGCTCGATGCCATGGGAAAACTTCTGGAACAACGCCAGCGTTGTGGTGTGCTTTGGCGCCGCGGTGGCGATACCCGGGTCGCTTGAGTCAATGCGGACATCGGCCCGGTTGAAGATCACCTGGGTGTCCCGCCAGGGTCGAAACTTCAGTTGGGTTTCGACACCCTCGATCGAAAAATTGTCGGCATTGACGAAATCCTTGGCGATCATGGGTTTGCTCGGTTTGGTGTCGATATAGTTCAGCACCCGAACAAAATTCCCGACATCTTCCTTGAAGACTCTGACATCCGCGCTCATGCGTAGCGACTGGAACTCACCGAGGTAGCCGATTTCGTGGGCGCGAATCCGCTCCGGAATGACATTGCCGCGCGCTACGAAGCTTTCGCCCAGCAGAATATTGTTGACCACCCAGCGAACATTGGCGCCCTTCTCGAACATCGAGGGCGGACGATAGGCCTGACTGACGCCGATGCGAAACGTATGCTCCGGCGCCACGTGCCAATTCAGCATCAGGCGCGGCGCCAAGCCGGAACCCGTCAAGGTGCTGCGCTCCGCCATGGCACCGGCGTTGAGCAGCAGGGCCGGCGCGAATCGCCATTCAAGATTGCCGAACAAGCGGGTGAAATCGGTCGTCATCGAAGGCTGATTGTAGAGGGGCATGGACCGCACGACCTCGCGCCGCAGTTCGCCTCCCCAGACGATGCGCAGGTTCTTTCCCGAGCGAAAGCTGTGCTGGAGTAGTAGGGAATCGTTGCTCGCAGTGCCGCCCGAATCGATAGTCAGTTTCGGGTTCGGCGCGTACACGAAATCGTCCGTAATATCTTCGCCGGTATGCGAGTAGGTCACGAGGAGATCGGCATCCTCGCTCAAGTTCCGCCGCCAATCCGCCTTCACGAACGCCGAAGCGGTGCGCCGGTCATGCTGTGGGTTGCCCGGCCCGAAGTTGTTGCCGTAACCGGCCGTCTGGTCCGAGATGCCGGCGCGCAGTTCCAGCGTATCCTTGAGACCAAGTCGGACGTCCCCGCGGAAGTTGGCGAGACGAATATGGTTCCTGCCGTAAGGGCCGTTCATTTGATTGACATCGCCGATCCAGGCCACCTTGGTGAAGTGATCATAACCGTAGACGCTGCTCAGCCCATCATCACCGCGCCTGCTCGCGCTCAGGCGAAAATTCGCGGTGTCGCTGCCCCAGCCGACTTGCGCCAGACTATCGCTGACCCCTCTCCCTCCGCCGGTCTGACTGACGCGAACGCCATGAGTCTCTGCCGGATCGCGGGTGATGATGTTGATCACACCGAGGAAGGCTCGCGCGCCATAGGCGGCGGAATTGGAGCCGCGCAGCACTTCGATCCGTTCGATATCCTCCAAAGCGATCTCCTGCATTCCGGCCGAACCGACGAAGAATGCCGAGTACACGGAACGTCCGTCGATCAGTACCTGAATGCGATTCGCAATACCGCTGAAACCGCCGTGGTAAACCGCCATCGGCGAACCCGATTCATAGCTGTTGCTAACCTGAAATCCCGGCACCAGACGCAGTAGGTCGGGCACGTCGCGCGCGCCGCTGAGGCGAATGATCTCGCGATCGAGGATGGTAACCGCTCCCGGGGTTTCATCCAATGTTTGCGGCAGACGCGACACCGAGAGGACGATGGGCATCTCGCCGAAGAAGTCCATCTCGGTAGGCAGAGTCCGTTGATCCGCGGCAGCCGTGTTCAGCGTCCAACCAAGCAAGAGCATACCGAACGTGAGTCGCCCGGCGATATTTGCAGACATGGTTTTCCCTCTGGATTAAGGTCGATTCGAGTCCGAGATTATTACGAGAGTTTAGCTGTTTCATAGGGATCCCGTAGAGCCTTATATACAGATCTTCCGGTCACGGCATTTCCGCGCTCGCGGACAAAGTGATACATTGCACAGTCATTCAAGGAATGACCATGCTTCTGTCCATACGGTGGGCTGCCTGGGTCACGGCGCTCGTTCTGGCATTGCCGACCAGCGATTCCCAAGCGGATGTGGATGCCGGGATTGCCGCCTACAGGCGCGGCGATTTTGTGCTCGCCTATGCGGAGTTCCGCGCCGCGGCCCAACAGAACGATCCGCTGGCACTGAACGTTCTTGGCATCATGCACGCCGACGGAACTGGCGTTGAGCGCAACGACAAGGCGGCCGTGGACTGGTTTTTCAAGGCCCAGACCCTGGGCTCGTTGGAGGCGGGAGCGAACCTGGGGCGCATGTATGCCGATGGCCGTGGCGTGCCCCAGAACAACGCCGAGGCGCTGAAACAATATCGAGGTGCCGCCCTGGGCGGCTACCTGCCCGCCATGAAACGCCTGGCCGAAATCTTCGAGAGGGGCGAACTGGGTGTGACACCGGATCCGGCGGTGGCCCTGGAATGGCGTGCGCGGCTGAAGGGAACGCCGACGGGGCTGATGCATGTGCGCCCGCCGCCCGCGGAACCGCTCGCGCCGCCCGCCCCCCCGAGAAGCAGCAACCAGCCGCCACCATCGTCGCGAGCGTCTGCTCCCAAGGCTTCTATAGCTGCCGTCCGAACCTCGCCAGCAAGGACGGATGCCGACCGCGAATTCGAAATGCGAGTCATGCGGCAACTTGAGAAATATCGCCAACGCGAGCGCAAGCTTCAGGTTGCATCAACCGACGCGGCGCCGGAGCTCAGGTACTATCTTCATAACCTGCGGAGTCGGCTCAGGATTCATTTGCAGGGCGCCTTCCCGACTTCGAGAGCGCCGACAGAGATGACGGTATCCCTGTCGATACTTCGGGATGGAACCATCAAAGACATCGAATTCGACCGTGGATCGGGAAACCCGAAACTTGACCGTAAAGTCCTGCTGGCGTTGAAACAGCTCGGCAACTTTACGGCCCTGCCGCCGGCGGTCCAGACGACCACGGATATGCTTGTGGTGACGGTCAGGCTACCCGTCGAATGACAAAGGAATCGCAGGACAGGCGCTTCAGGTCAGGTGCTACCGCCACGCCTGACAGCGGTTTCCAGGCGCTGCTTTTCCGCGAGAATCTTGTTTGCATACCCGTGCTCCTGGTCATCCACGGCCCCGGCAAAATATTGCAGGCCTGGAATCAGGCCGCCCATGCGCCGGATCGAATCCCTAAGAACCTGTGCACCGACCTGGACATTGATCTCCGGATCGAAGATCGTCAGCCTGTCCCCACCCTCCGGAATCTTGTCCTGGTGCCAGCGCGGCACGATTTGCATGAGGCCCTGTGCCCCGACGACGCTTTCCGCGAACGGATTGAACCTTGATTCGATGGCGATGACCGCGATGATCAGCAGGGGATCCAGATTCATCCGCCGGCCCGTGGCCTGTGCGACGCGGAACACCGGGGCGAGCGCGTCGGCCGAAACGCGATAGCGCTTGGAGACAAAATCCAGGGCATCGCGCATTTCCGGCGTCAGCATTGCGGTTCGTTTTTCAACGGCGGCAGGATCGGCCTCCTCCCGCGCGGCTCCTGCCTTCGTCACATCGCCTTGGGCGGCGACAATCGGCGACAGCAGCGAGTGCACCGTAGCCTGATTTCCGGCCAGCAGCGCGGCAAGTACCAGGCCCATTATCAGAGCCGATATCACCTGTCCGTCATGGGTAAGATTCAGGATGAGGCTGACTCTGCGCAACATCCACTTATGCAATCGAATTGCTCCATTCATGTGCTCTCCTTCGCGACAGTCGTCGCGGGTGCCTTGGGGGTTTGGGCACTGGCCGTGCCAGAACAACTTGGGGTCGGCATGTCCGGCCCGGCGGTGAACCCGGTATCCGGGTTCTCGAATCAATCGAGCGTCAGGGGTCGCTCGGTCAGATAAAACAATAAATCAACGGCAAGGTGCCGCAGCCTCTGGCGACGTTCCCAATCAAGCGAATAGCCTGTCGAGCATCGGATGCTGCGCTGCAATATAAGCGGATTATAAGCGGAACAGCCACCGAGTCAAGCAATCCGCTGGCGCCACTGCCCCTTCGGCTGGGGGACGACCTTGGGATTGCCAGCCGTCGAAAGGCGGCAACTAAAACGCCGCATACGCGGCGTCTCTTAGCGGCGCATGTCGCGCCGACTTCCGGTTATCCCGGTTTCTAACACTTATCGAGGATCACCTGCCTTTTTCATTCTCGATAGTCGCTCCCCCTTTAGGTTAGCAATACCAACTCCGACAGTTGCTTTATAGGCCGGATTCGAGACGAAAGCAACAGCGTCCGTGCGTCGTGCTCGTACATCGCTACTGCAATTGCAGATAGGGATTCGAAGTAGCCATGTTCATGGAATGTGTCGCCTCGAAGTCGCGATAGCCCAATGACCTTCTGACGTCCGATTTGTTGGCGGAGTGGACGGGACTCGAACCCGCGACCCCCGGCGTGACAGGCCGGTATTCTAACCAACTGAACTACCACTCCCAAACTCAGACTTCAACTGCTCGACGCTTGAAACAAAAGGGGTTGCCCTGCGCTGGCAACCCCGATGAAACTTGGCGACCCCACCGGGATTCGAACCCGGGTTCATACCGTGAAAGGGTATTGTCCTAGGCCTCTAGACGATAGGGTCAATACTGAAACATTAACTTGGTGGAGGTAGGCGGGATCGAACCGCCGACCTCTTGCATGCCATGCAAGCGCTCTCCCAGCTGAGCTATACCCCCACAAGAGAGGCCGCATTATACGTAAGCCTCCTAGGGGTGTAAAGCGCTTTGGAGTAAACTTTTCAGAGCACCTTGCCGGGGTTCATCAGGCCGCGCGGATCGAGCGCCTGCTTGACCGTCCGCATCAGGTCCATCTCGACTTCACTCTTGTAGCGGCGTATTTCCTGGCGCTTCAATTGCCCCAGGCCATGCTCGGCGGAGATGCTGCCGCCGAGGCTGTGCACCAGATCATGCACGACACGATTGATGGCTGCGGTCTCGGCGATGAAGGCATGGTTCTCCTGTGCTTGCGGCTTGGAAAGGTTGTAGTGCAGATTGCCATCGCCGATATGGCCGAAACAGACGATGCGGACACCAGCGTAAGCTTGCCTGAGCGCGGCATCGGCCAGGGCGATGAACTCCGCGATATTCGAGATCGGCACCGACACGTCGTGTTTGATGCTGATACTCTCGATCCTCTGCGCTTCGGAAATATTCTCGCGCAAGTTCCACAGCGCCTTGGCCTGGGATTCGTTCTGCGCAATCGCCGCATCGAGCACGCGGCCTGCCTCGACCTCGCCGGCGAGGACGGCTTCCAGCATCTCGCCAGGCCTTGCCGCCACGTCGCTGTCGGTCAGTTCCACCAGCACTTGCCAGTCATGCCGCTCCGCCAGCGGATCGCGTGTCGAAGGAATATGCGTCAGCACCAGGTCCATAGCCGGCCGGCCGACGATCTCGAAGGCGCTTACGCGCTCGCCGCAATGCTCGCGCAAGCGCCCGAGCAGTACCACCGCGGCGGCCGGGTCGCGCAGCGCCACCCAGGCGGTGGCGCTGGCCCGCGGCACGGGGAAAAGCTTGAGCACCGCGGCAGTGATCAGGCCCAGCGTACCTTCCGCGCCGATGAACAGGTGCTTGAGATCGTAGCCGGTGTTGTCCTTGCGCAGGCCGCGCAGACCGTTCCAGATTCTGCCGTCGGCCAGGACCACCTCCAGGCCCAGGGTCAGGTCACGCATGTTGCCGTAGCGCAGCACCTGCACCCCACCGGCGTTGGTCGACAGGTTGCCGCCTATGGTCGCCGAGCCTTCCGCCGCCAGGGATAGCGGGAACAACCGTCCGGCCGCGGCTGCCGCGGCTTGCACTTGTTCGAGGATGCAGCCGGCTTCCACCGTGATGGTATTGTTGTCCAGATCGACGGCTCGGATGCGGTTCATGCGGACCAGGCTCACCACGACCTCGCCGCGTGGATGGCTGGACGGCGCACAGGGCGTGGCCCCGCCCACCAAGCCGGTATTGCCGCCCTGCGGCACGACCGCCACGCCCACGCTGGCGCAGGCGGCGACGACACTCGCCACTTCGGCGCTATTGCCCGGCCGCGCCACGCAAATTGCATCGCCGCGGTACCTCCCTCGCCAGTCCGTCAGGTAAGGCGCCATCTCGGATGCATCACTCAGCACATGCGTCTTGCCGACGACCGTCGCGATCGACTCGATCAAAGTACCATCCATTCAGTACTCCAGCGCGTGCCGAATCGCCGGCAGCATGCGTTCGACTTCAGCATAGCCTTCGGCGATGGCTTCGGCGCCGCGATGATAGTCCATGCTGCGAAACTGGCCCAGGCGCGGCGCCAACATCACATCGGCGGGTTCGCCGGCCAGCCGGCTGCGGGCGATGCGTACTTGCATGATTTGCAGGCTGCCAGCGAGCACTTCGATCA
>JBAYJH010000198.1:0-9066 GCA_041665185.1 Sterolibacterium sp.
CACACAAGCGGTGGCGGCCGGCGACTTCACGCCGCGCGCGGCGCTGGAGACGCATGACGAAATGGGTGTGTTGACCCAGTCGTTCAATCGCATGACCCGCCAGCTCGACGATGCGCGCCAGGAGACCGAGCGGCATCGCGGCGAGGTCGAAGCCGCTCGGTCCTACCTGGAAAGCGTCCTGGCCAACCTCTCGGCAGGCGTGCTGGCCTTTGACGGCGACTTCGTGCTGCGCGCCACCAATCACGGCGCCAGCGCCATTCTCCAGGACAATCTGCGCACCCTGGATGGCATCCCATTGTCAGGATGGAAGCGACACGCGACCCTGGTCGCGGCGATCCATGACGGCTTCGACGGCATTGCGGCGCAAGGACTGCCCGGCAGGGAGTGGCAGCGTCAGATCGACATTCAACTTGGCGAAGGCGCCACCCAGGTGCTGCTGCTGCGGGGCTCGACCTTGCCCGAAGCCGGTGGCGGCGGCTTCGTGGTGGTGTTCGACGACATCACCGAGCTCATCGCCGCCCAGCGTTCCGCGGCCTGGGGAGAGGTGGCGCGACGCCTGGCCCATGAGATCAAGAATCCGCTGACGCCGATTCAGCTTTCGGCGGAGCGACTGCAACTCAAGCTCGCCGACAAGCTCGATCCGGAAGGCCGGGCGATGCTGGATCGCGCCACCAGGACCATCGTCAATCAGGTCGAGGCGATGAAGAACATGGTCAATGATTTCCGTGATTATGCCCGCACGCCGCCGGCGCAATTGCAGGCACTCGATCTCAATGCCCTGGTCATGGAAGTGCTGGGCCTCTATGAGAATTCACGCGCCACGCTGACAACCGAACTGGACGCCGGCCTGCCGCGCGTGACAGGCGACCCGACGCAGTTGCGGCAGGTGATCCACAACTTGCTGACCAATGCCGAAGAAGCGGCCGAGGAAGGCGCCGCCTCTGCTGTCCGCCCGGAAATTCTCATCGTCACGCGGCGTGAGGATAAGGGCGTGGTGCTGGGCGTGAGCGACAACGGCGGCGGATTTCCGGCGCGGATCCTGCCGCACGCCCTGGAACCTTATGTCACCACCAAGGACAAAGGCAGCGGCCTGGGTTTGGCGATAGTCAAGAAGATAGTCGATGAGCATCACGGTGAAGTCCGAATCTCCAACCGCAAGCCCCACGGCGCGGAAGTATCCATTAGGCTGCCGTTGGCGGCATGACTGAATAGGCTCCAAGAAAAACCATGGCACAAATACTCGTAGTCGATGATGAAATGGGCATTCGTGAACTGCTGTCGGAAATTCTGACCGACGAGGGCCACGAAGTCTGGCTGGCCGAAAATGCCGGTGCTGCGCGCTTGGCGCGTAGCGCGGGTCGGCCAGACCTGGTGCTGCTGGATATCTGGATGCCCGATACCGACGGGATTACCCTGCTCAAGGAATGGGCCGGCGGCGGCCAATTGACCATGCCGGTGATCATGATGTCGGGGCACGGGACGATCGACACCGCCGTCGAAGCCACCCGGATCGGTGCGCTGGATTTTCTGGAAAAGCCGATTGCCTTGCAGAAATTGCTCGGTGCGGTGAAGAAGGGCCTGGCCAAGGCCCCGATGCTGGCGGCCGGAAGCTTGTCGCTGACGGCCTTTGTCCGCTCGGCACCGTTGCGCGACCTCAGGAAGCGCCTGGAGCAGGTGGCATCCAAGAGCCGGTCGGTGATGTTCCGGTCTGCACCCGGCGGCATCGTCGAGTTGGTCGCACGAACCTTGCACACCCCCGGAAAATCCTGGCTGGATCTGTCGCAGGACAGCGCCCCGCTGACGCTGGAAGCCTTGCGGGCGGCCAGCGGCGGTGTGCTGTTCGCCGAAGAACTGGGACATCTGTCGCGCCTGCAACAGAAGAATCTGATCTTCGCCGTCGAACGCCTGGAGAAATATGAGCTGCGGCTGGTCGCCGCAACGACTCTGGACACGGCGGCGCTGCTGGCACAGGGGTGGGAGGAACCGCAGCTCAACTACTTGTTCGATGTTTGGCTCGGCGTGCCGGCACTGGCCGAGCTGCGCGACGAAATTCCGGAAATCGCCAGCCATCTCCTGACCCAGCTGATCGAATCCGGGGAAGTCTCCGCCCGGCGTTTTTCCACTGCGGCGCTCAATGCATTACGCCAGCATGCCTGGCCGGGAGGTTACGGAGAGCTCAAGAGCGCCGTGAAATCGTTGACCGTGACTGCCCTGGAAGAGGAGATTCTGCCCGAAGATGTGTTGCGCCTGATCACTTTGGCCAGGTCCACCAGCATTGCCGCGGCCGGCCTGCCACCCGAAGTCCTGATGTTGCCGCTGCGCGAAGCGCGCGAGACCTTCGAGCGCCTCTACTTCGAGCATCACATCCGCCTCGACGGCGCCAACATGACCCGTCTGGCCGAAAAGACCGGCCTGGAGCGGACTCACCTATACCGCAAGTTCAAGGATCTCGGATTGCGCCCGGGCAAGAAGGAGGAGGGCTAGAACCTCTTGGCGGGCGTTCGTCCGGCATATGGGCGTAAAATGCATCAACCATAAAACCCGCAAAGGTTGCCGACTTCATGACCCGCCCAAAAAATGACACATTCCTGCGCGCCCTGCTGCGCCAGCCGGTTGAACACACCCCTGTCTGGTTGATGCGCCAGGCCGGCCGCTATCTTCCCGAGTACTGCGAAACGCGCCGGCGAGCCGGCAATTTCATGAATCTTTGCAAGTCCCCCAGCATGGCCTGCGAGGTGACCCTGCAACCCTTGGCGCGCTTTGAGCTCGACGCGGCCATCCTGTTCTCGGACATCCTCACCGTGCCCGACGCGATGGGGCTCGGGTTGTATTTCGCCGAGGGCGAAGGACCGAAATTCGAGCGACCGCTGCGCGAGGAATGGGAGATTCGTGCGCTGGCCCCGCCCGATCCCTATGACCATCTACGCTATGTCATGGACGCGGTGACGGAAATCCGCAAGGCGCTGGACAACTCCGTACCCTTGATAGGTTTTTCCGGCAGCCCGTTTACGTTGGCCTGCTACATGATAGAGGGCGGCGCCTCGGACGACTTCCGTCGCGTCAAGACCATGCTCTACGATCGTCCCGACCTGCTGCATCATGTCCTCGACGTGACGACCCGCTCGGTGATCGCCTATCTCAATGCCCAGATCGAATCCGGCGCCCAGGCGGTGATGATTTTCGACACCTGGGGCGGCGCGCTGTCGCACCGGGCCTATCGCGAATTCTCTCTCGCTTATTTGCAGCGCATCGTCGCCGGTTTGATCAAGGAATATGACGGCGAGCGGGTACCCAGCATCGTGTTTACCAAGGGCGGCGGACAGTGGCTGGAGGACATTGCCGCCATCGGCTGCGATGCGGTCGGCCTGGACTGGACCTCCAGCCTCGGCGAGTCGCGCCGGCGCGTCGCCGACCGTATCTGCCTGCAAGGAAATCTCGACCCGGTCGCGCTATTTGCCTCGCCCGAAGCGATCGCCGCCGAAGCCAGGCGAGTCCTTGATGATTTTCATTCGGCCGGTCCGGGCGGTGGGCACGTCTTCAATCTGGGCCATGGCATATCCCAATTCACGTCGCCCGAGAATGTGTCCGTGTTGGTAAACACAGTTCACGAATACAGCAGGCGATTTCACACGCCTTAATCCTCGCCGGATTCGGCGGTCTGACCAGAGGGTTCGGTTGGATCGCCGTGTAATCAAGGCCGGTTTGCCCCCCGAAACCGGCGCCAGTGCTTGACTTATGCACAGAAACGCGGTCCACCAGGAATTATCCGGCCCATTCCCCCGGGAATATTTACAGGCGCTGCATGCCATTGATTATTAATACGATTATTGGCATTAGAAATCGCTTACTTAGGCGTATCGCCTTGTCTGGGGCCGATCTGCGCGAATATCCCGGGAATTGCTCACAAATCTATCCACAGGGGCGGTGGGTAAAGGCATTTTCCTTTGCGGGCAATGGATTAGAAGGTAATGCCAAAGTTGGATCGACGATAGTCAGGCAAGCATCTGATCGTTGAAGGAAGCATGAAGATTCTACGAGTCGCTCTGGATATTCCGCTGCCGCGTCTGTTCGATTACCTGTCGACGGATGCGCAGCCGGAAGATGTCGGCCGCTGCGTCCGGGTGCCATTCGGCAGCGGCGAGAAGATCGGCGTCATCGTCGCGCTCGCCGACAGCAGCGAGCAAGCACCGGACAAGCTCAAGCCGGCCGGCGAAATCTTGCGCGGGTTGCCGGCGTTGCCGCAGGACTGGCTGGCGCTGACGGATTTTTGCAGCCGCTATTACCAGCATCCGCTCGGCGAGGTCATGACCCTGGCCCTGCCGCCGCATCTGCGGCGCGGCAAGCTGCCGGCGAAACGCAAAGCCAAGCCTGGACAAACTCAAGCACCGGCGCCGACCCTGCCCGTGCTGCATCCGGAGCAACTCGTTGCGGTAGATGCGATTGCCGCCGGATTCGGCCGCTATGCCGCCTTCCTGCTGCATGGCATCACCGGCAGCGGCAAGACCGAAGTGTATCTGCGCCTGATCGAACAAGTCCTGGCGCAAGGCAAACAGGCGCTGATGCTGGTGCCGGAGATCGCCCTGACGCCGCAACTCGAAGGCCGCGTGGCCGAGCGTTTTCCGCAAGCACGGGTGGTTTCCGCCCACAGCGGCATGGCCGATGCGGCGCGGGCGCGCGGCTTCCTCGACGCCCTCGAAGGCCGCGCCGACATCCTGCTTGGGACGCGCCTGGCGGTGTTCGCGCCGATGCCCCGGCTCGGCCTGATCGTCATCGACGAGGAGCACGATTCGTCCTTCAAGCAACAGGAAGGTCTGCGCTACTCGGCGCGCGATGTCGCGGTGTGGCGCGCCCATCAACGGGGCATTCCCGTGGTGCTGGGTTCGGCGACGCCGTCGCTGGAAACCTTCTACCATGCGCGCCGGGACGGGGGTCGTTACAAGCTGCTGGAACTGACCCAGCGCGCCGTCGCCATCGCGCCGCCGACGGTGCGCTGCATCGACACCCGCCGCGAAAAACTTCAGGACGGCATGAGCGCCGCCATGCTGGCAGCCATCGCCACCCGGCTGGAACGCGGCGAGCAAAGCCTGATTTTCCTCAACCGGCGTGGTTACGCGCCGGTGCTGGCCTGCCCCGCCTGCGGCTGGGTGAGCCGCTGCCGGCGCTGTGCGGCGAATCTGGTGGTGCATCTGGCGGACAAGCGTTTGCGCTGCCATCACTGCGGTTGCGAGGAAGCCATCCCCCGGCAGTGCCCCGGCTGCGGCAACGTCGACATTCATCCCTTCGGCCGCGGCACCCAGCGGCTCGAAGAATCGCTGGCCGCGCGTTTTCCGGCGGCGCGCATCCTGCGCGTCGACCGCGATTCGGCCAGCACCCCGGCCAAATGGCAGGCGATCCTGGAGACCATCCACGGCGGCCGCGCCGATATCCTGATCGGCACCCAGATGCTGGCCAAGGGCCACGACTTTCCCATGCTCACCCTGGTCGGCGTGGTCGGCGCCGACGCGGCGCTGTTCGCCGCCGATTTCCGCGCGCCGGAGCGCCTCCTCAGCCAGTTGATGCAGGTCGGCGGTCGCAGCGGCCGCGCCGCGCTGCCCGGCGAAGTGCTGATCCAGACCGAATATCCGGCGCACCCGTTGTATCAAGCCCTCGAAAAACACGACTTCGCCCGCTTCGCCGCCAGTCAGCTCGCCGAGCGGCGCGCCGCCGGCTTTCCGCCCTTCACTTTTCAGGCCTTGTTGCGCGCCGAGGCCAGGCAACTCGAAACTTCGCTGGCCTTCCTCAAGACCGCTGTCGAAGCCGCACGCACCCTGCTGCCCGCCGGCGTGAGTCTCTACGACCCGGTGCCGATGCGCCTGTTTCGCGTCATGGCCCTGGAGCGCGCGCAACTGCTCACCGAGTCGGCCAGTCGTCCGGCGCTGCGAGCCTTCCTGACAGCCTGGGTCGAGCAGTTGTACAAACTCAAGGCGCCGAGGGATCTGCGCTGGCATCTGGATGTCGACCCGCTGGAGTTTTGAGCTTGCTTGTGGCATCTCGGGTTAAGATGCGATCTTCATAACGCCGAAGATCGCCCATGCCCCTCTCCTGGTCCGACATCCGCGCCAACGCCCAAAAGTTCGCAAAGGACTGGGGAGCGGCCACCAGCGAGCGCGCCGAGGCGCAGACTTTCTGGAATGAGTTCTTCGCCGTTTTCGGCGTGCAGCGCCGTCGCGTTGCGGTCTATGAGAAAACCGTCAGCCGCTTGAAGCATGCGGGCCTTGGCCGCATCGATGTCTTCTGGCCGGGCCTGCTGCTGGCCGAACACAAGAGCGCCGGCGCCGATCTCGATGCCGCTTTCCAGCAGGCCGCCGACTATTTCGAGGGCCTGACGGACAAGGAACTGCCGCGCTACGTGGTGGTGTCCGACTTCCAACACGTCCATCTGCACGATCTGGAAGAAGGCACGCAACACACCCTCAGCCTCAAGGAGTTCCCGCGCAAGATCCACCTCTTCGGTTTCATCGCCGGCTATCGGCGCCAGAAGGTCAAGGAAGAAGACCCGATCAACGTCGAGGCGGTGCAGAAGATGGGCGATCTGCACGACCTATTGAAACGCGACGGTTATTCTGGCCACGAGTTGGAAGTCTTCCTGGTGCGCCTGCTGTTCTGCCTGTTCGCCGACGACACAGGCATTTTCCAGCCGAAGGACGCACTCCAGGACTTGGTCGAGAACCACACCGCGGAAGATGGCTCCGATCTCGGTGATGAACTGCATCACCTCTTCGTGGTACTGAATACGTCCCCTGACAAACGGCAGAAATCCCTGCCGGAAATACTCAAAGCCTTTCCCCACGTGAATGGCCGCCTGTTCGAGGAGCGCCTCGATCCGCCGGTGTTCAACCGCGAAATGCGTGCCCTGATGATCGAGCTGACCACGATGAACTGGGGCGCCATTTCGCCGGCCATTTTCGGCGCGATGTTCCAGGCGGTCATCGAACTGGATGCCCGCGACCGTCGCCGCCAGCTTGGAGCGCACTACACCAGCGAGGCCAACATTCTCAAGCTGATCGGCCCGCTGTTCCTCGACGAACTGCGCGCCGAGTTCGAGCAGGTCAAGAGCAACAGGAACAAGCTGTTCGAGTTCCAGAAAAGATTGTCCCGTCTGACCTTCCTCGACCCGGCCTGCGGCTGCGGCAACTTCCTGGTCATCAGCTACCGCGAACTGCGCCGGCTGGAAATCGACGTGCTGCGCGCCGCCGAACAACTCGGCCAGCGCTGGGGCGACATCTACCAAGCCATCACCGTGGACGTCGACCAGTTCTACGGCATCGAGATCGAGGAGTTTCCGGCCCAAGTCGCCCAGGTCGCCATGTGGCTCACCGACCACCAGATGAACATCGAGGCCAGCGAAGTCTTCGGCGAACCGATCCTGCGCATTCCGTTGGTGAAAAGCGCCCACATTCGCCACGGCAACGCGCTGCGCATCGATTGGGCCGACTTCGTGCCGCCCGCGCGGCTCAATTACATTCTCGGCAATCCGCCCTTCGTCGGCAAGCAACACCAGAGCGCCGAACAGAAGGACGACCTGGCCCACATCATGACGGGCATTCACGGCGCCGGGGTATTGGATTTCGTCACCGGCTGGTACGTCAAGGCCGCGCGCTATCTCACCGCCGACACCAATCCCTTCGGTCAGGTGGTGGAACAGGCCACACCTGGCCGCAAGAAGTTCAAGGACGTACGCTTCGGCAAGGGTGAGTCGGCGATGGCCGACTTGTTCCTCGACGCCGCCGAGATTGACACCAAGGCGCGCCGTGCGGTGCGCTGCGCTTTCGTATCCACCAACAGCATCGTTCAGGGCGAGCAGGTCGGCGTGCTGTGGGGCTGGATGCTCGCCCAGGGCCTGCATATCCAATTTGCACATCGCACTTTCAAATGGATGAACGAGGCGCCGGGCAAGGCGGCGGTGCATTGCGTGATCGTCGGTTTCGGCGCCGGCATTCCGGGCAAGCGGCGGCTATTCGAATACGACGCGGTGGATGGTGAGCCGCACGAGGTGGTGGCGAAGAGCATCAATCCCTACTTGGTCGATGCGGCGGAAACGGTCTTGCCTTCCCGACGCCAGCCCGTCTCGCCGGTGCCACCTATCGTCTTCGGCAGCATGCCCAACGACGGCGGTCACTTGCTGATGTCTGAAGACGAAAAGCGGGAACTCATTCGACAAGAGCCGGCGGCTAAGAAATGGGTTCGACCGTTCATGAGCGCCGACGAGTTCATTAACAAGCTGCCCCGCTGGTGTCTGTGGCTCCAAGACTGCCCAGCGGCGGAGTTGAAGGTGATGCCCTTGGTCGCGGAGCGTGTGGCCGCAGTGAAGAAATTACGTCTGGCCAGTACTCGCCCGACCACGAAGGCATTGGCCGCGACACCCACCCTGTTCGGTGAGATTCGCCAGCCGAGCGGCAGCTACATTCTGTTTCCCCGGCATTCTTCCGAACGGCGGCAGTTCATTCCCATTGGCTTCCTCGAGCCGGATGTCATCGTAGGCGACAGCAATCTCTGCATCCCGGACGCTACGCTTTACCACTTCGGCGTCCTCACCTCGACGATGCACAATGCCTGGGTGCGCTATGTCGCAGGCCGATTGAAAAGCGATTATCGCTACTCTGCCCAGATCGTTTACAACAACTTCCCCTGGCCCACGGCTCCCACCGAAAATCAGCCGGCCGAGGTGGAAGCTGCCGCACAAGCCGTGCTGGATGCTCGCGCCGCCGAGTTCGCCCGCGACCCGGCGACGACGCTTGCCACGCTCTACGATCCCGACCTGATGCCGCCCGCCTTGACCAAGGCCCACCAGCATCTCGACCGCGCCGTGGACGCCGCCTATGCGGCGGACGACGGCAAGCGTAAATGGAACAGCGACGGCGAGCGTGTCGCGTTCCTGTTCGATCTTTACTTGCGGCTGACGAACCTAGTACTGAGTCATTCATGAATTGATGGGTAAATGGTTGTGTTTTTCGCTGAAGGCAGAACCGGCGCTGATCGTAGGCTGAAGCCTTTCGTAACGGGAGGCGGGCATGAAGATCAAGTACC
>JBAYJH010000199.1:0-8997 GCA_041665185.1 Sterolibacterium sp.
CCGCTTTATAGGGTGCGAGGGTTTGCACCACTTCAGAAAATTTTGGCCGGATGGTGTACGTCTTGTAAACCGGGAAAGCAGCCGCGGCCAGGATGCCGACCACCGCGACGATGATCAGCCACTCGACCAGCGTAAAGCCGCGACTCTCCGCCCTCCCAATTGTTGTGGCAGGTGATGTGATGAGTTTGCGCCTGGCTGCGTTCAGAGGCATTGACGGACTTCCATAATGATATTGTACAACCAGGAACGCCCCTTGTTCGACGGTGTGGCAACCTGTCTTGACCCAGGAACTGGCGTGATTCATGGTTCGCAGCAGGCCAACACGAAAATAGCCATGTCCGGCATCACTCCGCAATCCCTGCTCGTCGACGCAATTGTCGTCACGGCCTTGCAGTCAGGCTTTCCCAATCGAGCTCTCATGGCTGACCGACCCATGATCGGAATTGCCACTTGACCTGACAAAACAGCCTGTCCATAATCAACCATTGGTGCCCGCTCCTGATTCTGGGGTATTGGATCCTTGCAAAAAATATCCGGCCACATCTTGCCTAATCAGACAGGATTGTGGTCCGAACTGGAGGTACATCGTGCCGCACTTGAACAGTTACGTCTTCGATCAGTTGGTCGCCCCGGCTCTTGTCCTGTTCTTCTTTATCGGTGGCCTTGCTGCGGTGGTGATCGGTTTAGGTTTGATTTTCAAGAGCGCATGGATATTCCGCCTTTTCGACACGTTGAATCATTCCGTATCGACCCGGAACGCAACCAAGCCGCTGGCGGTTCCCCGTGATAGCAGTCAATTCTTCTTGAAGTACCGGCTGCCGATTGGCGTCATCTTCGTCTTCGGCGCGGTGTACTCGGATTACGGATTACTCACCGGGGCTGGCAATGCGGCGATTGTTACCTTGTTTAACACCAAACTTCCTCCTGGATATATTTTCTGGATCGTCGAGAGTGTGCGGTACTTCCTCCTGGTCACTTGCACGGCCTCGATCATGGTGGGGATTCTGATGCTCATTTCCCCGGATACCTTGAAAGCCGTGGAAAATATCGGCGGCCGTTGGATTTCGACGCGGAGAATTGCTCCAGGTGCCGAAAAGGCTTACTTGACGCTCGACCAATGGGTCGCGGCTTTTCCGAGAACAGCCGGTTTCATCATCCTCTTCCCTGCCCTGGGGATGGCCATGTATTTCGGTGACCAGATGCTCAGATCGGCGTAGAGAATCCATGCGGCCGCTGTTCAATAGTCGCCGTTTCGATGGTCGGTTTGTGGCGCAAATTGACTTGTTCCCTAAGCCGAATCGTACTATGTGGATTCGGACATTAGTAGCCACCTTTCCCAATCCGGCCAGCATTTGAGTACCGGCATGCTGATGCCTTCCAAGCTTACGCAAACCACCCACCCTGTTCTCGGCGAAACCAGGCTACGGGATATTGCGCCGATCTTTAGCCTGATCCAGGTTGGCAGCCACCACAGGCACTTTTCCAATCTCTATACTCGGCCCCGCTATATGGCCGGACTGGGGTTGCAGTTGTTCTCATTGTGGAAGAACGGCCAAATCAGGCTGCCCGACGGGATACGGCACCGGGCGGAAATGAAGGTTCTGAGCGTTGCTGGCGAATTTGCCGGATTTGTCATTCTTCGGTATGAAGCCAGTCAGCACGATGCGGTTGAAATCTGCATGTGCGGCGTACACAACGAATTCCGGGGCAAGGGAATGGGGGGAATTGATGCTGCGGACGGCGCTAGGTAAACTTCCGCGTGGCTGCTCGGTGGTGGCCGACTGCCTTCCCAATTCGGTCCAGATGAAGTCATTGCTGAAGAAGCTAGGTTTTGTCGAGGCCGACATGCCAGAGTCGGCGCAGGTTTCGCCAAGAATCGTGCGCTTCGAGTACGCCGACGTCACCAGTCTAGGCAATTAGCGGGGCGGCACGGACATCCTTGTCGATCGCCGACGCGCCAAGATCAGATCAATTCGGCGCTGCACGTCGGCTTCAAGATAACCCGTCTGCCGAACAAACTGTAGGTATCGCAACGAATCACCGGCCGTAAAGAATGACGAATACCCGATATTGGATGCCAGCCATTCGGCAAGCGCGGCAATCGTCCAGTCTCTCAACTCCCCACGTCGCTCGATACCCTCGAATCGCCTGGAAGGAGAAAGGAACGGGCTATCCAAAACCAGATCGCGATGCTGCTGTAGGTCGGTCAGTATTTCCGCCAACAGACCCTTGGCATCGTTCCGCAAACCGTAGTCAGAACGAATTCTTCCAAGCGTGATGCGGTTGGAGATCGTCGGACTAGCCAAGGCCGTGGACTCCGCATGGCGAAGGGATCGGGTTAGGGCCGTCAGGCGATCCTGTGGTGGCAAATCGGTCCGCTGGGCTCTTGCGTATAGATCCAGCGTGACTTCTGCCTGATTCCCGGTGGGTTGGTTTTCGGCCGTCGTGGTGTTTGTCGCCAGTGAGTTCGCGGGCTTGGTTGATCGGTCTGGATCGTCATGGCGATCTGCCCCCCCCTGATCCTGTGATGGGAAATCCCGCGTGGATGCGCCGTCATGCGGCACCAGCAGGCCGCGAACGCACAACGCATTGGCCTGACTATCCTTGCAGAAAAACAGGTTGAGAAGATAGGGGTCGAGCACGGCCATGTCCGCTACCGGAGCGAGCAATCCCAAGCCGGGAATCAATCGGTAGGCGCGATATCCCAGACAGGCGAATTCCTCTATCAGGGTGAGATTGAGTTCGGCACCGTGCTTGTACTCGGCCATGACCAGCGGAGAAAGATCCGTCAGCAATCGACTCCCGCCGCGAACGACATGGGGCTCCTGACCTTCCGCGTCTATCTTGATGAAATCGATGCGGTCCCACTGCAACTCATCTCTACAGCGATCAAGGGTCGTGGTGTCGACGCCAACACTTCTCGCGGACGTTTCGTCGTCCGCGAGAAGGCGGCTTAGTTCCGCATTCTCGGAGACTTCAAAACGGCCCCTCCCTGCCACGTCCGATACCGCACGCTGGATAATCTCAACTTGATCGAATCCATTTGCCTCGACGCTGGCGCGCAGTTGATGCGCGGTCACGCCGTCCGGCTCGAACGCATACAACTTGCCCGCCGAACCAATCGCCGCCGCCATGGAGAGGGTATAGACGCCGTAGTTGGCTCCCACGTCGATCGCGACCTGTCCAGGCATCAAGAGCTTTCTGACGAAGTGGATCTCCTCTTCGAACCAGTCGCCCTGTTCGTCGACCACATACCGGGTCATCACCTCATAGGAATCGGGTAAGCAGATCTTCGCGATTCCCGCAAGATCCAAGGTCACGGTTTTCACTTCTCCGGGTCCGGCAGCGTTGCTTTCGACCGGATCTTCTGCGCGGATGCGGCAGTATTCTCGCCACATTTCCCGGTAAGCCTGTTCGAACTTGCGGGTGAATGCGGCGTGATCAAGCAGCGGGGACGCCCTCATCGTTTCGCGCAAACCGCTGCGCAATGCCGCGAGCCGCGCTGAATCGCCGGCAAGCGCCACCGCGATATCGACGTAGTCCCGCCGATTCGTGGCCAACAGGTCTGCCAAGCCCAGCGCTGTCAAAAGGCTCGCACCGACGCGTGCAGAATGGCGCTGTCCCGCCATACAAACGACAGGCACGCCCATCCAGAGAGCCTCGCAAGTGGTCGTCGTGCCGTTGTAGGGAAACGGATCCAGAGCAACATCCACCTCACGGTAGAGCGCAAGGTGGTTCGGCAGGTCGTCGGCCCAGTCCATCAGGTCAAGACGACCCGGGGCAATACCGTGGGCCGCGAAGCGCTCGATCAGGCGCTCTCGGCCGCGCGCTGAACCAAAGCCATAGGCCTTGAGAAGGAGCCGGGATTTCGGCGTCGAGGCGAGAATTTCCGCCCAGTACTCAACCACGGAGTCGTTGATCTTGGCCGCATTGTTGAAGCTGCCAAAGGTCACGTAACCTTTCTCGACTGAAGGAACTGGCTCAATCGTAGGCGCATCGTCCGGCGGTTGGTAGGTCAAGAAGCAGCCGGGAAGCTGCCATAGGCGTTCGACATAGTGTGCCGAAGTCAATTCGGTCGGGTCGGTAATCGAGTCGCCGAGGCGGTAGTCGATCGCGGTGAGTCCCGTGGTGGCGGGATGTCCAAGGTAGCTAAGCTGTAGCGGGGCCGGTTTCCAGGCGAATACGCCCAGGCGATTTCCTGTCGTGTGGCCGGAAAGATCGACGAGGATATCTATGTCGTCTTGCCAGACAATATTCACTACGTCGTTTTCCGACAGCGTCGAGATATCACGCCAGACATCCGCCTGTTCCTTGAACCGATCGGTAAAGCTGTCTCCCCTTATCAGGGTCGAATAACAATATATTTCAAAGCGCTCATGGTCGTGAAACCTGAGTATCGGTTCGAGAAAGTACGCCACCGAATGGCGGGCGAAGTCTCGCGACACGTAGCCGACGCGAAGCCGTCGTTCGGGTCGTGCGGCTTCCTTGGGTTTCAGTGGGAATTGCGGCCTGGTGGCATAGCTTTCGGCCCAGTCCCGATATCTGGAACACAATTGCTCGCCAGAGTAATCCTCGAGATACATCGAGCTGAAGGCGCTTGCGATCTGGGCTGTTGCATGGGGGCCCGCAGCCAACAGCCGATTCAAGGTTTCCAGGCAAGCGGGGATGTCGCCGATGTGCCCGAAATTGACCCCGAGGACGAACAAGGCGTCGGCGGCTTCGGGCTTTTGCTCAAGGGCTTTTGCCAGCCTCTCGCGCGCTTCGTCCCAGCGCCTGAGAGCCTGCAAAGCCTGGGCAATCCTGACGTTTGCCAGGTAGTTGCCCGGCCGACGCGCCAACTGCCTCTCATAGTAATCGATGGTCCCCGCCAGGTAACCACCATCCTCCAGGATGAGCGCAAGGTTGACCAGCGCTTCCGGTATGTCGGGTTGGATGCGGAGCGCTTCGCGGTAAGCGGCCACCGCTTCGCCTGATCGGTTGAGACTCAATAGAACGCTGCCGAGATTGCAGTGTGCGCCGGCAAAGCCTGGGGCCAAGTTGACTGCCCGGCGACAGTAAGCCTCTGCGGCGTCATTCTGGCCTTGGAGGCTGAGAACGATGCCCAGATTGGTCAGGGCTTCGACATAGTCGCTCTTGTAGCTGAGCGCCAAGCGATAACAGCGCTCGGCATCTGCGAGTTCATCCCTGGCGCGATGGACATTTCCGAGATTGTTGTGAGCCACTTCCCAATCCGGACGGCTTGCCAGCGCTTTCAGGAACAGTAGCCTCGCGGGCTCCAGCCGGTCTTCTTCGAGACATAAAACCCCCAACAGGTTATTCGCCTCAGCATGGGTGGGTATTACGGCAAGGATTCTTCCCAACACCGACTTTGCATCTTCATATTGTCCCTCCTGCCAGAGGGCTCGAGCATAGACGAACGGGGGTACGGCAATCGGGGACAACTCGTCAGCCGCGCGAAAGAATTGGGCCGCGAGTGCGGCATGGCCGGAACGTGCCAGCAAGGCGCTGCCCCAGCGTAGCAGCCGTGCTATTCCAAGATCCTTAAGGCTTGTTTTCATCAGGGCAGCGCAGCCAGGCAGGCGCGCAGTAGAAAACCCGTCAGCGCCGGGTCGGCGCTACCAGGGCATTGACCGTGACCGCATTCACCATCCGGCTGACCAAATCATCCGGATATTCATGCCGTCTCATTTCCTCCTGCAATGCCTTCGCCATGCGGGCGCGCCCGAGGATACCCAGACGATGCTCGCGGGTATAGGCGCCCACCGTTTGATAAAGCGCATCCAGGGACTCGCGAACCTTGTTTTCCGGGATCGGCTTGTTGCCTAGCTTCGCAGGGGGAGGGCAGGTTTGGGCAAATGCCACTATCATTGCGCCGGCATCATTGCGCAACGATTTGCCTGAGATGAACCCAAACATAAATTAGGCCCGTCCGAGGACGGGCCTTCTTCCACCAATTACGAACAAGATCAGTTAAGCGCCGATGGCGGTGAAATTGGATGATTTGGAGTTCGCGGTATTGCTTACCGTGCAGACCGCGGTGATGCCCAAGGTGCCGACCGCGCCGGCGGTAATCGAGTATCCCGAAGGCACGCTGCCGAGCAGGAGCCCCCCGAAATCGGTGCAAACAGTGGCAGCCGAGCCCTTGTTCGTATCAACAATTCGTGCCCCGTAGTTGGTTGCAGCGGCGGACGCAAGCGCTCCCGCCACGCCGTCTGTCGCTGCCTGGGCCGCGTCTGCCTTCAGGTCGACAAACTTCGGCAGCGCCGTGGCTGCGAGGATGCCGAGTATCACTATCACTACCACCAGCTCGATCAGGGTAAAGCCAGATTGTTCATGTCGCTTACTCATAATAACTCTCCTTAACAGTTAGGGCCGCAACCCAATTCCAGAAGCCGCAACTCCTGAGCCGCCATTATTAACATAAAGCACCAAGTATTGCAACTTACTGCCACAACTTCCAAGCACCCCGGAAAAAGGAATAGCCAAGTACGACAAGGATGTACAGACTACCAAGCAGGATGGGCACACCGGCAAGGCGGGGATGGCGAAGGATCGATTGGTCGGCTGAAAAGTGCATGCTGTTGAACAGAGTAAGTAGCCGTTCCGTGGAGATCCAGTGATTGGCGGATTTCTCGATATCACGCAACAGGCTGGGCCTGACCAGGACTATGATGCCGACGAGCGCCGATAACATGCCGCCGACCAACATCATCCCGGTCAGGGCGTCCGATAGCCACCAATAGTCTCGCGGTACTAAGGCGGATAGCCTTCTCGGGTTATAACTGAAGAGAAAAGTGTAAAGAACAATTAGAGCGCCAACAACTATGCCCGCGCCAACCGGACGGCTATGCCGATAGAAATACCGCTCGGTCCAGCGGGGTCGATCCAGCATCTGTGAGAAGTGGCCCGCACCAACCCAGCGTGACGAATATTGGTTCAACTTCAAGATTTGTTGCGGTTTGAACAACAGCCCTGCACCGACCAAGACTCCAATAGCGCTACCGATCCACAGGAACATCAGGAAGGATTGGGTCAAGATTTCAGTCAATATATTCATATGAATATCTGGTCGTTACTATTGGCCCGGCTGGATGCTTTTCGCTATTAACGGAACAAACTCAACAACCTGTAGTAGTTACCACGGAAATTTGCGCCGGAATTATGGGTGAAAGCGCCTGGGTATAGACGAATTGACAATTCGCCATGTCCGGCGCCCCCTGGCCCTGAAATATCGTGTCTGGTCCCGACACGGTCACTTCATAGCCTTCTTTCTGAAGGATATCTGTGGTCACATTGAATACTGAGGACAAGCCCGCGGCTGCAACAATGCCCGGATTACCTTGTGCGGGAACTCCAGTGGTCACGGGATAACCGTACATGGTCGCGATCAACCCATGTTCTGAACAGACGGAGCCGGGTGCTGCCGAGTTTTGCTGGGGGCTGCTTGTTCCGGACTTGGCCGCAAGCTGAGCCAGAGTGACGCCACCGGGCCGGTTGTCGGCAAAGCCGCCGCCTGCGCAAGGGAAGGGGTCGGGAACGCCGTTCTTGGCAATGACGGCCATGTGCACCAGTGTCGATGCCACGCTGACGGCGCCGCGCGCGGAATACAGCTTGGCGACGCGGGCATCGCGCTGCATGGCGATGAAACGGGGTGCGGCCACGGCGGCGAGGGTGCCGATAATAGTGATGACGATCCCCAGTTCGATGAGGGTGAAACCCGCCTGGTTAGTAGCCTTCATGCTATCGGCCGCCACCGAGAATACGGAAATCGTCTTTCATAATAACGATTGCATATGGAGGCAAAGGCAAGACAAGCATTGAATCTACCCCTTTCTTCCGACTTTTGACAAGTCAATGATTCCGACTCTACACCTAATGCAATGCGCCAGATGGTTTCCAACTTCATATGATAGCCGGTGAGCAGCCGTAAATAACTCCCGGACTGTCTCCAGACGACACCCATAGAAGAGCTTTGCCAAGGGCCATAATTTACCATTTGGCCAGGGCACCCGGTTACTTCTTGAGTTCCCCTGCCGCATGAGTCGCTGCCTTGCCGAGATCCCAGATCGGCAGGAAGATGCCCAGCGCCAGAATCATGACGACAATGCCAAGAAACACGATGAGGATCGGTTCGATCTTCTGCGACAAGGTCTTGAGTTCGTATTCGACCTCGCTCTGATACATGCCGGCCACTTCTTCCAACATCTCTTCGAGCGCGCCGGATTCCTCGCCGACGGCAATCATTTGCATCACCACCGGGGTGAATACGCCGGCTTTGCCGACGACACGCAAGACGCTTTCGCCGCGCTCGACGCCCTCGCGCATTTCCTCCACCTTCTTGGCGATGAAGTCGTTATCGACCGTGGCGGCCACCGTGGTCAACGCCTGGATGATCGGCACGCCGCTGCGCATGGCCAGGGCGAAACTGCGGGCGAAGCGGGCCAGCGTCGCTTTGCGGATGATCTGCCCGGCAATCGGGATGTCCAGCTTGACCTCATCCCACTTTAGGCGACCCGCGGTGGTGCCGACCCACTGGCGGAAAGAGAATATCGCCGCGCCCATCCCGCCCAACAATAAGTACCAATAGTTCACCATGAAACTCGAGAAGCCCATCAGGATGCGAGTCATCAGCGGCAGTTCGGTCTTAAAGGCGGCGAAGACCTTGGCGAAGGCCGGAATCACGAAAATGTTGATGACGAACAGGGCCACCACCATGGCGATGATGACGAAGGTGGGATAACGCAACGCCGAACTCACTTGGCGCTTCATGAAGGCCTCGAACTCCATATGGTCGAACAAGCGGATGAAGACTTCCTCCAGCCGCCCCGTCATTTCGCCGACCCGCACCATCGACAGATAGAAGGGAGTGAAAACTGTCGGATGGCGCCCCAGCGCAATAGAGAACTCGCGGCCGGAATCCAGTCCCTCGCGTACATCCTGGATGACGGCCTTCATCGCCGGATTGATGGCGGATTCCTGTAGGCCGGCCAGCGCGCG